>CALBVY010000047.1 GCA_937969495.1 uncultured Verrucomicrobiales bacterium | reverse complement strand
AGACTGGCTCTGTAATCGTCGGTGGGGTTCGCTTGATGAACTTTTGGAGGCAGCAACACATTGGCTTAAGAAATTGTGGGCTACCCCTGAGAAAATTCTCTCCTTGGATGGTGATGGCTGGATGCGTCATCAAGCAAACATCTAATCTCCACCTAAAATACCAGAAAAATTTAACGATTGGTATTATAAGAGGTCTATTGGGGGGGGGGGATCCCGTATCACAAATTTGCAATGTGGGTAAAATGGCGGACCGACAGGGATTCGAACCCTGGATACCCTTTTGGGGTATACTCCCTTAGCAGGGGAGCGCTTTCGACCACTCAGCCATCGGTCCTAAACGATGTGTCGGCGGGCGACGGGCGTAGTTGGAACATATCGGATGGCTTTCGTCAAGCGATGATGATGTGTGAAATGAAAATAATTGAATGCGTTTTTTTGTGGCGTGATTGTGGGCGCTATTTTGGTAAACGGTCAGGAGGAGGAGATTGATTTGTATTCGGGGAATTTGTAAATTGTAAGTTACCTCGGATATCCTCTATGTTCTCGAATATGAATCGGAAACACCGCAAGACGCGTATTATTTGTACCCTCGGCCCTGCTACGGAATCAGATGAAGTTCTCGAAGCTCTGATCCTAGCTGGTGCTAATGTTTTCCGGCTTAATATGAGCCACGCAAAGCATGAGTGGGTGCGTGATATTTGTCCGCGGATTCGGGCGATCTCGGATCGGTTAAGCAGTCATACATCCATTCTCTGTGACTTGCAGGGGCCTTCCATCCGGACGGGGGATTTAGAGGAAGATTTGGATTTAAAAAAGGGAGACATGGTGGAATTTCGCAAAAAGGATGCTGAAGCTACCCTACCGCTTTCTACTACGGTTAATTATGCGGGTTTAATGGGGGATGTATCTGAGGGTGATCGTTTGATCGTGGATAATGGAGGGTTCTTGATGTTGATTAAAGAAGTGAATGCATCCAATATTCTGTGTGAAGTAAAGACTGGGGGCATGATGGGAAGTCGGCGGCATATTAACCTGCCTGGTGTGAGGTTAAATCTTCCTGCGCTAACAAAAAAAGACCGGCTTGATCTTGCACTGGCATGTGATGTGGGGTGTGATTTTATTGCTGGTTCCTTTGTGCGTGATGCAGATCATGTGAGGCAGCTGAGGGCTGCTATGGTGGAAGGTGGTGGACATGCACAAATTGTTTCGAAAATAGAAGATCAGGAAGCTGTTAGGAATATTGACGATATTATTTCTGAGTCTGATGTGGTTATGGTGGCTAGGGGGGATCTTGGTATTGAGGTTAATATTGAGGAGCTTCCGATTATTCAGCGTAAGATTGTGAAGCGTTGTTTACGGCTTGGGACGCGTGTGATTGTGGCTACACATATGTTAGAATCGATGATTGCTAATCCTCTGCCTACACGTGCGGAGGTGACGGATGTTTCTAATGCTGTTTTTGAAGAGGCAGATTCTGTGATGCTTAGTGGGGAGACGAGTGTGGGGAAATACCCTGTGGAGTGTGTGGAAATATTGGATCGTATCGCTACCAGAATTGAGCGTAGTGGAGGGATGGGGTATGGGGCGGAGGCGTTGCTGCGAACGGAACGTCAGAAGACGGTGCGTGCTGCGGTGCAGTTAGCGGATTCTATTCCTGATGCACGGATCTTGGTATTTACACGGCGTGGGTTTATGCCTGTGCAGACGGCTTTACTACGGCCTCATTCGCCTATTTATGCGTTTGCGCCAGAGGCCGTTATTTGTCGTCAGGTTAATCTAGGGAGAGGGGTGACTGCTCGTAGGATTGACTTCAGTGAAGAGCCTGGAGATACGCTGGCTACTGCGGTGGAAATGTTAAAAAACGAACATGATATCGATGCTGGCACTCCCTTGGTGGTGATTTCAGATATGACTCAAAAAGGGGCTGTTGTGGATTCTGTTCTTCTTGTTCATGCTTGAAGCGCTTGATCTTGTAGCTGTTCCAAGGTAGCTGATGTGCTATGAAACGTTCTGATAGCCGTGCAGGTCAACTTTTTCTCTGCCTGATCGGTGTGATGTTGATTTTGGTAGCAGGGACATTTAGTTGGTTAATGATCCGGAGTTATCAGAATGCCAAAGAGAGCCGTACGTGGCCCCAGACTGAGGCACTGGTGTTACGCTCGGTTATTGATGAACGTCAGTTCTCAGGTGCAGCACGTGAGTTTAGGCTGAATATTCTTTTTGGATACAACTACCAAGGTACAGAATATACCTCAGATACTATCTCACCCCGTGGTGCGAAATGGACTAGAGAAGCTGAGGCTGTGGCGGAGCTTGCGAAGCAATATGCAGCTGGATCTGAGCACATTGCGTGGGTAAATCCTGAGCAGCCTGAACGTGCTATTCTTGAGCATGATACCAAGGCCGCTGGGTATACAGTTTGGTTTCCTGCGGTGATTGTTATCGGTGGAGTAGGAATGATATGGGGTGCGTTTAAACCCTGAATATATATTTAGATTTCTCGAAATACTGCCATTACTTTCATTGAAAAATAAGAGTTGAGAGCTTGTGTTGATTGCACTGACAACATGGCCTTCAAAATCTAATGTTGTAATGTGTAGGCTTACTCCCTGATTAATCTAGCCTTGGGTGGCTTTCTGAAAATGGGATCATTTTTGCCACGTTGGGGATTGGTAAAAATCACAGTGCGCCATTGAGGCTTCATGACATAGCCAGTGCCTTGGAATTGAAACAGCCCCATAAATGGCCTTAGTGGTAAGGAGAGCACACTAAAGAGGCCTCGTGCGTTCATACGGACTAATAGATCCATGTTTTTTTGTTTGAGATCGATTTTACCCTCACCGGTAAACTTCAATGAGCGAGTGGTGGCTAAGAAATTATTAGAGTGCACTACTCCGTTACGGATCAGGAAGGAGCAAGAGGCATCTTCTGCTTGCTGCTGTGTAGGGTTGCGTTTTCCTAACACTGTTCCGATGATCGGAGATAGTGGGCCGAGCATGGGAACGGAGAAAAGATTACCACGCTCTAGTGCAATATTTCCTTTGCCATTAAAGCGTGCGATATTATCGGCCTGGCCAGTGAAATCGAGTCGTCCTGTTAGGAGGCCGCGTTCAGCTTTTTCAAATTGATAAAGCTTGCCTATTTCCTTTAAATGAAGCCGTGACCACTGGAAGCCTCCAGTGTATTTAGATTTATTTTTTGAGGAGGTGAGGACGGTTATAAATCCCTTACTGGTGCCTTTAAAGGTGCTAAATGAGAGGTTGCTAACTTCTACGCGATCAGATTTGATCCGCACTTTGCCCTTGAGGCGCTGGAGTTTGAGCGCTTTGCCTAGAAAATCGTAGTTCATATTTCCAGGGGAGTTCGCATTGATTTTAAAGTCCGTGCGTGGATCATTTTTCCGTAGGCCGAATACACCACTGGCGGTGAGGTTAGGGGGTCTGTGGAAGCGGTAGGTTTCGATATGTTTGGCCACCTTGGGAACGAAGAGCTGGACGATAGGTGCTGGCCAAGCAGTGGTTTTAATATTGGATAGACGGACCGTTTCCTCGGTGCGATCAATGGTGATGGCATCTACACTGGCGCGTGCAGAGGGAGAGCCTCCGTGACGTTTGCGGAGCCAGTAGTTTGTGTAGTCTAAGAGGGCATCGATATCGGTGAAATGTGAATGCAGAGTACTCATTTCATAGTTGCCGCTGAGGCTGTGTATAGGAACATCCAAGTAGGAGAAATGTTCGATTTTGGCGGTGCCGCTGGCAGCCCAGTCTGTGATGTCACTACGGTTCATCGTGCCCTTTGAAGTGATGTGGATGGTGGCATCTGGGTGGAAGTCCGCATTATTCAGAGCATTGGCGATGGGAGAATCCCTGATGAATGCTAGATAGGCGGCTGGTGGTAGTGTGGAGTCAGCTTCATAGCGGATGTTGTCTTTTTTGAGAAGGATGCGTCCCTTGAGCTCACCCTTGGGATGTGTAATATGAAGTCCTGTTAGAAAAAAGTCATTGTCTTGTGCAGAGAAGTTAGTATCGAGCTGTGTGTAGTGTGTGCCAAGGCAGCTAAAGCCTTTCACGTGTGCCTGGCCAGTGACTTGTATTTGAGGCTGGAGCTTTTCATTTAGCTTAATGGTGCCAAGGCATTGAATTTTCGGGGGTGTGGAAAAGGTGATTTGTTGGAGAATACCAACACCAAAGACTTTGCGCGCTAGCATCTGAATATGAAGCGATGAATCTGCGGAAAAACGACCACTGCGGGTGGTGGTGTGGAAGTCTGCTTGGGCGTCTATTTTCCCAGCGCCGTCTCCGAGTTTGATTTCATCGAGTGTGATTAATTTATTTTTGTAGTCACCGCGGATTTCGATGTCGTTGAGCACCACTCCATCGCGCTCAAGTTCAGTGGCTGTAAGGGTGAAGTCGAGCCGGGCTGAGTCAGGATTGTCCATATTTCCTTCAAGATAGAGTTGAAGGATAGGTGGAGAGTTATCAGGCCATTGCCATGCTTGAATTTCTTGAATGATGCGAGCGATGGTTTTTACTCGAGCAATGCGCATGTCCTTCATGGTTTCTGGCTGTTTTTTAACGAGGTGTTCGCTCCAGATACGTGCATCTAACTCAAGTTGAATACCTGCAACCCTACCAGAGACATTGCGGGCATCGATGGTTTTTTTATCAGGGAGTCTCAGATCGCCCTGAAGTTCGTTCATGAGGATTCTTGGTCCTTCTGGATCATCAGGATCAATGGGGAGGGAGATGTTTGCTGTTCTTAGTGAAACTTTGTTCACTCTCAATTTACCACGCATAAGCTTGGTTTTATCCACATCGATGACGAGGTGTTCGAGTTGTGCGATGATATCTTTCCGGCTGCTATCGGAATAAATGCAGACACCTCCTGCTACCAAGCCGCGAGTGGGCTCAATCCTTAAACTTTGAAAGTCTGCGATGATGCCGATATTTTCTAACTCTTGGGCGATTTTTCCGCGCCATTGAGCGTTCATGCCAGTTTGGTTAATGTAATACACTCCACCTACCAGGGTGCCAATGATGACACCGAAAGTAATAACAAGCAGCAAGCGTAGATGGTGAAAGAGACGCTTACTTGGCATGATGTCGTTAATGTATAAGGAAAAACGAACTACGAAAGTGGAAATTAAGGATGGCGTGCAGGTTTTCCCACAATGAGCTGATTATAGATCTTTGCCGTCTTCGATAATCTCACCTGCCTCAATAGCAGCCATGCGCTGGCGTTCCTCTTCGTGAGAATGGATCTGTAAGCTAGCATGCATACCTTCACGGAGAGCTGCAGCTTTCATGACATTACGGATAGCACTGGCGGTGAAACCATTGCGGCCTATAAGCATGGCAACGTCACTTTGTGCAACAATGAGTCTGAAGCGGACATGGTTTTCATCCACTTCGGCTACGCGCAGCTGGGCTTCTTCGGGGTGATCGATGAATTGCAGAGCAATAAATTCGAGAAATGCTTTGATGTTGTCAGTGGTTTCTCGCATGAGGTTAAGTTGAAATCCAATTGCTGATATGTCGAGCGAAACTGAGTGGAAGTAAGGTGTTTTTCCACACCATGGAGGGTTTCAATTGACCGCTCAACGTGGCTCGCCTAGAAAAACTCTCTGTAAAACCGTGCTTTACCATAAAGTTTGAACTCTCGGAGAGGGGAGGTTTTTTCCATGCCGCCGCAGATCTAAGATATACCACGAACAATTATGAGTTTATCACACCTCGCCATCGCCAAGACAGATGATCTCCCTATTAGACATGAAGGCAGTGTGCATAGTGGAAAAGTTCGCTCAGTCTACTGGCTAACAAAAGAGGACAGCGCTAGGCTCTGTGAAGAGCGCAGCTACCCAGTAGCACCGGGGACTCAGCTAGCGGTGATGGTGATTAGTGATCGAATCTCTGCTTATGAGATTATCTGGCAAGGTGAAGATGGGTTGTTAGGTGTGCCTGGTAAAGGGGCAGCACTGAATGCTACCGCGCTGCATTGGTTTGAAAAATTTGAACAAGCAGGGCTGGCGGGTAACCATATTCTGGAGTCACCCCATCCCTTGGTCTGGATTGTGCAAAAAGCGCAGCCAGTGATGGTGGAGGGGATTGCGCGCCAGTATATGACGGGTAGCATGTGGCGTGGCTACCAGCAAGGCCAGCGCAGTATCTGTGGTATTGCGCTCCCTGAAGGTTTGGAAAATGGCCAGCGTCTCAGTGAACTTCTGATCACTCCTTCTACGAAGGGTGTGTTAACCGGTGTTGCGGGTGTGCCGGAAAAAGATGATGTCGATGTAAGCCGTGAGCAGATTTTGGAGAACTATCAGGCTTTTGCCTTTCGTGCAGAGAGAGACGTTAGTCAGTATGAAAAACTTCTCTCTGAGGGATTTCAAATCATTGCTAATCAGGCTGAGGCTGCTGGGCAGCTCTTGGTAGATACGAAGTTTGAGTTTGGCTACGTGCCTGATGCTGCTGGCGATGGTCATGTGATGATTTATATCGATGAAGTAGGAACCTTGGATTCATCTCGCTACTGGGAGAAATCATCCTATGAGCAAGGCCGTATCGTGGAGAACTCCAAGGAGATGTTCCGTAAGTTTCTCTGTGAAGCTGTGCCTGATGCCGATGTCCTGCTGAATAAAGAGCGTATGGATGAGCGTGATGAAGTGGGGAGGATTTTTAAAGTGCCGGTGGATGCGATGATGGCTGTTAGTGATCTCTATAAGTCAAAATCAGAAGAGATCACTGGCAAGGTCATCCCTGAAGTGGGTGATGCACGTCAGGAAATGCTAGATGCACTAGCTGCCTTTGGCATCGTGGAATAATAGGCTGATTAACTGCGTAGCCGGACAGCTTCATCGATGAAATGCAGCACCTCACCACGGCCATGATCGGTTTTCGCTGAGCATTGATAAATTCTCGGGAGCCCATTACAGAATTCACTCATACCTTCTTTAAATAGCTCGATATTCTGCTCCACTACGCGTGGCTTACTTTTGTCTGTCTTGGTGAAAATAAGAACAAAAGGAACTTCGCACTTCACTAACCACTGGGTGAATTCTAAATCGATCCTTTGCGGTGTTAGGCGGGAGTCGATCAGTACAAACACGCAGCTGACATTGGGCCTGTGCAGTAAATAGTCTGTCACTAACTCCTGAAACTTCTTACGAGCACTGCCTGATGCCTTGGCATAGCCATAGCCGGGGAGGTCAACTAATGTCCACTTTTTGTTAATAAGGAAAAAATTAATCAAACGTGTGCGACCTGGTTTGCTGGAAACTATCGCGAGATCTTTCTTTTTAGTCAGCATGTTGATTAACGATGACTTACCGACATTGGATCTACCAATGAATGCAAACTCGGCAAGTGTGGACTCTGGGCAGCTTTCAAGGTCTGGGCTACTGGTTTCGAATGTGGCACTCTGAATCTGCATGCCCTCTGACTACATCGAATTAAGAACGCTGGCAAACTGCTTGTGATTCATTGTTACAAATAGGTCTAGAAAACGGTTTGTGGATTTGTTCCATGAAGTGTTAAGATTGATTTAATAGTTGTTATTTTGTCTGAAAGTGGCAGATTTATATTTTATGGATAAAATATCATCTCTTAAGTTAAGGAATCCTAATACCCTCATTGGGGCGATTGGTCGTCGGCTTCGGCGGCAGCGGCTGGCTAAGGGCTGGACGCAGGAGGAGCTAGCCATGCGGGCAGGGCTTAGTATTTCCACGCTGAAGCTTATGGAGCATGAAGGTAAGGGCTCGTTGCAGCGGCTGGCTAAGGTAGCTGTGGCTCTCGATCTGGATGGCGAGCTACGTTTTCTTTTTGCAGAGCAAAAAAGTTATGATTCACTTGATGATGTTGAGCGGACCCAAAGGCAACGCGCCCCTCGGAAATCAACAGCCATGCATTCTGGCAGCTTACATAGTTCATTATGAGAGTGGAGGTATTATATTTGGGCGGCGGTGAGCGGAAAGTGATTGGAGCACTTGCTGAGGCGAAAGATGGAAGAATCTTTTTTGAATACAATCAGGACTGGGTGAAAAGAGGCATCGAGCTCTCACCAGTTTACCTGCCTACTTCGCTGCAGGGTTCAGTAACCACTCCTACGCCGCAGTATGATGGGCTTTTTGGGCTTTTTTCAGATAGTCTGCCGGACTGGTGGGGAGAGCAGATGATGAGGCGGTTTTTTGGTGATAAAGGTATTCCTTGGAATCAGGTGACATCCTTACAGAAGCTTGCGTGCACTGGCAGGCATGCGATGGGGGCAATAGGTTATTTACCATCTGCGTGTACGGATAGCTTTAGAGATGAGCTCACTGTGGAGGTGGCGGAGCTGGTGAGTAATGCACATTCTTTTATTTATGGTGAAACGGGGGATATGCTCCCTGGTTTACTGAGATCTGGGCTTTCTCCAGGAGGTGCGCAGCCGAAAGTATTATTAGGTTTTAATGACGACTTTACCGAATCTGTGGCTGGTGGGGGGCTGCTTCCATCAGGTTATACACGCTGGTTGTTGAAGTTTGATTTGGATCCAGAGTATGAAAATGGCAAAGAAGAATACGCATACTCACTTATGGCCCGTGCAGCAGGTATCCATATGGCACACACCCACTTGCTTGAAGGTAAGGACGGAACGCATCATTTTCTTTCCAAGAGATTTGATCGTCCAGGGAAGACGCGTAGACATATCCATACCTATTCGGGTATTAGTCATACTCCTGTTAGGGGCGGGCTGGAGTATGGAGATTTAATGGATTTGACCCGAGTGCTTACTGGTAGTGAGTCAGAGGTGGAGGAGATTTTCCGGCGTGCATGTTTTAACATACTAGCTGGTAATGATGATGATCATGCAAAGAACCACGCCTTTCTCATGCAGCCTGATGGGCGGTGGCTCGTATCACCTGCGTATGATCTTACGCGGACATCGAATCCACTGGTAAGTGGTATGCGTGCAGCTTCTGTGAATGGCAAAAGTATGGATGTAACGCGTGCTGATTTACAGCGCCTTGGTGAATCTCAAGGTGTGCGCCAAGTGAACCAGACGATTGAAAATGTGATCGCAGCAATCAATGACTGGCCGAGCTTCGCCAATGAGGCAAGACTGAGTAAACACCGCACCCTGCAAGTGGCGGAGGAGATGCCAGGCATAGGTGCGTAAGATGTTCTATCAATTCACGAGGAGTGTTATTTCACAGCTTTTAAGATATCACGCACCAGTGGCGGGCCTTTGTAGATAAAGCCCGTGTAGATCTGAATGAGTTTGGCACCCGCTTTGAGTTTGGCCTGCGAATGTTCCGCCGTCATGATGCCGCCTACTCCGATAATGGGGACCTGATCGCCTAGATGGCTGTAGAAGTCTGCAATGACATCTGTGGCTCGTGGTGTGAGTGGGGCTCCTGAGAGGCCACCTGCTTGTGATGCAAAATCGCAGTCCGCTATTTCGCTACGGCTAATGGTGGTGTTAGTGGCAATAAGTCCATCAAGTCCTCCATCGAGAAAGACTTGAGAGAGGTCAGCGATGTGCTGTGGCTCAAGATCAGGAGCTACTTTCAGCGCAATGGGGACGTGCTTACCACTTGCTGCTGTGAGTTTCTCCTGCTCATGTTTGAGGGTTTCTAATAGTCGCGCAGTTTCATCTGCCGCCTGGAGGTCACGTAATCCTGGGGTGTTAGGTGAGGATAGATTCACCGTGATATAGTCTGCCACATCCCATGCGCCACGTAGGCACTTGAGGTAGTCATCCACTGCGTTTTCATTGGGGGTGACTTTATTTTTACCAATATTAAATCCTACGATGCCTCCTTGTTTGCGAAAGCTATGAGAGGCGGCTACATTACTGACTCCGCTATCAATACCTGGGTTGTTAAACCCCATGCGGTTAATGATCGCCTCTCGATCAATGATACGAAATAGCCGAGGTTGAGGGTTTCCCTCCTGAGGTTTTGGAGTGATGGTGCCTATTTCCACAGAGCCAAACCCAAGTCTGCCAAGAGCATCAATGCAGTTGCCTTCTTTATCCAATCCTGCGGCCAAGCCTATGCAGTTAGGAAATGTAAGTCCCATACACTGGACTGGTGTGCTGGTAGGGTTATTGCCAGTGAGTAATCCTAACAGGTTTAGTCTTTCAAGCTGGCGGAGGGCATCCAATGACAGGTGGTGAGCTTTTTCGGCATCGAGACGAAATAGCAGATTACGGGCGAAAAGATACTGGCGTGGGGTCATCAGGTTGAGATGAAGAAATGTGCAGCTTGATTAATATAAAGTCGAGCGAGGTTTTTTTTCCTCGGTCTCTTCTTTGTCCTGCTGCATGAGCTCAAAGTCTCCTT
Organism: uncultured Verrucomicrobiales bacterium; assembly: GCA_937969495.1. Lineage (GTDB taxonomy): Bacteria > Verrucomicrobiota > Verrucomicrobiia > Verrucomicrobiales > Akkermansiaceae > Oceaniferula. The sequence goes on along the minus strand of CALBVY010000047.1, from coordinate 41,611 downwards.
CTTCACAGCAGCGAACAAAGCCTTCACCGAAGCTCTTTAGCTTATCCCAACACTGCCGGATTTCCTCCGCTTCGTCAGGGGTGATGGAGTTATCCAAGGCGGCCTGAGAGATCCGCGCGAGGAGGCCTGAGAACTGCCCCACAATTTCAGTAGTGGCAGGTAATACCTCATAGCCTTGCTCGCAGTCGCTCGCTGGGTTTCTGACGAAGTATCCTCCAGTCTGCTCACATAACCACTCGATCATGCCATGATCTTGTGTGTGGTTTTGAATTTCAAGAATTCTATCTAATGGATTCCTGCTGCCCGATCCTACTTCTGACTGCTCCTGTGCCCACTTATAAACTAACGATAAGGAGACGCCTAAATCAGCTGCGATTGCCTTAGGGCTGCTCTGGTCAAAGGCTTTCTTTAGCACCTCGTGAGATTTCATGTCGTATACGTTAGGCATTTTTTAAAAAACTAGCAAGCCTCAGCTGGCGGAGTCTTCATTGAGGAGAGAGGATTTTTTTATCGAATAATTGAATGATTCCATTGCTTGCACGTCTCAGTACGGGTATGTTGTGTCTGTTGATCATTTGACGGTAGTATTTTCCGCTGTAAGATAAACGATTTTTGACCATTGTAATTATTCCCGCTGTGCCTGCTAAACCTGTTGAAGCCTATAAAGTTATGCTGTTGCTTGCATCAGTGGTATTGGTGGTGACAGGCTTGAAGTTGGCGCAAACATTTTTTCTCCCAGTTTTTCTCGCATTTTTTATCGCGGCGGTGAGCTTCCCAATCACCAACTGGCTACGTGTGCATAAGGTGCCACGGTTTTTTGCCGTGCTGACCACAGTGATGGTCGTGTTTGCATTTCTTTCTGGAATCATGGTGGTGGGAGCCTTGTTGATTAATGATTTGGCTGAGGGTGACAGGCTTGAGCAATATGGAGCGAAGATGTATGAAGTAGCCCTATCTGGTGGAGCTCAGCTTGAAGAGTGGCAGGTGGAAGGGGCACAAGAAGAGGTGAAAAAATTCCTAACGGCAGAAAAAATTGGTGCCTTCTTCAAGGAAAATATCGCGTCATTGTTGGGTAAAGTTTTAGATACGATTAAGGTATCATTTATTGTTCTGATCCTTCTTGTGTTTATGCTCAGCGAGGCACGGATGTTTAGCCGGCGTTTTGAGGCTATTATCGATGCCAAAGGCCCGAACCTTCAGCGGATGCTTAGTGCCACACGTGATATCCAGAAGTATCTAGGTATTAAGACGATGATTAGTATCGCTACCGGTGGTCTGGCAGGATTGCTTTGCTGGGCAGCTGAAATTGATTTCCCTCTACTCTGGGGTATCCTTGCTTTTGCGTTAAACTACATTCCCGCTGTAGGCTCGATTATTGCTGGGATTCCGCCAGTGATTCTCGCTTTGTTAATTCATGATATGCGGCATGCGATCGCGGTGGCATTTGGTTATCTGCTGATTAATGGTTTTCTGGGGAATTTCATTGAGCCAGCTCTATTAGGCAGGCGTTTTGGTCTGTCCACTGTGGTGATTGTGATCTCGGTGTTGTTCTGGGGTTATGTTTGGGGTCCTTTGGGTATGCTTCTTGCCGTCCCACTTACGATGATGGTGAAAGTAGCCATGGATAATAGCTATGAACTCCGCTGGCTCGGTGTGGCTATGAGCCAGGGGAAAACAGTTAACCATGAGCAGGAGCGCCGCATTATCAGTGAATCTGCCAAAGCGAAACAGGCTGGTTCTGTGCAAGACGAAAACAGCACGGAGGGTGATTCCGAGAACCTTGGAAAGCCTGCTGTAGCCAGTTCAGAGGGGGTTTAGAACGACTTCCTCGATCTTTCAGGATGAGATCTGGAGGTTTTTTAAGGAGCTAGCCAAGTGCTCAGCACAGAGATCTGCAAACTCTTTTACTTGAACGCTATGGCCGCATTCGCTTTCCAGACTTGTCATTGCCACACCATCAATACCGCAAGGGGTAATGGAGAGGAATCCAGTTAGCGATTCCTTGCTGATGTTTATGGCAAAGCCATGCATACTAATCCACTTTCTAACACCCACACCAATACTCGCTAATTTTCTGTTGTCTACCCAAACTCCAGTCAGTCCCTCGCGTCTGGAGGCAATCACATCATAGACCGCACAGGTTTTAATGAGGGCTTCTTCAATCGCTCGGATATAAGCATGGAGATCTTTTCCGAGCGGTTTCAGATCAAGAATAGGATAGCCTACGAGTTGTCCTGGGCCATGGTAAGTTGCCTGCCCTCCGCGATTAATCTCAACGGTAGGATGGGGAAGCATCATTGCTTGGGGGCCTAGGGAGCTTTGATCACGGGTGCGCCCAATCGTATAAACTGGTGTGTGTTCCAGAGAGAGTAGCTGATCTTTTGATTTCCCATCAAGGATCGCTTGCACTACCTGCTGCTGGATTTCCAATCCTTTTTGGAAATCCACGCCTTGTCCCAGCCAGCGATGCGTCAGTTGCATAGCGCATTGCTAGAGATAGATACTCAAGGAAACAAGAGGGAATCATCATGAGTTCTGCCTTTTTTGTTACGGCGATGAAGGCCGTGAGCAGAAGCGTTTTTCGCCCATATTCGCTTATTAGTTCATTTTCCTTAATTACCTAAACACACAATATATTGTGTAATAATATTTCAAACACACTATATATGCTGTAAATGAAGGATTTCACTTGGTGGGAGAATAATTCCTCATTAGAGTGGCAGGAACTCACCGAGCGTGTCTCGCCTTTGTCCTTTTAATTTTTTTATAGCACAACCATGTATCTCAAATCTCTCGATCTCCACGGTTTTAAGTCCTTTGCTGACAAAACTAAATTTGAATTTCATCCACAAGGCGTCACTGGGATTGTGGGACCAAATGGCTGTGGGAAATCGAATGTAGTGGATGCGATTCGCTGGGTGCTGGGTGAAACTTCCGCAAAGGCATTGCGTGGGGGAGAAATGGCGGATGTTATTTTTAATGGCACGGATAAAAGTGGCACCAGCCGTGCGCGTGCCGCCCTTGGTATGGCCGAGGTGACGATGACGCTCGCAGATTGTGAAGAGACGTTGAAGGTGGACTATAACGAAGTGGCGATCACCCGCTGCGTCTATCGCGATGGAAAATCAGAGTATCGGATCAATGGCACACTGTGTCGGCTTCGAGATATTCATGAGCTATTTATGGATACAGGCATTGGCCGGACGTCTTACTCCATTATGGAGCAAGGTAAGATCGATATGCTGCTTAGCTCCAAGCCTGAGGATAGGCGTACAGTGTTCGAGGAAGCAGCTGGCATCACTAAGTTTAAAAAGGAAAAAAAAGAAGCCCTGAGAAAGCTTGAGTATACAGAGGCCAATCTCCTTCGCGTCTCAGACGTACTTGCCGAACAGGAACGCCGAATGAACTCTCTGAAACGGCAGGTCGCTAAGGCACGTCGTTATCAAGAACTCGCTACAGATGTAAGGGTGCTCGATACTCATTTAGCTCACCGAAAGTTTACCGAATACAGTGCAGAACTTTCAGAGCTAGAGACTTCTATCCATTCGTTAGAGGTTCGTGAGACAGAGCTGGAAGTTGGTTTGCCAGAAAAAGAACAAGCCGTAGTAGATGCACGTGATGCGGCTCAGAGTCTTGAGTCAGAACTTTCTGATATCCGTCAGCAGCTGAATGAACATACTAATGCCGCCAATGCTGCTGAAAGCCGTATAGCGTTTAATAAAGAACGCCAGAGTGAGTTAGAAGCACGTGTTACTCAGAACCAAAGCGATATTGAAGATGCTCAGGATAAACTTCAGCAGCAGCAATTTGACTTTGCCGAAGCGGAGAAAATGCTCGAGGAGCTCACGGGGAGAATAGAATCTCAGCAGATACACCTCGCCGAGCATGAAAGCCGCGTAGCCACCGAGCGTGCTGCACGTGAGGAAAAAGAAGGTATTCTCCGCAGTTTGCGTAATGAGGCTAATAGCACTCAGAGTGTCATCGCTGCCGGACAGGCAAAAATCGAGAGTGCGATGACTCAGATGGAAAATAGCCGTGAGCGTTCACGTAAGCTCACTGAAGAGAATGAGCGACTCCAGGCTGAGCATGAACAAGCTTTATTAGAGCAGGGGAATATTGCCTCTGATCTTGAGAGCCGCCGTAGTAAGCTTACTTCACTCGAAGAGGAAAAAGATCACACAGAGCGTAATTTTCAGCACTCTCGTGGTGATCTGGATGCGGCAAGAGATAATACCGCGAGTGCACATAAAGAGCTGGCAAACGCTTCCTCACGTCTTGATGTGCTGAAGCAGTTAGTGGATAGTGGAGAAGGTTTTCAGAAAGGAACCCAAGCTGTTCTCAAGGGACTTGATGAACCAGAATTTTTTAGTAATGGTGTGAGCGGGGTACTCGCAGGGCTGATTGAAGTAGAGCCAGAGTATACCGTTGCGGTAGAAGCTGCTCTGGGGAGTCACTTGCAGTCTGTACTAGTCACGGACGAGAGTTACACCCAAGCGATCATTGATCGTCTTACCGAGAAAAAGCTTGGTGAAGCAGCCATTATCCCAGCAGATTTTGTAGCGCCTTCATCCTCCGGCCAGATGATGACCGTGCCTGATGGCGCAGAGACCTGGGCGATGGATCGAGTCAAAGCAGACTCCAAAGTCACATCGGTGGTGGAGCATTTATTAGGAAAGGTGCTTATCGTCCGTGATCTCAGTCTAGCGTTAGATATGCGTAAGGAGCTGCCTGATGTCACTTTGGTTACTTTGCGTGGTGAAGTCTGTAGCCCTGAAGGAGCGGTACGTGGCGGGGTGAGTAGCGGTGATCAGAATTCTGTCTTAGAACGGCAGAATGAAGTTCGTGCGCTCGAGCTTACCGTGGCGGAGTTAGAATCTGCTGATGAAGCTGCCCGTGCTCATCTAGCAGGATTAGAGACGCAGGTGGCGGAGCAGCGTGAAGCTACAGAGGCAGCCAGAGACCGTCTCCAGCAAGCGCGTGTGGAGGAGTCCACTTTGCAAGGTCAGCTCACTTTGGCAAACCGTGAAGTGGAATCATTAGAGACTAAGATTTCTAGTGTGGAATGGGAGCGTAATGACATCCGCCAACGTGAGGAAAGTGCCTTCAGTGGGCGAGAGGAACTTGAGGCAGATCTTGCTAGTGCGCGTTCACGTATGGAGCGTTTAGAGGCAGATCAAGTCAAGCTAGCTGGTGAGCTTGAGGAAGCTAGCCGCCGTGAGAATGAGGCCACTGCGCAGCTTCAAGAGTTCCGCACCAGCCTTGCCGTAGAACGTCAGGCATTGGAGGCTGCCGAGCAGCAACGCTCGCCAATGGCGGCACGGCTTGAAGAGCTGCGCCAGATTAGTCATCGGCGTGATGAAGAAATCGCTAATTTCAATGAGCGTATGCAGGCAGCTCTTACTGAAAATGCCACGTTAGAAGATACCATCGAAACTCACACTGCTGAGGCTCAGGATCTTGAGACGTTGTTGGAAGAGACTTCAGCTAGCCGTGGGGGGCTTCATCAGGCGATTGAAATCAGTGAAAAAGAACTCTCTGAACTACGCCGTGAATGTTCAAAAATCACCGAGCAGAAAGGACGCGAGGAAGTAGCTGCCACTAAGATTGGCCTGAGGTTAGAAAATCTGAATGAAATGGTGATGGAGCGTCATCAGCTGGAGCTTAAACATTTCCGCCCAGACTCCCATGCTCTCCTTAGTTGTTTGCAAGAGCGTGCAAAAGCGCATGAACGTCAGGAGAGACGCCGTCAGGATAGTGATGGTGAAGCCGTTGTAGCGGCTCCTGCACCGAACGATGAGGCAGCTAAGGTGGATATCGATCATCTCCCAGGAGATGTTGGTCCGGACTGGGATCTTGTGGATACGATAGTTACCGATCTCAAACGTAAGATCGACTCCATGGGACCTGTTAACGTAGATGCCATTGAGGAGTATGACGAACTTGAAGACCTTCACAACAATCTCCGTAACCAGCACGATGATCTTGTTAACTCGAAAACAGAACTCGTTGAGGTAATTGAGCGTATTAATATAGAGACCAAAAAACGTTTCACAGAGACCTTCGATCAGGTAGCTAAGAACTTCACCGGTATGTTTAAAGTGCTCTTTGGTGATAAAGCCACCGCGAATCTCGTGCTTGTTGATAAGGATGACCCGCTCGAAAGCGGTATTGATATCATCGCTAAGCCTCCCGGTAAAAAGCTACAGTCCATTAGTTTGCTTTCTGGTGGTGAACGCTCGATGACCGCGGTTGCGCTGCTATTTTCCATCTACCAGATCAAGCCTAGCCCATTTTGTGTATTGGATGAGCTTGATGCGCCACTGGATGAAGCAAATATTGGACGTTTCCTACGTGTGCTTGATAAGTTTATTGATAACTCGCAGTTTATCATTGTAACACATAGTAAGCGGACAATGGCACGTGCTGATATGATGTATGGTGTCACCATGGAGGACTTTGGGGTATCCAAGCCAGTAGGTATGCGTCTAACTGCATCTGAGGATGGGCAGCATAAAAAAGGTGAAGCTAAGACTGCGGCACAGAAGGCAGCCTTAGAGCTTGATGCCTAATCTGGGATAAAGGCACTAGCGGATAACCACCAGCATAGCACGGTGATCACTGCCCACCGCCCAATTATCGGGATCAAGTAAACAGCTTGCTTCTCGGTTAATGTGTGGCGCTAAGGCCAGGCTGACCATACAGAAATCAATACGTGAGTAAATGTCCTCACGCTTCCAGTGGTGCGTCCATAATTCACCACGAGAGTCTGCGGGGTCTAACATTTCAAGCCGGATGCTACTGTTTGACCTGCCTTTGATACTGTAAACCGTCTTGGTGCGTTTGGTGTCGTTAAAGTCTCCATAGACCACGAGGTGGGCTTTTTTATCTGCTTTGAGAATTTGATCGATATGTTTGCGCAGGAGTGCGGCTTCATTGCGGCGCATCATTTCCTGATCAGCTTCTTTGATAGGGCGTTTGGACTTTAGGTGGACACCAAGAAAGCGAATATCTTTTCCTGCTACTTGAATACTGGCATCGAGAATACCTCGACCAATAAAAAATTGTTTCCCTTCAAGGATGTAGTCGCTGTCCGCAGGCTTGGGGTGTGCTTTGACGGGATACTTGGACAGAATAGCGAGTGAACGCACGCTGTCTGATCCTTGGATATGATGCGTGTATGGGAGTTTAACACCTTGTGCGGCAAGACGCTGCTGAAAGTCTGCAAGGTCTTTTTCACTGCCAATCTCACAGATACCGAGGATATCTGGCTTACTTGCGGTGATGACGCTGAGCAGAGCTTCTATCTCTACTTCTGGTTTACTGGTGTAGGAAGATTTTCCATCGGAATACCGCCGCATGGTGAGATAGTTCCGGAGATTGTAGGAGAGAAATCTAACCTCTTCTTGTGACTCGGTGTTTTTTTCTGTGGCAGGTGTGTTATTTTTACTGATTGCCGTTGCAGCTTCCTCCTGATTTTGGGGCGATGTGCTAGGTTGGTTTTCCCAATCAGCCGTGGCGGCAGGCTTTTTCTCACCACAAGCGGAACTCATGAGGCAGAAAAATGCCCCGAAGAAAATCGAGGCATGTTTTACAGAAAATGTCATTAAGTGCATAAGGCAGATTTAGCTTTCTTCCTCAAGACGAGGTTTAGTTTCTTTTGCTTCGTCTTCGCCACGTGTGATTTCGTGTTCAAATTCTTCTCTGGCTTTTTTAAACTCGCCCATACTTTTTCCCATTCCTCGTGCAAGTTCAGGAAGTTTTTTGGCTCCGAAGAGTAAAAGTAGAATCACAAGAATGATCATCATTTCCTGTGGGCCAACATTTACGAAAGCCAGTGTGTCAAATTTAGTCATGAGGTGAATTGAAATTGAAGTAATTGAATTTATAAATAGAATGTAATCTTTGAATGACGATTTGGCAAATGTAATCGCCTTGCGCACATTACGTCAGTGCGCACTGGATCTTATCAAGATTCTGCGGCTATTTCTCGTGAGCGCTCAGTGGCAGCGTGCACACCTGCCGCGATACTGGATTCAAACCCGTGTTCGGTGAGAGCTTTTAATCCCGCTAGAGTCGTGCCTCCCGGTGAGGTGACTTGATTTCTCAGCTCGGCTGGTGACATCGGGGAGCTTTTTACCATATGTGCCGCTCCGATGACTGTTTGTGTAGCTAAAGTTAGAGCATCATTTGCACTTAGCCCTTCTTTTTCTGCCTGCGCAGCGAGTTCTTCAATAAAGGTATAAACATAAGCTGGGCCACTGCCAGATAGCCCTGTAACAGCATCGAGCTGGCTTTCAGAGGTTTCTATGACTATCCCCACGGATGCTAGGAGATCTTGCGCCATTGCAAAATCTTCTGCTGTAGCGTTTTGACCCTTCGAGAGGCCAGTGGCACCTAGACCGATGAGTGATGGTGTGTTAGGCATGGCGCGGATGATGCGTGTGCCTTCTGGGGTAGAGGACTCCATTTTTGCCAAGGTGATACCGGCGGCTACGGAGATGATGGCGGTGTTTCCAGGCAGTTCATCACGAATTTCTACAAGGACATCGAGCACTTGGTAGGGCTTACATCCGAGTAAAACTAAGCCGCATTCACGGGCTACCTGGCTATTGTCTCGTGCGATGGCAGCACCACATTGATTGGCTAATCGAGTAGCAGACTCACTACTTTTGCTATGGACGAGGACATTCTGAGCTTCGACGACTCCCATCTGAATAGCTCCTTCAATAAGAGCTCCTCCCATTCTGCCGCAACCAATCAAACCAATTTTCATGCCTTGATCTAGGGTGGTAATAGCCACTTTGGCAAGGCCTGAGAGTGATTTATGACAGGTGGGTATTACTATTCTACCAAACGTTAAAAATACCGATGCAAGAATCCCTGAGAATGTAGTGGTGCTACGTCAGCCCCCATATAGTCCTGAACTTAACCCAGTAGAAAAGCTCTGGGACATGTTACGAGACTGGCTCTGTAATCGTCGGTGAGGTTCGCTTGATGAACTCTTGGAGGCAGCAACACATTGGCTTAAGAAATTTTGGGCTACCCCTGAGAAAATTCTCTCCTTGGATGGTGATGGCTGGATGCGTCATCAAGCAAACATCTAATCTCCACCTAAAATACCAGAAAAATTTAACGATTGGTATAATGACTAGCTGGGGTAGTGGGAGTGGCTGAGGGAGGATCTTGCTCTGTGCTGCGGTATCTGGTGCGTGGGTCCTGTGTGGCCTGAGCACTCTCCTCCATCAGGATTGATACGGCTTTTGCTAACTGATGATCAATGCCTTGACTGAGTTCACCGGGTTTATTCCAGATTTTGTAATGAGGAATGGCTCCATTTAGCTCCATATCTTTGCCTGTGGTGGTGTCAAACCAACCGCGGAATGGCATACGCATGCTGGCATCCATGATGCTCACCATTCCAGTAGAAATCACACCTCCAGCGGTTTGCACGCCCACGAGCTTGCCTCTACCAAGGTTACGGATGGCATGGGCAAAGATCTCGGCATTGGAGAAACTGTTTTGATTACACAGGACGATGATTGGCTTATTCCATGTGGCGTAAACGATGCGGTCTTGTGGGTATCCTAGCCCTCCGTTACGGGGGATAGTGATGGCGTGGCGAGGTTGGCAGAGGGCTGTTAGGAGGTGGTCCGTGGTAAAGCCGCCACCATTATCACGAACATCAATCACGATACCTTCTTTACCAGTGCCTTGCTCGTAAAGGTGGTGTTCAAATTTTTCAAACTCATCCCACATCATGCGTGCTACGTGAATGTAACCAAGCTTTCCTCCAGAGAGCTCTTCCACGGTGGCTTCCGTAGTATCAATCCGAGCTTTTTTAGCCAGCGCACGAGCGGCGGAGTAGCTAATTGGCTGGATTTTCACTTCGCGCTCTTTCTTTTTTTCATTGAGAACGGTGAGCCAGATAGGGTCTGAAATGCGGCGGTTTAGCACGGAGTGCAGTGGGGTATCTGCGGAGATAGATTGCTCTCCAACTTTGGTGATTATCTCACCCACTTTGATTTCGGAAATAGGATGTGACGCAGGGCTATCGGGGATTACCGATGTCACACGCCAGCCTTTACCCTGATGCTGAGGATCAAAGCTTAGTCCTAAGTGGACGGTTTCCTCTTTCCAGAGTGTCCGAGGTTTCCATGGTGTAGGCCATGGCTTAGAGCGGAAACCCATATGAGAGGCATTAAGCTCACCAAGCATCATGTTGGTGATACGATCAAAAACCATTGAATCAGGCGCAATGGCAGCCATGTCCTCATACTTCTTGCGGATTTTTTCCCAGTTACGGTTATTCATGGCGGGATCATAGAAGCTGTCTCGCATGGTGCTCCATGCTCCGCGGAACATCATGCGCTTCCAGTCCTTTGGTTGACGGTGGGTGTAGATGGTGAAGGGATACTTGGTGTTTTTACCGGCTGAAAGAACGGCGGGTACCCCAGAGGAAATCCAGTAGAGCTTGCCCTTGGAGCTCATGTGCAGATGGGTGCCGGTAGCATCTGCGAACTTGATGGGCTTTGCTCCTGGCTTGGCTTCGACGGAGTAAGTGACTTTCGCTGTTTTTGATTGGAAGATGATACGTTTGGACTCGCTATTCCAGAGGATCTGATTGGGGGTTAGCTCTTTTAGCTCCACGCGTTTAAGTCGCTGTGTGATGTTCTCGAAGTTAAACGTTTCTTTTTTCTTAGCGGCTTTTTTTCCCTTGGTGAAAGTATCGATCGCTTTTTTGACGGCTTTTTTGGTGGTCGATTGATAAGTAGGATCTTTTTTCATCGCTTTTCGTGCGCGCTCACGGGCTTCTCCGTCTTTATCCTTAGCCTCATCTGAGCGATAGAGATCTAAGTAGAAAAGATCATATTTCTCCTTGTGATGACGTCCTATAAACGCGAGCCGTCTACCATCTGGTGACCATGAGGGCATAAGGTCATTATCTGGATGGCGGCTGATGTTAACCGGTGGGGAAGATCCATCTACGGCGATGATGTAGATATCAGAATTAAAATAATCATCCTTCACAGAGTAGGCTAGCCACTTGCCATCGGGTGACCATTCTAATCTTGGGGCGTTCCAAGACTCTAGCAGGCGTATGGGATCACTGCCATCTGCTGCGGATACCCAGAGGTTCCCAGGGAAGGTGGTGTAGGCGATCTTTTTCCCCTGTGGACTTGGTGTTACACTGAGTGGGCGAGCGCTGGCTTTGACAATGGTGGTGTGCTTAGGGTTTTCAGCTTCCCACCAGTATTGGTTGGTGTTGGATTTTTGCAGTCTACGGATCTCGGTTTTTAAGCCATCATCATAGAGATAAAATAAGGATTTTCCATCATGAGAGAACCACACGTCTTTTTCGTAGCCTGGTGTTGCGGTGAGTCTATTAGGTTTGCGGAGCACGGTATCCATGGCCCAGACGTCACCCTCAGCGGTGAAGGCGATTTCTAATCCGCTGCGTGAAAAGCTGGCGTCCTTGGTGGTTTTAATAACAAGTTCATTGGACTTATCTGGAGCCAGATCTTCTTGATGCCAGAGGTTGATTTTTTGAGGTTGGTTAGGTTTGTTTTCAGGTTGATTGAGGGTGAGTAAATAGAGATCAAAAAGATGTCTGAATACGAGTGCTGAGCCATTACGTGCGATGGAGCTATCCATTACACTATCATCGTCAAAAAAAGTGATTTGGCGGTTAGTCTTGGTGGTGGTGTTATGATGCCAGAGATTAAAGCCATTGGTGCTGCCGGCGGTGTAGTAGAAGCCCTTTCCGTCTGGAGCATACATCGGAATACGGCAGCCATAGTCACTGGCTACTGGTTGTGAGAAGCTATCGGTGCCATCATCGTTCTGAGTCCATGTCCAGATTTGACTCGCCTGGGGTCCGTAGTATCCCTTGCGATATTTTTTTCCACTTTCGCGTGTGAAGATGATCGATTTACCATTGGGGGAATATTTTCCGTTCATGGCATAAGCATTGAAAAGTAACTGTTCGCGCGATGTTTTTTTAATATCCACCTGATAGAGGCGGTATGGTTTAGCTCCGCTGTGATCACGTATTGCTTGCACGAGGATGGACTGACCGTCCGGCGTAATGTCTTGAAGTAATGAACCCTCAGAGTGAAATGTAAGCTGCCGCGCTGTGCCGCCACTGCTAGACATGATAAATACCTGATACTTACTATCGCGATTACTGGTAAAACAGATGGACTTACCATCGGGTGTAAAGTGCGGGGAGAAATCCATAGCTGGGTGCGTGGTTAGACGCCGTGCTTGTCCTCCATCTGAAGCAGCAGACCAGATATCACCTCGCCAAGAAAAAACGATCGAGGAACCATCTGGTGAAATACTTGGATGGTGTGCCATGCGGATGGTCTCACGTGCGTGTGCTGTAATGATCGTCAATAATGATAGGGCAGCTAATGCCTTGTGAGTAAATGTGCGTGGTATCATGAGGATAAAGTGTAAAACTGAATGATATAGCGAAGTACTTTGCTCATCTTGTCTTGTTGAGCCTCAACTTAGGTTTTCATGAGTGTGGCGAAATAGAAACTTACGCTATGTGATAAGGATCAAGTCGCTAGAAAATATGATGACGCATCCTCCTTAAAAAATAAGGAGGATGGGGGGCGTTTACTTAGCAAGCTTCATCTCATACTCAGGTCGAGATGATAGGCCGTTTTCTAGAGCCTTGGTGTAGTAGTCACTAGCTTTCTTTTTTTTCTTCTGCTGGAGATAGATTACTGAGAGGTTGTAATACGCCTCAGTGAGTGTGGAGTCTAGCTTGATGGTAGTGAGAAAATGCTGCTCTGCTTGCTGGTAGCGTCTACCTGCTCCAGCTAAGTTTCCTAAGTAGAGGTGTGCTTTAGCATTATCAGGCTGGAGCTCAAGTGAGCGCTGGAATGAGTTCCGTGCACCATCCCAATCTTTTTGCTCGTAGAGTGAAAGTCCTAACATATGGTGAGCATAGCTGCTATTCTCACGCATGGTAATTGCTTCACTGAAAAACTCAGATGCTTTATCATACTGCTCTGTTTTTAACTCGACCACACCGCGATTACAGAGCGTGGGGAAGTGTCCAGGAAACCGCTCATCCATGTCCTGAAGGATCTGGCGGGCAGCTTCGAAGCGTCCCTTTTCAAAGGCGCGTTTCATCAGTGGGTTGTAAGTGGTGATTTCCTTTTCCAAAGCAGTGGCATGAGTGCGGGCATGGGAGAGTGAAACACGCTCTGGGCTGGTGAATTCACTGTCAGGCCTGCGAGAGGCCATCAGTACTTGCTCCTCCTTGGTGAGTTTTACCTTTGCGTTGCGTATTTCATCAATGATCTTACCAAATCCGGGGATTTTTGCCTGTGACTGCTGGTAAGTTTCCCAGAGGATTTGGGTAGCTGTGCGCTGGCGTTCTTGCATGGTAATGAGCCGCTTTACCGTGGCTCTGAGGATTTCTGTTTCTTCAGATTTGGCGGCGACTTCTGAGGTGCCTTTTGAACTGGACCGAGCTGTGAGGAGATCTGCTTCTGCGTCACGAAGTCGTCGTTCCAGAGTTTTGATTCTATTGTTATTGTTTGAGCGTTCTTGTTGGTAGTTTATGATGCGAGTCTTGGCGATTGCGAGGTCGCGCTTGGCCTCTATGAGTTCGTCTTTGGTGCTATTGTTATCACGTTTGAGCAAGTCTAGGCGAGCTTCAGTTTCTTTGAGCTCTTTACCTAGGCGCATGTTCTCGGCGATGAGTTTTTGGATACCGCTAGAACCGTTTTGCTTAAGAATATTGGCGAGGGCGTCTCGCTCGGTGCGGAGGGCGTTACGCTCCTCGGTGAGTTCTTGGATGGTGGCCTGAGATTCTTCCAAAGTGCGCTGCATAAGAACAGCTTTCTCATTAGCGCTCCTAAGCTCTTGGCGGGTGGATTGAAGCATACTAGTTATTGAATCTAACTCCTTGCGCAGCTGGGCTACCACCTGATTATCAATTTTTTTCTGGGTATCCATGTTTTTCTGGATTTCCTCGGCACGTTTAGTTGCTAGATCGGCTTTTTCCTGAAGTTGTTTTTTGGTTTTATTGGCTGCGCTGAGTGCTGTCTGAGCTTTTTTTAGCGTGCGTGCGGTGATGTCGATTTCAGCTTTAAAGGTACGGTTCTGCCTAGTCAGATCATCCATATCCTGCTGTAAAGGTGCACGGGCGAGAATATTGCGGAGTGTGTTTAGCTCTTGGTCTCTTTGAGCGATTTTATCGACAAGGCGCTTTTCCTCAGCTGTGCTGCCTTTTCTGCTAGGCTGTTGTTGAAGTTTGATTAGCTGTTCACGGAGCCGCTTATTATCAGTTTCTAAGGTTTGTAAGCGGTGTTGAACTGCCTTATCGGCAGGGTTTTGAGCAATACGGGGTGTGGCTATGGGGGCTTTTGGGGTGTGGGTAGGAGCTGGTATTCTAGCATTGCCACTGGCTGTGCCAGCTTGATTGTTATTAGGCTTCGTGCCGCCTTCTACGAGATCGTGGGTTTTAGTTTCTTTCCCCTTTAATTCGGCGGTGACCTTGGGTTCTATCTCTTTGATGGATGCTGCGGTGCTCTTAATCCGGCTTGCCACGAGATGGGGTTTCCAGTTTGTGTGGAGGCGGTACAGGACATCGTAGTATTTTGCCGCTTGGTTGTATTTACGCCATGCATCACTGTATTTTTTTTCTTGTTCGAGTTTTTCTGCATCGCGGATGGTTAGCCATGCTTGAAAAAAGATATCGGAAGGATCAAGGGCGCGTTGGTCTGGTTCTGCAGCTACTTGTGGTGTGAGTGAGCCAAGCGTAATGGAGAAGAAGATAAGGCGTATCACCAACCACAGAGGTCTGGAGGCATGGATCGGTAGGTGATGATCATTCATGGCCTGCGGAAGCTATCGAAATTAGGTTATTGTGGCAAATGGAAAAGTGTGGTGTGAGCTTGATGAAATTTATCACCAATCTCCCTTGCCAATAGAGGAGGAAGTCGATAGGCAAGGCATTAATGCAAATGGTATTACATGATGAGGTTGCATCCGATAAGCTCATTGATACCGTTCAAAAAACTCTGCATCGCGCAGGAGTATAAGTATAAGACGATGTCTCAAAATTTAACAGAAGATGATGTTGAACAGGCTGTTTCTCAGTTGGTTCAAGACATTCTCGAGCGCAATGCAGGGAAAGAGTTTGTGCTCGTGGGGATACGCAGCGGAGGTGATGAGGTGGCAGAGCGCATTGCTCAGCAGTTACAATCTGAAGGGACGAAGGTGCCTATGGGGGTATTGGATATTTCTCTCTATCGTGATGATCTGGCACATTTAAAATCTAATCCAAAGCTTCAGGGTAGTGAAATTCCCTTTGCGGTGGACGGTGCGCATATCATTCTGGTAGACGATGTGTTATTTACGGGTCGCACGGTGCGATCTGCGATCGATGCTTTAACTGATTACGGCCGGCCGGCGAAGATCGAGCTCGCTGTGCTCATTGACCGAGGCCATCGTGAACTGCCGTTTGCTCCTGACTATGTAGGAGTGCATTTGCAAACTCAGAGGATGGACTACGTGGATGTAAAGCTAAGGATCAATGATGGGAAGGATTCTGTGGTAGTTATCGAAAATAAAGATTGATGGCTAAAATTCCGGAAAAAAGGCATGGCAAAGAGGAGCTCAGTGAGCTCCGTATGCGTAACGCTTTTTCTGTTCGCCCTCCAGTGCAGGCGATTAAAAATCAGGCGTTGCGTCCCGTTTTTCTCAGCCTCTGCTACCTGATCTGCGTAGTTAGTGTGGGGCTATGTTATTATCAGTTTACGATACCTTGTCTTAGCTGTGCAGGGCTAGGATTACTGAGTGCTCTATTTATTTTCTGGAAAAAACCAAGATCCCGACACCATGCGACCTTAATGATCATTATATCATTGCTTGTGCTAGTGTTTGGTTCTGTGTATTACTTCGCTCAGTTCGAGCAGCCTACCAATGACCCGCAAGGACCTATTAGATATTGAATCCCTCAGCCGTGAGGAAATCGAGCTACTGCTTGATCAGGCTGGGCCGTTTAAAGATTTATTCACACGCTCGGTGAAGAAAGTGCCGGCGTTAAAGGGGAAGTCCGTGCTGACGCTTTTTTACGAACCCAGTACACGCACGCTCTCATCCTTTGAAGTGGCGGCTAAGAGGCTCTCAGCGGATGTGACGAACTTTGATGTACCTCATTCCTCGGTGGTGAAGGGGGAAACGGTGAAGGATACCATCGATACCCTGCAATCGATGCGTACGGACTACATCATTGTGCGTAACAAAATGCCTGGATTACCGCAAATGATTGCGCGTGAAACAAAAGCCTGCGTGGTGAATGCTGGTGATGGTGCTCATGCACACCCTACTCAGGCTCTTTTAGATGGCTTTACGCTACGTGAGGTATTTCCTGATCTCACAGGAAAAAAAATCCTGATTGTAGGAGATATCCTACACAGCCGTGTGGCGCGCTCCACTTCTACTTTGATGAGGAAGTTGGGAGTAGAGGTGGCCTGGTTAGGTCCAGGTTCGTTAGTTCCTAAACATGGTCCTAAAGATATTCAACGCTTTACAGACTACGCTGAGGCCATGCGCTGGGGGCCGGACTGTGTTTACCTTTTACGTGTGCAAATGGAGCGCCAAGCGGTGCAATATTTCCCAAGTCTAAGAGAGTATACCAAGCTTTATGGAGTCACTGATGAGCGCTTCCGAGAACTAGCAGATCAAGGCACTTATATCATGCACCCTGGGCCTGTGAACCGAGGTGTCGAGCTCTGTGATGCGGTGATGGACTACAGCCGCTGCTTGATTAATCAACAGGTGGAAAACGGAATTGCTGCGCGTATGGCCGTTCTTTATTGGCTAAAACCTCATACTCAACTTTAAAATTTTATGCTTTTACTTATTCAAAATGCCCGCATTGCCAGTGAAGATAATGATGATCTAACACCATCTGATGTGCTGGTTGAAAATGGTAAGATCACTCAAGTAGGGCGGCGGATTAAGGTCTTAGAAGGGGCGAAGGTTATTGATGCATCAGGGAAAATTCTGATGCCTGCGATGTTTGATACACATATTCATATGCGCGAACCTGGGCAGGAGGCAAAGGAAACAATTAAGAGTGGAACTGAGGCCGCTATCAATGGTGGTGTTACTGGTGTGGTGCTTATGCCTAATACATCTCCAGCAATTGACTCTGCTGCTATGGTGCGCACGATCTATGATATTGCTGAGCGTGATTCTCGTATTCCTGTTTATACCTCTGGGTGTATTACCAAAGGGCGTGAGGGTAAAGAGCTAGCAGGAATAGATGGTATGCTTAACTTAGGGGTTAAGATGCTCACTGATGATGGTGATGCGGTGCCGGACTTACTGCTGTTAAAGCATGCTATGGAGTATGCTTCTGAGTTTGATTGTTTTTTTGCGAGTCACTGTGAGGTATTAGAGCTTTCGGGTCCACGTGCTCTCAATGAAGGTGTAGTTAGCCACCGTCTAGGTATTCCTGGCACTCCTGCTTGCAGTGAGGAAATCTGTATGGATAGAGATATTCGCTTGGCGCATGCTACTGGAGCGCGGCTGCACATTCAGCATGTTTCTAGTAAGATCGGTATGGAAACTATTCGCTGGTGGAAGAAAATGGGAGCTAAGGTGACAGCGGAGGTTTCACCACACCATCTACTGTTTGCCGATGAAGATATTGGTGATTACGATACCCACTATAAGATGAATCCACCGTTGCGGACAGCTGAGGATAATCGGGCATTGTTAGAGGGTTTAAAAGAGGGTGTTTTTGATATTATTGCTACAGATCACGCACCCCATACTGCGTTTGAAAAGTCACAGGACTTTGTCAATGCCCCCAACGGGATCACTGGGCTGGAGACGGCATTAGTCTCTCTTTATCATCATTTTGTTCAAAAAGGAGAGTTTGGCTGGGGGCTTGTTGTTAATCGTTACTCTGCCCAACCGCGCCGTATGATGGGGCTAGATGCCGTTCCTATCTGTGAAGGTGGTGTAGCTGATTTCCTGCTTTTTGATCCCGAAGGGGAAACAACTTTTAGCAAGGAGTTCATGCAGTCGAAGAGTCAGAATACGCCATTTCTTGATAAAACATTGAATGGGAGTATTGATCTCGTTGTGCTCGGAGATCAGGTTCTTCTGGAACGTTAGTGAAAATATTAACCTAACCAAAAAGGCGAAACGGTATCATCCGTTTCGCCTTTTTATTGGAATGCTTGCTGAGTGCTTAGCTGATAAGATCAGGCCAGTCCTCGGTGTGGAAGAATTCACCTTCAGGTTTATCGGTGCGTTCATAAGTATGGGCACCAAAGAAGTCACGCTGAGCTTGCAGGAGGTTTGCTGGTAGTCGCTCGGCACGGTAGGCATCGTAGTAAGCTAGTGATCCACCAAAGGATGGTACGGGAATACCATTGGTGGCAGCAAGTGCTACTACCTCACGCCAGTCGCTTTGTCCTTGATTGAGGATCTCCGTGAAGAATGGAGCGAGCATCAGATTGGTTGGTGGTGTGTCAGCGGTGTAGGCTTCTGTGATACGATTTAAGAAACGTGCACGGATGATACAGCCACCACGCCAGATCTTGGCAATTTCACCTAGATTGAGATTCCATCCCTTGTCGTCACCGACTTTGGTGATAAGGTCGAGCCCCTGTGCGTAGGAGACGATCTTCGATGTGTAGAGTGCGTTGCGGACTTTTTTTACCAGCTCGTCTTTGCTCATTTCTAGATTAAAGTCCCAGTTGCTAGGGCCTTCCAGAATGTTTGATGCTACTTTGCGTTGATCGCGCATAGATGAGAGGATACGTGCCTCAACGGAACCTGCGATGGTGGAAAATGGCACAGCCTGTTCGACAGAACCCATGACTGTCCAGCGGCCTGTTCCTTTCTGGCCAGCTTTATCGACGATGAGATCAACGATGTCTTGCCCTGTTTCTGGATCTTTTTGTTTGAAAATATTGGCCGTGATTTCAATGAGGAAGGACTCGAGGTCGCCCTCGTTCCATTGGGTGAAGATATCTGCGAGTTCTTCATTGGAAAATCCAGCAGCTTTAAAGATGTTGTAAGCCTCGCAAATGAGCTGCATATCACCGTATTCGATACCATTGTGCACCATTTTCACGAAGTGGCCTGCACCACCTTCACCGATGTGAACAACGCATGGCTCACCGTCTACCTTAGCTGAGATGCTCTCAAAGATAGGCTTCATGACTTCCCAGGTGCTTGCTGGTCCACCAGGCATGATGGAGGGGCCCTTGAGCGCACCTTCTTCACCTCCGGAAACACCGGCACCAATAAATCTCATACCAGCCTCGGCACAATATTTATCACGACGCTCAGTATCTGTGTAGAGCGAGTTACCACCATCAATGATGATATCGCCTTCATCAAGTAAAGGGATGAGGGAGTCAATAACCGCGTCCACTGGGCCACCAGCCTTGACCATGATCTGAATCTTACGCGGTGAAGCGAGAGAATCGACAAATTTTTCTAATGTCTCACAACCTACTAATTTCTTGTTGGGATTTTCCGCGATAAACTCTTCCATTGTAGAAGTTGTGCGGTTGTAGACGGAGACTTGGAAGCCTCGGCTTTCCACGTTCAGGACAAGGTTTTGCCCCATGACAGCTAGGCCAATGAGGCCAAAATCAGATTTTTCCATAGATAGTGATATAAGTTCGCACGGGAGCTACCATGAGAATGATGTGCAATCAATAGGAACTTATATCGGAAGTATGCATTTTTCCGCGTTGAGCTCGTAGAGCATGAAAAATAACCTTCCTGTAGGATGAATGCTTGCGGGTATAGAGTGATCCGCTAAAAAGGGGGGACGCTCTTATTCATGAATCTACCTAATACTATTACCTTGTTCCGTCTGGTGCTGACGGCTGTTTTTTGTGCAGCTGCATCGGCTGAAGGTGTCGTTGGCTATGCCATTGCATTGGGGGCGTTTGTGTTGGGGGCGATTTCTGATTGGCTAGACGGATACCTTGCGAGAAAAATGAATCTCGTCACCTCCTTGGGGAAGCTCCTAGATCCTCTTGCGGATAAAATCCTCGTGTGCTCTGGATTTGTGTATCTCTCCGCCAAGGGGCTTTGCCCTGTGTGGGTGACAGCGCTGATTATCTGCCGTGAGTTTCTGGTGACGGGAATTCGCCAGATTGCTGTGGAAAAAGGTCAAGTCATCGCGGCAGATGGCTTGGGGAAATGGAAAACCACCTTCCAGCTTGTTTTTATCATCACGGCATTGGTTTACCTCACTTTGGAAACCGTGCAGTCCGCTAACCCTATAGTGGGATTTTTACAATCTCTCTCTGATAAAGCCGGCTGGCTATTTCCTCTATCACTGTGGCCTGCTGTGGCGCTTACCGTAATTTCAGGTCTTTCTTATTTATGGAATTCGAGGGCTATTCTTCTGGATCAAGAATAAAGCCACTTACTCCGCGAGCCATTGTGCGGCCTGTTTAGCAAAGTAGGTGAGGATGATCCCTGCACCTGCACGTTTTATGCCTGTTAGGGACTCTAAGATGATTGCTTTTTCATCTAGCCAGCCGTCTTTGCATGCCGCTTTGATCATGAGGTATTCACCACTCACTTGATAGGCAGCTACGGGTAGAGTGGTGGTATTACGCACCTCGGAGATGATATCGAGATACGGGCCAGCGGGTTTTACCATGATGATATCAGCGCCTTCTTCTTCATCTAATAAAGTTTCACGAATAGCTTCTCGTGAGTTAGCAGGGTCCATCTGGTAGGTTTTTTTATCACCTGACTTAGGCTCTGACTCTAGTGCCCCACGAAAGGGGCCGTAGAAGGCGGAGGCATATTTTGCTGTGTAGGCCATGATTGATACCTGATCGTAATCGTTTAGATCAAGGGTCTCACGGATGGCCTCTACACGGCCGTCCATCATATCGCTGGGAGATACCATGTCTGCCCCTGCTTTAGCATGGCAGAGTGCTTGCTGACAGAGGGTTTCTACTGTTTTGTCGTTTAGGATTTCAAGAGCTTCACCATTTTTCCGAACAATGCCATCGTGGCCGTCTGAATTATATGGATCAAGGGCGACATCCGTGATGACACAAAGTTCTGGGTAAGCTTCTTTAAGTGCCCGAATGGTACGAGGAACAAGGCCATCATCATTAGCGCATTCTTTGGCATCTGGAGTTTTGATGCTTTCTGCAATGGCGGGAAATAGGACAACTGCTTGGATTCCAAGAGAGTATGCCTCTCCAGCTTCCTTCACGAGACCATTCACTGACCAGCGAGTACAGCCAGGCATGGAATCAATGGGCTCATCTAATTCTTTGTCATGAACAAACAAGGGATAGATAAAATCAGAGACCGAAAGCGTGGTCTCACGCACAAGAGCACGGACAGCGGGGGACTTGCGATTACGGCGAGGACGGATCATGACTTTTTAATACGTGCGAAAGGAGAGGTAAGCACGTATTTTTTTATCTAGTGCGTGTTATGCTGGCATTTACTACGGTTTTACCTGGCCAGTGGATGATGAATGGAACGCGGTGGCCTCCTTCATACATGTCCGCCTTCTGTCCACGCAGATTACCATTAGGATTGTGGCCTTTTTTAACAATGATAGATATCTTGGCAGCAATAGGGTAGCTGCTTTCCTTTACGCTGTGGTTTCTACCTAATGATGTTTATTATGGCAGATTGGGAAGCTCGATGAAGCCCTCCAGCTTGCGGATACGGGTAGGGTGGCGCATTTTCCGGAGTGCTTTGGCTTCAATTTGACGAATACGCTCGCGGGTGACTTGAAACTGTCTACCGACTTCTTCAAGGGTGCGTGAGTATCCATCTTTAAGTCCAAAACGCTGCTCCAGCACCTCACGTTCACGTTCGGTAAGGGTGTCTAACACATCGCCGATTTTTTCCTTTAGCATGGCAAAGCCGGCTTCTTCCATGGGGTTTTCAGCGGCTTTGTCCTCGATGAAGTCACCGAATGAGGTGTCATCTGAATCTCCCACAGGGGCTTGGAGGGAAATGGGCTGTTGGGCCATTTTGAGAACTGCGCGGACACGTTCGACAGGGAGGTGAATTTCCTCAGCGATTTCGTCTGGGCTGGGCTCGCGGCCGTATTCTTGCACGAGCTGTTTCTGCACGCGCATGAGTTTATTAATTGTCTCAATCATGTGCACGGGAATACGAATCGTCCGTGCCTGATCTGCGATGGAGCGTGTGATCGCCTGGCGAATCCACCACGTGGCGTAGGTGGAGAATTTATAGCCACGGCGGTATTCAAATTTTTCCACCGCCTTCATGAGACCCATATTTCCTTCTTGAATGAGATCGAGGAAGGAGAGGCCACGGTTGGTGTATTTTTTGGCAATGGAAATAACGAGACGAAGGTTGGCCTCTACCATTTCTGTTTTTGCCTGATAGGCTTCGCGTGTTCTCTTGCGGAGATCTTTGCGTGTGGCGGAGAAGTCTTCTGTCTGATGCCATGCTAGCTGCTGGATCTCGCGAACCTTAGTTTCAAATTCCTTGTCGCCAGGTTTAGCGGTGAGCTTACGATCGTAACGCCAGAGTTTTTTCTGGTGTTCTTCCACATGGACGTTGAAGTCCTCGACGACTTTTTGTTTGTAGTAGAAGCGGTTGTAAAGACGAGTGACTGAGGTGAGATTTTTATCGAAAGTCTCAATGAGTTTCTTTTTCCCGCGAGGATTTTTAGACTGAAGTTTGCGGAAAATTTGATCGTTGTCATCGTGGAGATTACGCACCTGCTCACAGAGCTTGGGGAGGGCGCGCATGTAGCGTTCACGGCTTTCGATTTTCTTATCCTGAATGACGCGGTCAAAGCGTTCCTTGCCGCGTGTGAGGCGGTCTGCGAGATCGAGGTAGCAGTCCGCAATGAAGCCAAATTTGTGCAGCTCAGCATTAGCAGCGATCTCTGCATCTTCGATGCGTTTGGAGATTTCTACTTCCTGTTCACGTGTGAGAAGGGGGACTTGACCCATTTGCTTGAGATACATCCTAACTGGATCATCCAAGATATCGAGCTTCTGGTCTGTTTTAGGGCCAGTGGCTTCATCATCGGCGTCCTTTTTACGGTCGCGATAAGAGTCCACCTCTGAAGCATCAATAATATCAAACTCCATTTTCCGGAGGCGATCAAGGATGGCTTCGACATCACCAGGATCGACAAGGTCATTGGGTAATACCTCATTGACATCATCGTAGGTGAGGTATTCCTGTTCTTTAGCAAGCTTGATGAGCTCGCGGATTTTCTCTTGAATTTCTGGCGTGTCGATGCGGCTCTTGGGAGCTTTTTTAGCGGCTGCTTTTTTGACCACGGCTTTTTTAGGAGCGGCTTTTTTTGCAGCAGGGGTAGCGGCTTTTGTGGGAGTGGCTTTTTTAGCGGCTACCTTTTTCTTGGCGGGTGCTTTGGTGGCAGCTTTTTTGACCGCGGTACTTTTCTTAGTAGTGGTCTTTGCTGCTGCTTTTTTCGCTGCGGTTTTCTTTTTAGCAACGGCTGCTTTTTTCGCTGGTGCTTTTTTTGCCTGAGTTACCTTTTTAACCGCTTTTTTAGCAGGTGCTTTCTTGGCGGTGGCTTTTTTAGCGGCTACTTTTTTCTTGGCCATATGAGTGTGTGGGAGATTGTGTTGGGATAAAACTTTGCGAGATCAGAGTGGGTGCTACTGCAGTGTGGATACATTCCACCTATTCTATGGCCCGGAGGTTGAAAACCAACGAGGCGTGAATCTCTGTGAGGGATCGATCTAGGTCAAGGGAAAATTGAATTACTCTCTAACACGCTCGATGTCTGCGCCGATCATGATGAGTTTATCATCGATGTTTTCGTAGCCACGGTCGATATGGTAGAGGCGGTTAATTTCTGTGGTCCCCGTGGAGCATAAGCCTGCGAGAACGAGTGCTGCTGAGGCTCTCAGGTCTGATGCCATGACGGGTGCTCCTGACATGTTTGTGTCGCCTTGGATAATGGCGGTGCCATTGTCCACCTTGATATCAGCCCCCATCCGTGTCATTTCTGCGCAGTGCATAAAGCGCTGAGGGAAAATAGTGTCTTCTACCACAGAGATACCAGGAGTGACGGCAAGTAGAGCGGTGAACTGCGCTTGCATATCGGTGGGGAAGCCTGGGAATGGAGCGGTAACGATGTTGACTCCCGTGGGGGTTTTGCCGGGGGTGACGGTGCAGGAAGTTCCCTCTTCGTTAAATTCGATACTGTGTCCAGCTTCGAGGAGTTTTTCTGTAGAAGGCTCAAGATGTTCGCGGCAGATGCGGTTGAGGGTGACGCCTTTATCTGGGCAGCCTGCCATGGCGGCGGCGACCATAAAGGTGCCAGCTTCGATGCGATCTGGTATTACGGTATGCTCTACACCGTGGAGTTTTTTTACGCCTTCGATGACGATGCGGCGCGTGCCAGCACCGGTAACTTTGGCACCCATTTTATTGAGGAAATTAGCAAGATCGATGACCTCTGGCTCTGCAGCGGCGGATTCGATGATGGTGGTTCCTTCTGCTAAAACGGCAGCCATCATGAGATTGTCTGTGCCGAGTACGGTGGGGCCATGTTTGCCACGGAGGTCTACTTCTGTGCCGTGGAGTCCATCTTCGGCAGTGATGTGCATGTTACCTCCCTGCATATCAATGTGGGCACCGAGAGCTTCCATTGCTTTGAAGTGAAGGTCTACGGGGCGGTCACCGATGACACAGCCGCCGGGGCGTGAGACACTGGCTTTGTGCAGGCGGGAGAGAAGAGGCCCCATGACGCAGATAGAGGCGCGCATTTTCCGAACGATTTCATAAGGAGCATCATGGCTGATTTCTGCGGCGGTGATGCGGACAGTGCCGCTGGAGCGTTCTACCTCAGCACCGAGAGCGGCTAAGATTTGAATCATGTAATTGGTATCCGAGACATCAGGGACACGGCGGATGATACAGGTTTCACCGGTGAGGAGGGTGGCTGCTAAAATAGGGAGTGAGGCGTTTTTAGAGCCTGAGATATTGACGGTGCCTTGGAGGTGTTTGCCGCCTCGAACGAGAAGTTTGTCCATATTATGATGAGGTTGATGAAGAAGAGGTTGGAGATTCTGATGAATCAGAGAGTGTAGCGATGGGGAAGCGTGCGATGCCGTTGAGATCCTTGTGGGTGTGAATGTTAGAAAAGCCAGCTTCTGCGAGCATTTTTTCCACCGCATCTGCTTGATCGTAGCCGATTTCTAATGCGATTATGCCACCTGAATGTAAATGCGAAGGAGCTTGCTGAATGAAATGGCGTAAGATGTCCAGCCCATCTTTCCCTCCAAATAGAGCACTGTCTGGGTCTCTGAGGACTTCTGTGGAGAGCTTTGCTCGATCTGTTTCTGCGATGTAGGGGAGATTAGCTGCGAGAATGTGGAAAGTTTCATCCTTCAGAGAGTGGAAAAGATCTGTTTCACAGAGTGTGTAACGGCCTAGCCCTATGAGGATAGCATTTTCTTCAGCAAGTGAGAGTGCATCAGTGGAGATATCGGCTAATACGACTTCTTTACAGCGGCCGCCTAACTCCGCGGCAAGAGTCAGGCCAAGGACTCCAGAGCCGGTTCCCATATCAAGTATGCGTAGCTCATCACCTGCAACGTTATTGAGGATGAGGCTCGCTAATTCCTCAGTTTCAGGGCGTGGAATAAGTGCTCTTGAGTCTGTTTTGTATTCTCGGCGGTAGAATTCTACGGTGCCGAGAATGTGTTGGAGTGGTTCTCCTTCACCACGGCGTTTTAAATTCTCACGCAGGGGGATGAGCTCTTCTTCGGTCATGGGACGATCAAACTGCATGTAGAGCTCTACGCGTGAGCAGCTCAGCTGATGGGTTACCATGAGCTGCATCTGACGGCGTGCTTCATCAATACCCTTTTTCTCTAGGTAGACAGTGCCTTTTTCGATGATGTCGAGTACGGTGGTCATGTATTGTTGTGAAATTTACATGAGTAGAGGCTTATTGCCATTAGGTAGCTCGATCTCGGATGGTGGACCTGGGAAATGCTCGCCGATGAATTTGTCCCACACGTCACGTGTTTCATCAGAGATGGTCTCACCTAATTTTTCCTCGCAAGCAGAGCAGATGAGCATGGGGAAAGGCCCTTTCACTAAGGTGGTATGACTAAACATGGCTCCAGTGCTGTAGTTTGTTAGGCCATGCGCATCGGTGCCGCAGGTGATGCAGGATTGTAGATAGGCTTCTGTGTTAGAGTCTGTTCCTAACTCCTGTTCACGCTGATCCATGTCAGTATGATCGTGCATGAAATCAAATATCGCTACACGGGATTCTTCAGAAAGCTGGGCATTCATGTCCTCCCTGCACTCTATACACATGGCGAGCTCGAAGATACATTCACCAGCGACGTAGGATTTATTAATGATGTGCATGCCTGCTTCAGAGAGCTGGCAGTCACAGGCACAGCAGTGGGTAAATGGCTTCCCTGTCTCCAGAGAGTAAAAGTTATCAGGCATGTGCGGAGTTTGGTTCAGAAATACAGTGTGGGGAAGGGCGAAATTATCCAAGCTCAATGAGCACAGGGCAGTGATCTGAGCCTAGTATATCAGGGAGGATTTCAGCTTTTTTGACATGGTCCATGTAGTTTTCACTGACACAGAAGTAATCAATCCTCCAGCCGATGTTTTTTCCTCTCGCTCCTGCACGGTAGCTCCACCATGAGTAGGCCTCGGTGGTATGAGGCTGGAAATGGCGGAATGTATCGATGAAGCCAGCTGCTATAATATGATCAAAGCCGGTACGTTCTTCGTCTGAGAAGCCAGGGTTTCTGCGGTTTTGCTTAGGTCTTGCGAGATCAATTTCCTGATGAGCTACGTTGAGATCTCCACAGAAAATAACAGGTTTGCTTTTTTCTAATGTTTTACAATAGGCCAGAAAATCAGCATCCCAGCGCTGGCGGTATGGTAGGCGGAGAAGTTCATTCTTGGAATTTGGCGTGTAGACGGTCACTAGAAAATAGTTAGTAAACTCAGCCGTAATGACACGGCCTTCCGTATCATGTTCATCGATACCGATACCATAACTTACGTTGAGGGGTTCCTGCTTGGTGAAAATGGCGGTACCAGAGTAGCCTGCTTTTTCTGCAGAGTTCCAGTAAGTGTGGTAACCTGTAGCTTCAAGAGGGAGGTCAACTTGCTCTGCCCGTGCTTTGGTTTCCTGTAGGCAGAGGATATCAGGTTGGTGCTCGGAGAGGAACTCGGCAAAGTTCTTTTTAATGACGGCGCGGATGCCATTGACATTCCAGGAGATGATTTTCATAGATTGGAAACGAAGAGGGAAGTTTAGCCCGGAGGCCAGTTCATCTGGCGACCAGCGAGGATATGAAGGTGGAGGTGTGGCACTTCCTCACCGCCATGCTTACCATTGTTGATCACGGTGCGGAAGCCTGTTTCGGCGAAGCCTTCTTGCTCGGCGACTTTCTTGGCTGTTAGGAGGAGGTGTCCCAGCGTTTGTGCATCCTCTACTTCTGCCTGACAGATGCGGACGATGGGTTTTTTAGGCACGATGAGTAAATGGATAGGTGCTTGCGGATTGATGTCTTTGAAGCACAGGCAGAGGTCATCTTCGTAGACGATGCTTGCGGGTATTTCGCGATCAGAGATTTTTTGAAATAAGGTCTTTTCAATCATGATGAAGTGGTTGCTTAGGCCAAGGTGAGCCTGATTTCACGGGGGTTCGAGAGGGTAGATTTTCCATGCGTAGTAAGAAAGGTGATGATCTCTTCATGCAGCTGTTCACACCTTGTTGTCCAGCGAGTTACTCCACGGAGGAGTTTGACGCAATCACGGGTGCCGGTGAAGTAGAGTTCTTCGACGCCATGCATTTTCAAATCCTGAATCTCATCGTTGATTTGATTAAAAAATGCTAGCTCGAAGCCATTTCCAGCTTCTTTTGCTGCGCGTGTTAGGCTGAGGGTAACTGGTGGTGCCAGTAAGGGGAGTGTGCGTGCGATGGCGTTACAACCTATTCGTTCTAACATTCTTCGCACACGGGTATGGAGCTCTTCAATGGTGAGGACACGGAGCGGACATTTAGTTTCCAAGTAATAAAGGATTCCCCCTAATAGATCGTCAATAAAAGGGAAGTCATCTCGCTCTGCGGCTTGTGCCCCACGGAGGATGGTCTCACGCAGCCACCCAGTATCGTAGCCAGTCACTTGATGACGGCCGATTTGGATAACAGGGCGATTACCTACAATACAAATCATACTGGAGTTGTGAGAGAGTCCTAGGAGAGTCTATTCTTTAAAAAGTTTGCGCTGGTGAGGATCTCTGGAAGCGCGTGTTTCGAGTGCTTGAATTTCACGGATAAACTCACCGACATTATCGAACTGACGGTAAACGGATACGTATCTAACATAGGCTACGGGATCGATCTCATGGAGTTTTGCCATCACCTTAGGGCCAATGCTGCTAGAGGGCACTTCGGAGAGGTGATCTTTGTGTAGCTCGGCGAGAATTTCATCGACGGCACGGTCTAGGCGATCGATGGATACAGGTCTCTTTTCACATGCTTTGACCAAGCCTCGGAAAATTTTCTCGCGGTTAATGGATTCCCGTGTGCCGTCTCTCTTCACCACTTGTAGCTCGGTGCGCTCAATTTGCTCGTAGGTCGTGTAGCGGTAATCGCAGGCGAGACAGAACCTTCTACGCCGCGTAGTGGTGCCGTCCTTCGACATTCGAGAGTCAATGACTTTGTCCTTGAGTGATCCGCACTGTATACAACGCATAAGATTTTTTCAGATTGTGAAAACAAACCTAAAACAGCAAATGTGGGGGTGTGAAAGAAAAAAACATACTATATTTAGTTGATATCAAGCACAGGTGAACAAACTACGGGTGGTTCTTTTTAAAAAAGTGTCCAAAAAGAAGAACTCGTCTCATCTCTCATTACAAATTCCTTGTGCCAGTAGCTGGGAAAAAGAGCTGGTGAGAGAGGGGGTGTTATCTATTTCCTTAACCAGAGGGTTCCCAGGGCTGTTAGTGCGGGGAGGGTTTGAATGATCAGAATTTTTGGTGAAATAGTATACGCTCCATAGATACCTGCTATGGCGACGAAGATGAGGAAGCAGGTGGCGATTTTTTGCTGCCACTTGTGCTCTGTGATCAAAAGTGACCAGATAAGACCGGTGGCTAGGAAGCCGTTGTAGAGGCCTTGGTTTGCCGCCATTGATTTGGTAGAGGGGAATATTTCCGGAGGTAGGCTGGTAAATACTTGAGGCCCCATTGATGACCACTGAAACATCTCAAACCACATGATAAAAAGGTGGAGTAGTGCGATGAGGCTAATGAGTGAGATGGTGACAATTTTCATAATCAGTGGATAGATTATGAGCCTTTAGATCTTTTTGCCATGGTGATTTTTTTTGATCGGTGGATACGGATCTTTGCTACTTCCAAGAATCTTTTAGAGCGACGGTGCGATTAAAGACGGTTTTTTCACCCGTTATGTGATCGACGCTATCTGCGCAGAAGTAGCCAACGCGTTCGAACTGGTAGATGTCACCTGCTCGGGTGTCTGCTAGAGATGCTTCTAGCTTGCTGTTAGTGGCGACGGTGAGGGAGTTTTTATTGAGGCATGTGAGGAATCCTCCTTCGGCAGCGTCTGGGTTTTCCTCGCTGAAGAGGCGATCGTAGAGGCGGATCTCTGCGTCAATAGCTGTAGCTACATCTACCCAATGGATAGCGGCGCGGCAGCGTATTCCTTCTGGTGCGTCTTTGCCGATGGTGTCAGGAATGAATTCACAGTGAACCTCGGTGATTTTACCCTCGGTATTTTTTTCATAGCCAGTGCAGGTGATGATGTAGCCACCACGGAGGCGAACGGAGCGATCTGGGCCGAGGCGGAAAAACTTCTTCGGGGGGGCTTCCATGAAGTCATCTTGTTCGATCCAGATTTCCTTTCCGAGAGATACCGGACGGCTACCAGTATCTTCTTTGGCTGGGTTATTGGGTACAGTGACGGTCTCTGAATAATCATCAGATGGCCAGTTGGTAATTATCACCTTAAGTGGATCTAACACACCCATGCGGCGTTCTGCATTTTGATTGAGTTCATCACGAACTTCGGCCTCAAGGATGGACATATCAGTTACGCTATTTACCTTGGTGATACCGACGCGATGACAGAAGTTGCGGATGGCGTTAGGCTGATAGCCGCGGCGGCGCATGCCGGATAGGGTAGGTAGACGAGGGTCATCCCAGCCATCGACGTGTCCCTCTTCGACGAGCTGGAGTAGTTTACGCTTACTCATCACGGTGTAGCTGAGATTTAAGCGTGAGAACTCAATCTGGCGTGGTGTAGCGGGGACTGGGCAGTGCTCGATCGCCCAATCATAGAGAGGTCTGTGATTTTCAAATTCTAAGGTGCAGAGTGAATGTGTCACGTGTTCTAAGGCATCTTCAAGGGGGTGTGCGAAATCATACATTGGGTAGATGCACCATGTCTCTCCAGTATTGTGGTGAGGGGTATTCATGATGCGGTACATGACTGGGTCACGCATGTTCATGTTTGATGAGCTCATGTCGATTTTTGCGCGGAGCACCATGGCGCCGTCCTTAAATTCACCAGCTTTCATGCGGGTAAAAAGATCAAGGCTCTCTTCGGCTGGCCGATCTCGGTAAGGGGAGTGTGTGCCGGGAGTGGTGACATTACCGCGTGTTGCACGGATTTCCTCCAGTGATTGTTCATCGACATAGGCTTTACCTTCTTTGATGAGGTGGATGGCGCAATCGTAGAAGAAATCGAAGTAATTACTGGCGAAGTAGAGATGCTCATCCCAGCTGAATCCTAACCAGCTGACATCGTTTTTGATACTCTCAACGTATTCTACCTCTTCCTTGGCAGGATTGGTATCGTCAAATCGAAGATGGCAGCGCGCGTTGACGGCTTGATTTTCTTGGGCGATACCGAAGTTAAAGCAGATTGCCTTGGCGTGGCCGATGTGGAGGTAGCCGTTGGGTTCGGGAGGGAAACGGGTGATGACGGTGTTGTGTTTTCCACTAGCCAGATCTTTGGCGATGATTTCACGGATGAAGTCTGCTTTTTTTTCCTTACTCATGTTCGGCGTTTTTTTAGTCACCCATGAGCAAAAGAGAAAGCAGATTCTTGTCATCTAGGTGGTCTTCCCATGAACGAGGAACTGGTGCGTCTTAGCCATCACCTCTGGTGCTGTGGGTATGAAGGTGTGATCGCAATCGACGATGTGGAATTCATTGAGACCGTCGATTTTTCCTCGCTCCACGGAGACGATGCCATCGTTCTCTGAATCTAATAGCCAACGGAAAAATGGGATGGTGCTTCGTTTCCCCATGATAACAGCGGAGTCCAGAGCGTTTGGTAGGGATGGGGCGTCGATTTGTGCACTGCTGAGTTTTGCTCCAGCTGGGCCGAGTGTCTTTTTTAATGGTCTACAGCGCTCTAACCAATCGATAATTTCACTTCCTTGATTGGGGGGAGCGAGCATGACCACTCTCCCCATCTGAGTGGTGGGTAGCTCTGCGAGGAGCTGCCGTGTGATGATGCCTCCTAGTGAGTGGGTGACAAAGTGGACTGGGCCACGGTGGCTATGTTGATCAATAATAGCGAGGATCTGATCGACGATTTCGGTGATTGATTTGCGGAACGAAGGGTAGGGCACATTGATGGTGTAAAAGCCTTGTTTGTTTAAAAAGTGTGCCATGGGGTCCATAGCCCACATACTGCGCCAGAGACCATGGAGAAGAATGACGCTATCACCATTGCCTGCACGGATGCGTGGCTGATGCCAGGGCATGGGTAGGCGGAGCACACCGAGGTGGCGGAGATTGGTGGAAGGTTTTTTCAGATGATTGGCAGGATTGATAATGGCAATACTAGCATAACTGGAGAAAATAGAGGATCGATTATTTTTATTCTACTATCACTGAGGGTGATGTTATCCTAGGTGATGTATTTCCTTCAAAATCCAATGTCTATTCTGAGTTTAATAATCCTCTACAGGGGAGCGTTTTACACCAGTGTAGTCACGTTTTTCTCTGGCGCGCTCTTCTCCTAAGACATCGATACGGAGCTGCATGGTTTCTGCGTCGAGTTTTTCCCATAGACTTTGGCTGAACTTCAGTGGGTCTTGGAGGCGTTTTTTTAGTTTCCCAATCCTCTTTAGGGCATCATCTACTGTATGAAGTGATAGCTCTTGGAGATGTTCGAGGGCGATTTTGGCTGTGTGTGTCTGGTGACAGATCATAGCCATGTCATTTCCTGCTTCGATGGCGAGCTTGACATCTGGACCACGGCCATAGGTGTTTAACATAGCGCCCATGTCCATGTCATCGGTCATGACCACACCCTTATAGCCTAACTGATTTCTAAGTAGTTTGGTGATGAGATTGTGTGAAAGTGAGCCTGGGAGGCCGGGGCTGTCTGGATCAATAGCAGAGAAATGCGCATGACAGCTCATCAGTGAATCCATCTCTGGCATGAGTGCGGTGTAGGGAAGGAGATCACTACTTAGCATATCTTGCACGCTTTTATGAACGTGGGGGAGGTCATGGTGTGGGTCTGCATCTGCAAGACCGCAGGAGGGGAAGTGTTTACCGCTGGAGAGAATTTTTCTATGGCGGAGGTTGCGATTAAAAATCCCTGCATTGGTAATGACCTCTTGTGCATCTGTACCGTAGCAGCGGCCTCGGAGTGCATTATCTGCATCGTCATCATAGGAGATGTCTAACACGGGTGCGAAGTTCATGTTAAATCCTAACACACGTAAGACATCGGCTGTGATAAGTCCGTGGCGAGCGATCATTCCAAGGTCGCCTTTTTCCCTCAGCTCTTGTGCCGATGGTGGCTCTGCGCCGATCTCCCGAGTGCGGGTGACACGGCCACCTTCCTGATCGATGGCTATGATGGGGGTGAGGTCAACAACCTCCCTTAAGTCATCGGTGAGCTTACGTAGCTGCTCAGGAGATTCTACATTTCTACCAAAAAGAACAAATCCACCGGGCTGGATAGACTGGTAGAGAGATACATCATTAGCCGTTAGTTCTGTGCCGGGGACACCGAGAAGTAAGAGCTGGCCGTGCATGTTTCTGGATGGATGACAGAGGTGTTAAGAAAACATTCCACGGAACGTTTGTCCATGAGCTGCTAGGCGGCAGAGCACGGCCTTTTGTGCGTGGAGCCTGTTTTCGGCTTGCTGGAAAATTGTATCGGCATGGGCTTCTAATACCTCGTTAGTGATTTCTTTACCTCGGTAAGCTGGCAGACAGTGGAGGACGATGTGTGCGGAGTGCGCGTGTTTGAGGAGCTCGGAGTTTACCTGATAGTCTTTGAAGAGGGCTTCTTTAGCTGTTTGGCCTTCTTCGCCCATGGAGAGCCAGACATCGGTATTGATGACATCGGCATCTTTGACCGCTTCTATGGGGTCTGTTGTGATGCTTACGTTAGGTGCATTGAGTCTCTCGATATACTTTTCAGTGGGAAGGCAGCCCTGAGGTGCTGCGATGGTAAACTCGAAGCCTAGTTCTTTAGCTGCCCACATCCAAGAGCGAGACATGTTATTAAAGCCGTCACCAACAAAGGCTACTTTTTTACCCTCCCAGGTGCCGAGACGTTCACGGATGGTTAAAAGATCTGCTAGAATTTGGCAGGGGTGCGCATCATCAGTGAGAGCATTGATGGTAGGGATACCGGAGAAATGGGCAAAGTCGATGACGTCTTGTTGATCAAATGTCCTGATAATTGTGCCGTGGACCATACGGCCTAAGACTCTCGCAGTATCTTTGATTGGTTCTCCGCGGCCTAGCTGAATATCATTGGATGAAAGAAACATCACAGAGCCTCCTAGTTCGCGGATACCTACCTCAAAGGAGACACGTGTGCGGGTGGATGACTTTGAGAACATCAAGGCCCAAGTCTGACCTTGGAGCGGGAGTTCTTCATGGGGGCCTTGTTTACGTTCGGTTTTTAACGACACGGCTTTGTCGATTATTTTCCAAATGCGTTCCTTGGAGAGTTCTTCTATAGAAAGTAGATGCGTCATGGCGATGATTTCAATGTAAGTGATGGAGTATCGATTATTCTACGAGAGAATCGAGAGTCTTTTTAAGTATTTTAAGTGCTTCTGTTACCTCTGCTTCGGTAACGTTAAGTGGTGGAAGCAAGCGTAGTGTCTCTGGGCCTGCTGGTACGGTGAGGAGACCGTTGGCCATGAGTTGATTACAGAGGTGGAGGGCAGGGGTGGCTCCTTGGGGGAGCTTTATGGTGTCTGCTTCGATCTCGATACCTAACAGGAGTCCTTTGCCTTTGATTTTTTTAATGACGGAGTTTTCCCATGCTCTAACTGTGGTGTGTATCTGCTGCTCTCGGTCAGTGACGTTAGCAAACAAATCGGATGTTTGGATTTCCTTAAGCACAGTAAGAGCCGCAGCACATGCAAGTGGATTTCCTCCATACGTGGAGCCGTGAGAGCCAGCACTCATAATGGATGATAGCTCGGTGCCAGTGTGATCGATGATGCGATCACTGACGTAAAAAGACGCCACAGGAAAACCTCCACCCAGCCCCTTGGCCCAGGAGATGGTGTCAGGCTTGAGTTCAGGGTAGATAGATTGCCAGCCATTGCGGGTGCCGGTCCGCCCTAGTCCGCACTGAATTTCATCCAGCATGAGGAGAAGGTCATGTTCTTTACAAAGGGCATCGATGTTTTTGAGGAAATGAGCACTGGCTTCATTGACGCCGCCTTCACCTTGGATCGGCTCGATCATAATGCCCACTGTGGTGTCATTGATCGCGGCTTTGAGCGCTTCAATGTCATTGAAGGGCACATAGCAAAAGCCAGGGAGTAGAGGGTCAAAGCCCTCATGGACTTTGTGCTGCGCGGTGGCAGCCATGGAGCCTAGTGTTCTGCCGTGGAAGGAGTTACTGAATGTGATCACCTCATAGCGAGGTGTTCCGTGTTGGTTAGGCTTGGCATGTCCGAAACGCCGAGCAGTTTTGATCATGCCATCGTTAGCCTCCGCACCTGAGTTGGCAAAAAATATCTTACCTGGTGTTTTTACAAAGTCCTCCACGAGTATCTGCGCCAAGTCCTGTTTCTGCTCGGTTAGATACAAATTCGAGCAGTGCATCAGAGTAGCGGCTTGAGTGCTGATCGCCTCAGTGAGTGCGGGGTGACAGTGGCCAATACTGCACGTGGCGATACCAGAACAGAAATCGAGGTAAGATTTCCCCTCATCATCCCACAGTCGAGCGCCCTTACCGCGAACGATGGTGAGCGGGAAGTTGGCATAAGTGGGGAGTAAGTAAGACATTATGCGGCTGTTCTAATTTCTAAATTGTAAATTCCAAGTTCCGATTACAGCACTTTTCACGTATTTGGAGATTGGAAACTGAAGTTTTCTACGTAGAATGTCTTTGCCGCTCCCTGGACGATCGCGGTTTTGTTAGTTTTCTAGTAAAATCGAGGAAAGTCCGGACGCCATAGGGCAGCGCGCCTCGTGAATAACGAGGGACAGCTGATTC
This sequence comes from uncultured Verrucomicrobiales bacterium, assembly GCA_937969495.1. Taxonomy (GTDB): domain Bacteria; phylum Verrucomicrobiota; class Verrucomicrobiia; order Verrucomicrobiales; family Akkermansiaceae; genus Oceaniferula. The sequence goes on along the minus strand of CALBVY010000047.1, from coordinate 6,090 downwards.
AAACCAGCTGGACGGACAGTGCAGCAGAAAATAAACCGCCATCTCCGGATGGTAAGGGTGAAAAGGTGGGGTAAGAGCCCACCGCTCCAAGGGTAACTGAGGAGGCACGGTAAACCCCGCGCGGCGCAAGACACAACAGGAGAAGGGTGCCCGCCCGATCAGAATCTCCGGGTATTAGTTGCACCATTCCGCAAGGAAGGTTCCTAGCTTAGGCTGGGTAAGATAAATGATCGTACAGTCTCATGCAAGTGAGGTGGACAGAATCCGGCTTACAGGGGAGCGGCAATTTCCTCTTATTATCGCTACAAGGTGCTAGATCGCAGATTGCTTTGACAGCATCTTAGCGATGGCTTGTTTCTCCGCCATAGTGCGGGCGTTTTTAAATAACTCCTTGATCTTGGCGATCCGCGCCATGGTGGATTCTGGAAGACTGCGCTTATTGACTCTTAGGTTATTGTTGTTAATTTGCATATTAATGGGGTGTTTCTTACTGCCTTTAAGACTACGGTCTTTTCCCACTCGCGCAAGTTTTAATTGCTATTGAGACTCATTTTCATTAAAAGGCTGTGTGGCTTTCTTGGAACACGAAAATTTGTGGATTGATCAGGCCGAGGAAGGCTGGTCGATGAGCTGGTATGGCTTGAAGGAAGGGGCTCTGGATTGTAGTCAGCTCCTGTCACCTCAGAAACTACACCTTATTTTTAATCTCAGTGGACAGGGGATCATCATGGGTGAGCGCACGAGAATAGGTCTTTCTGACTCGACGATTGCGATGTGTTTTCCCCGTCAGGCTATCACAGCCTCGCGTTTGGCTGGTAGTGGGAGTCATGAGTTTATCATTCTATCCATCAAGGCAGATTGGCTGAAAAAAACTCTTGGTGACAGGAGGCAGAGTATCTTCACCGCTCTTTGGGAATCTGTCAGTGCGGAGGTAGATGAGAGTAAACCAGTGGGGCATATTAGATCCATGACTCTGGCTGAGAAAAATATGGCTCATCAGCTGGCTGATCCGCCCGTGGAAGGGGATGCGCTAGGGTTTTGGTATGTGGCGAAGGTGACAGAAATTATTGCGCTGCATCTATTCCGGCCTGTGGATATTCATAATACAGCTGTAGGTGAGCCATTTTGCTTAAGTCGGAAAAGAGTGCTTAACGAACGTGTTGATCAGGTGAATCAGTGGTTAGAGACGAATCTTGAGGAATCGTTAGATCTTAAAAAATTAGCTTCTCATGTAGGCTGTGCGCCGCATTATCTGAGCCGTCTTTTTTCCAAAGAAGTAGGGAAAACAATCTCCCAGCAGCTACGTGCGTTGCGGGTAGAAAAAGCGGCGGAGCTCATGGACTCTGGGAGGTTTAATGTCACGGAAGCAGCCTTTGAGGTAGGGTATAATAGTCTCAGCCACTTTACCAAAGCGTTTACGATAGAGAAAGGGATGAAACCCTCTGAGTATCTGGTGACAGAACGATAAAAAACGAGACCTACACGCAAAGCAGGCCTCGTTTATTGGTGTGGCAGGGTTTTAACCTAGGTGATGCTCTGGGTTAAAATTGCTACGATTTTTGATGCACAAAGGGCTCTACGGCGGTGGTGATTTCTTCGAGAGTAGCAGTGGATTTTTTATCTTTGCTGGGGGCGAGGCTGCGGATTGTTTTACCGAGGCTTTTTGATTTGATCTTACTATGATAACTCAGTGTATCAGACTTCTTAATCTGTCCGTTCCAAAATGTACGCATGTTACTCCAGAAAGGAGCGGTGGATTCCCAGTACTTATGAACGGCGGAAAAATCGTGGCTCTCAATACGCTCGTAGGTATTATACCCACGCTCGGCACAGAGGTATTCCATTTTCCCATCTCGCTTTACGAGCTTTCTGTTAGCCTGTGCATGGATCCAGCCATTGGCTGAGATGGCGTGGGTGTTGATCCCCATGAGGACATCGTAATCTTTACGTTTTTTATATTCGCGGCGAGGTAAGGGGCGTGGTGTTTCCTGCGATATCCAGATGCTAGAGCCGCCATCGTGATTCCATGTGCCCTGGCTTTCATAGCGCGGGCTGTCATCTGTCTGGGTGACATACTGAGTCCATGTGCCTTTCGCTTCGGTAGGGGTGATCTGACGTTTTTTCCATGTTGTGCCACCTTGGTATTCGAGGACTTCGGTATCTTCAAATGTCCAGACTTGTCCCCAGTGTTTGACTACCATTTCCTCCAGTCCGTGATCAACTAAGAGTAGATGCTGAAGAACGATTCTGTTTTCTGTATCCTCCACTACTTTGACGATCTCGTGGGCCGTTTCATTGTAGATCTTTTCCTTGAGTTTGTAATCATCCTTGATGCCATAAGTTTCGTGAAACTTGAATGAAACCTTAAATTCACCCACCATCGCAAGGATGGCTGCACGGTCTTTTTTGAATGTGGCTAACTCTTCAGAAGAGGGAGATTGAGGTTCATCCGCGTAGCCCAGAGGGCATGAGAGTGTTGCTATACCTAAAATAGATAGGAGAGAGAGAATGGATTTGTTTTTCATCATAACAGGCGTTTATATAGATCTCTTGATGTCAGGCTGCTGCTGGTTGATTGCATAAATATAGCGGTGAATTGTCATGGTTAGATGATGATATTAGAATTGATAAGTGAGTGATATAAATCCGTTCATTCCAGGTGCGGTGTTACGGTCATCCACACTGGAGGCGTTACTTGAGTGCCCACCATTGCGGCGAGTGCTGCTCCATTGCCAGTATTGCTCATCAAGGATATTGTTGATCCCGGCTTGAAGAGTTAGGTTGTCGTTGATTTTCCAGAAACCACTGACATCGAGAGAGAAGTAAGAGGGGGGGAGGAATAATTCACCATTACTGTCATCTATGTGTTTGACCGATCCTACATAGGTTCCTGTGAGGCGGACTCCTGCAGTTTCTTCTGGTGATGTGTAGCCAAGCCATGCCACGGATTTCCATGGTTCAATGGAATTAAGCCATTTATCTTCCTCTCGATCTATGCCCCAAGTGCGGCCTGTGGAAAATCCAACTTCAAATCCATCAAGAGCATTTTGATAATGCCCAAGCTGCCATGAGCTACCAACTTCAAAGCCATAAATATCCACACGCCCTCGATTCATCGTAGTAAGGATGTCCTTACCGTCATAGCTATCTTCACCGGTATCTACAGCGTTTTCGATGAAGTTTGAATAGTGTGTGTAGAATGCAGTGGCATGCAGTCGTTTGTGGTTACTTTGGTGTTTGTATCCTAGCTCAAACGCATGGCTTTTTTCCTCTTCTAGTGAGGTATTTGGTATTGTGATGTTACCTGCGGGGTTCCCGTTGGATGTTGGGTGGTCGAAAATCATAGAGATTTCTTCGGCGGTGGGGTTTCTGATACCCCGAGAATATTGCGCGTAGACAGAAGTTTCTTCATTAAGCTTATAAATGACTTCTAACTTAGGTGTGATCGTCAGTATCTCATGATCCTCCGCAGGTAGAATTTGAGAGGTGCTAAGATTGATTTTATTGATACGCTCAAGGTATTCATCTGTTAGGTTGGGGGAGATTTGATAATAATCCAGACGTAGACCTCCTATGATGATCCATGGGCTATCCTCTGAGGGGGAAAATTGATCCTGTAAGAATAAAGCTCCTCGCAATGTTTCTGAGGGGGCAAAGGAAACAAGGTTGGCCAAGGGGGGGAGTAGGCCATTGTCTTCACGGAAAAATCTATTTTCACTTGTACTCAGAGAGAAATCTAATCCGTAGGTGAGCTGGTGTTTTCCCAGATCCTTACGCAAGTTAGACTGTAATCCCGTGCTGCGTGTAGTGAAAGAGATGTCCTGATCTCTTATTCTACCAAAAGTGGATTCGCTGTGATTACTGCTATTGTTCTCTGTGTTCTGGAAATAGAATAACGATTCAATGGAATCATACCACGGAGAGGATGGGGGGGTGTAATCCCAGCTAAGGCTGTAGCGGCTACGCTGTTGTGTTTCCCAGTTGAGAATTTTCTTGTCGAATATATTAATGAAACCCGTCGCGCTCAGTATTTCAAGATCCCGTTCGCGTTTAAAATATTCGTAAGTAAAGCCAAAGCGATGCTCAGAGTTGGCTTCCCAGTCTAACTTCAGTAAATAGTTATCGCTGTTGAATGTGGATGGGTTAGGCGCTGTATGGCCATTGTTTTCGGTCTCATGTCCGGTACGTCCAGCATATCCTAATAGCATGGAGAAATCATTCTGACGAAAGGCGTAGAATGCCTGTTTAGCAAAGCTATCGTTATGACTGAAGTGCTGTCCGCGTAACATGCCAGCGTAGTTATTATCACTATTTTGGAGGAAGTCATCTGGATCAGGTGTGCGGAAAGCTACTACGCCACCTAGAGCATCACTACCGTAGAGCGCGCTCGCGGAGCCTTTGAGTATTTCTGTGGTTTCGAACATAGCAGGGTCATAATAATCACGCCCCGCGCCGCCCTCTGAGCCCTCATCTTGCGTAAAGGATGTAGAGATAAATTGCTCTGGCTGCCTAATGCCGTCTACAAGTAAGAGGATTCTATTTCCTTCAATACCACGGATATTGTAGCCGCTGTAACCAGTCTGCCCATAGCCAAAGGTGCCGTCTGAACTCGCAAAGTTAAATGGAGCAGAAATCGTGGGATCATATCTTGCGACATCACCCAAATCAGAACCGCCGCGCTGAATAAAAGAGTCACGCGCTAGCTGAATACCTGAACCAGGGGTGAGAAGCCAAGTCGTGGGGTTCTTAGTAGCGGTGATGTAGGTTTCTGGTAAATTTTTCAAAGCATCTGCATTGGTTTCCTCTGATGATGCTGGATGGCACATTATGAGAAACGATGAGAGAGCTAAGCCGTTCTTTTTAAACATGCTGAAGATTATCCACAAAGTCTGCATAGAGTGCTATCGATGCATTGACATTGATTAGCTTTTGTTTGCTGCGGGGCTTTTGCAGGACACCGCCAATCAATGACAAGGCTGCGTTAGCGAGAGAAATTATATGATAGTAAGTTTCTCCATGTCAGCGGGCACACACGAGCGCTCATGACCCATTAACTTAATTACAAAAAATAGATAGAATGAAAAAGATATTTCTAACAATAATTGCCGGAGGGAGCTTGTGCATGATTGCTAATGCGACGATTATTGCCACCCCCGATTTTGACACCGATAGCTACATTACTTTTGGAACCAATAATGCATTTGATCCACAAATCACTCTAGGTCAATCCTTACAAGGATCCCCTACATATCACTTCAACTTTGGTATTGTTAGCTTTGATGTGAGTGGTTTGAACACCTCAGGAGATAAATACCTCAGTCTGAGTGCTGTGGAATATATTACCTCCACTCCAACTGTTGGAGGGCCGCCCATTTCTTCGGCATCAACTACAGGGAGTGCCGTGGTGCAAATCGTAGCACTTGGAGCATCTTTCTCCGATTATAGTAGCGCGGCTAACAAACAAACATGGTATGATACCTATGTGCAAAATGGCTTAGTACCCGTGGTAGGAACCGTTAATTTTACCAACCAAGGCACTGAGTATGTGGATGTCACCGATGAGGTGAATGGGTGGATTAACGATGGTAGTAGCAATCATGGATTTGCCTTGTTCTCAACCTCTGGAAACATCGAGTTAGCATCATCATCTTATACAGATAACGTGAACTTCCGACCAGCCCTAGTCGATGCCGTGCCTGAGCCGTCAAGTTCCGCGCTGATAGCTTTAGGTGCTGTGATGTGTTTCCTGCGTCGCCGCAGAGTATAGTTGCACGGATTTCATTCCCCTATGTCTGGTTAAGGGGGGAATCAATAGCGTCTTCCACTTGGTTTTTGTGTGTAACCAAGTTGGAGGGCGTTTTTTGATTGCTTGTGCATTCTATTAATAAGGTAGACCCTGAACTCATCAGGTTTATTGCGCGCCCTGTTCAGTGGGCGTTCATTCCGCTGGATAATAATGACCGGGACTTGGCGCAGTTTGGTAGCGCGCTTCGCTGGGGGTGAAGAGGTCGCAGGTTCGAATCCTGTAGTCCCGACCACTTTATGACCGCCATTCCCACAAGGTATGGCGGTCTTTTTTCTGGGGTTTAA
>CALBVY010000046.1 GCA_937969495.1 uncultured Verrucomicrobiales bacterium | reverse complement strand
CGAATGAGAAATAGCTCGTCCTGATCGTCGTGCTTGTGCCAATTGGTCTCACCGATTCCCTTAGCTACCTTGAATAGCTGACCGTTAGATTCTGCGACAATTCGCTGCGACCAGTGCTCATGAAGATTGTCAAGGGTGTCTGAAATGTTGGTTTTTATCATTTTTCTAACTCGCTGATCTGTATTTAATTTCTTTGGCGCCCAAGCACCGCCAGCCTCTCTTCCGAGTGCGGACAATGGTAGCAAGGCTCATGGTAAAAATTCCGTACAAACCAGACTACGTAGCGAATAAGGGGTTTATTTTGTAGCACCTTGTTCTGTATGTTTCAGATATATTCAAGGCTCAATCACCGGACCTACAATAGTTTGTCCGAATTGCTGACACACAGTTTGGACTTCTTCCATGATATGTGGAGTAGAAAGACTCCCCATTGCTTGGAAAAAGAGATCATGACGACCGGGAGTTGAAACTAAGGTCATCTTTGCCACAGACTCATCTAATGGAGTGAAACTATGCACCACTCCTTGACCGACAGAGATTGATTCACCAGAATTCACCTCTACCCTATCATCTCCAACAAGAAAAACCAATCTTCCTTCAGTAACTAGGAAAAACTTATCTTCACTATGAGATATGTGAGCTGGCGCACCAGTATTAGGGCGAACTGTTAAATTCATAGCAGTCATAGGTGAATTTTCACCACCTACCAAAATATCGGCTTCGATACCAGCAAAGGCAGCTCTTGCAATTGGTTGGCATTTTGCACTAGGGAATATGTTGGTTTCTTCTGCAGGCATTTGGTGTATTTCTACTTTCTGTTTCCAGTTTGTTTACTGTATCATTAAGGGAAACTCTGAAAATCATAAAACTAAACTGCTCAGCCGATCGTGGATTGCCAGGAGCATCTTTTTCTCCCTTGATTGTTTGAGATACAGCCGATCATTATGCAAACCTTTGCATGGCGAAACATCTGTTATCAAAGAGCCTACTCTTCTGGGTCTTCAAGAATCCAGCGAATGGATTCGGTAGTGTGCTCAACAGGCGCGGTCTGATGGCCGCCCTTAAAGGAAAAGGCAACGATTTCGCAGCCGCGCTCCTTTAGAACCTTAGTATAATCCTCAACCACACGGTTAGCGTGATCTTGATGACCATTCACCACGGCCACACGCATAGCGGGGTATTTGAGATCCCAGTAACGGGGGCCGCCCAGCCAGCCACCATTCGAGAAAATACCCTTCCATGGGCGCTCTACATAGGCAGTATAATGGAAGGCACGCCAGGCTCCGCCGGAAGCACCTCCCATAACAATTTTCCTAGGATCGTGAGCGATGTGCTTCTCCAGTTGAGGAAACATCTCCTTGAAACGAGCGGTAAGTTCTTTCTCTTTCTCGAGATTCTCTTTGTTACGTCCAGTATTGCGAAAAGTGCCGCAAGTAACTACGACGGCTTTGAGCTCAGCAGCAGTCTTTACGAAGTTCAGGAGGTAACGCTGGGCTTTGCCGCCGGGGTGAAACATAATAAGCAGAGGGCGGCTGGTAAGAACCTTAACACCTGGCGGGTGATAGATAAAGAGATCTGTGGGATATTGGCCTTCTGTAATGTGGTGCTCTAGTTCACCACCAAGTTCTTTGACTGCATCCTCAAGTTTCACACTGAGGAAGGCCCATTCATTGAGCCACGCTCGGTCGGTCAGGATAAGCTCGGCGCCCATCCGCTGAAAGTCATTGCCGCTGCCGTCCTTGAAGACCGCGATATCGGTCTCAGGATCATAACTTACAAGTTCGGCAGAGAACGTCTTTTTACCGGAAGTCCAAGTGCGGACGTCAGTGTTCGCCTGTATCGTCTGAATGAGTAAAGAGGCGAGGAGGAAGAGTAGTGCAGATTTCATTTCTTGCTAGAGATTATATGGCTGAAGCTCAGCCTGTTTTAGATGATGAGAGTAGTATTTTCGTGGGTTACTCTTTGTAACACAAAGTTTCAAAAAGTTATCCAACATTACTTTATAACCAAACGATTATTTAACCTTATTGCGCATAGGTAATACTATATTAAACTTCATGTCTATCAAGAAATCATCATACAATTTATCAGCACCTATAGGGTCTTTTTACTACGGATTATTTACTATTTTACTAGTTTGAATGCATTCGTTACCTGACGAAAAAATCTAGCAACTTTTTTATCACTTATGGATAATTCACCGCATGGAAACTTACACTTAGCTATAAATATCTCCTCATTTTTCTATTGAGACTTTTTAGTCTCTTTGGGCTTCTTTTTTGGTTCAGCTGTAGGTTTCTTACTAGGTGCAATTGCCGTAGTGGGTGCTTTCTTTTCTAGAGCTTTCAAGTAGAAAGCCATTCTCTCGCTAACCGCTTTTTCCACAGCCCGTTGAATAATATGGTCATTATAGCGCATGATGCGCGAGCCATAACGAGACTCAGGAGTGCCGCGCGCTTTTAGAAGTGCAGCTTCTTCTATTTCATTTTTCGCGAGAGCTTCGGATTTGTGTATACGGATGTTTTTTATGGCCTCTTGCGCATCTTTGTAGGGGCCATACCGACCATTTTTATCTAGTATACCACGGTAATTCAATAATGCTTTGGCGAGCTCTCCAGCCTCTTCATAGCGTTGTGCGGCAAGAAAATAGGAGAGAGCGTAAAGGTCATTTTCAAACCAAGATATTTTTCTTGTCGCAGATGAGTTAGATCGTGAGTTGATCAGGTCTTTCGAAAAATTTAGAATCTCCCAGAGTTCATACCATTTTTTTTCTTTCTGTAACTTGCCTGCTAAAATCTCGATCTTTTTAATGGCTGACTTTCCACTCATTTCCTCTTCATACTCCGTGGGAATCATACGGGAGAAGGCTAGCATTTTAATTTCAAGCACGATTGCTTCTCTCCATTCACGGTAGTTGGAAGAGGTGGTTCCAGCTCCGAGCTGTATCATGAGCATCGTTCCTTCTCCGTTCACTGCCAAGTGATGAGCACTCTGAAGAAATTGTGCCTGTTGTTGCAGGTCAGAAGCTTTGTTTTTTTGAGTGGGTGAAGTGTGGTCTTTGATCTTTTCTATCTCGGAGATGACTTTATCAAGATCGGCAGCCTTTGTATAACGAGAAAGAATAGATTCGATACTAGGAATTTTTGAAGCTGGATCATTACTTTTAGTCGTGGGTATTACTATACCTCGTCCAAGGTTACTGACGATTTTAAGGATTTCGGATCTAGGGATAAGAGGATTCCTAATGATGCTACGGCTAATGTTTTGCATATGATTTTTAGCACCCTGCACATCTTTATTTGCTACGCAAGATAGGTAATCTTGCCAACCGCTTACGATGGTTGTGGTTTGGTCAATTTTATTGGAAATTTTGTGATATTCGCCATTACGAGAGATACATTTTTCTTTGAGTGCGACTAAACGCACAAGAATACTATCAATCTCTGCTACTTGTTTGGCGTTGAGAAGTTTTTTACCGAGGTCCTGATGAAATTGCTCAACTTCATCTTGAAGTAGCTTGATTTTTTCTTTTTCTAGCGCATCAATTTTTTTAATAGCAAGGCCAACTTTCTCGGTGAGTTCAGCGGTAATGTAACTACCAGATTGATAGCCAGAGTTAGTGCCAATACGACTGAGCTGAGACTTTGCATTCATATAATCTTTCTTCTCAATCAACGGAAGAATACTAATTTTGATGGTGCTCAAATGATTGGAAATTATACCAATGGTGATGGTAAGATTCTGCGCTTTTTTTTGCGTTACGTCATCATCGGATTTAAGTAACTCTTTCTCCTTTTGTTGCAACTCCGCGTGATTTTTTTCTAGCAAATTAATGATCTCTTGCATGAATTTGGGGATTGCAGCATTGGGAGAGGTTTCGCCGACTTTCGCAATGTGATTAGCTGCTAAGAGAGGCTGACTGATTCCAAAAAATAAAAAGAATGCAGACACAAGGGCGTATAGTTTCTTCATGATGCTAGTTAATCCAATCTCTACTGACTTAACCAGACTATTTATCCTATAATCCGCAGTCAAAAAAGGAACGCGATAACGCAAGTCGATTGCTGTATAGGTTTGTGTATGCAAACTGACGAAATCATCCTTCACTCAGAGGGTGAAGCAGGCTTTGAATTTCAATTTCTCACCCGAGGCAAAATCAATGGAGAAGACGCCTTGAGACGACTCTGTCAGAAACTCTCCAAAGAGGAAATGCACAGCTGGATGGCGGTGGGCGAAAAACTCATCTACCAAGCCATACCCTCCCAGTGGATCGCAGACCGGGACTCCACGGTTATCCCGAAATACGCTTACTGTCAGGCGAAGACCAACGAACGCTACGCACGCACTAACAAAACGTTGAATAAAGAAATCTTAGAGAAGCTACCAACGATGTCACTCGCAAGCCTATAGTATAACGTCAAAAGCCACCCATCCACTACCGAAGGGCGAGCTCTGATTTCAGGTTAAGATTCATAATTATCATTAAAATTTCGACTCAAGGCGCGGTAGTGGATTGGTGTGCGCTGTCTTGTTCGCTACTACTTTTGTCCAATTCCTTGATACGAATATTTCGATAAAGTAACTCGGCGTATTCCGCTTGTAAACCTATCCGCCCCTTCGATAAGGGAACGCGCTTGCCGTCCATCAGGAAGGTCATATTTCTAACAGTATTTACAACCTTTCCATTCAGCTCGAAAATGGCCTCCTCGCTACCACGAACAGTAAGAGTAATCTCATTCCATTGGCCGTGAGGCTTCTCAGCATCAAGCATGATGTAAGAGTTATCGTAGGCTTTATTCTTTCCGATCAGAACTAACGGAGAATCAGGTTTGTAAAAAGAATGATTCCGACGGTTAAGTAGCTGTAGGTCCTTGCCAATCACCCATAAATCTCCTGTCAAGTAGCGGTTTTTCACCTTTTTTACATCTGAGTCTCCCAACTGCATTTCAACACAATTTGGCCAGAGCTTTGATAAATCTCCGTGGAGGTGGAAGAGTAATCCAGCGTCACGGTCATGAGTTGCTCGTGGCGGAAAGCGCCGCTGCAACCATTTATATTCGAGCTTCAGAATATAATGGCTGTATTCTTTTTTCGTGTAGAGACAGCCGATGGGTTGTTTCGTTCCATCTTTTGCGGTTGCATAGGTTTGGATCGCTTTCTCCTCTTTGTTGACAGAAAATAAGCTGCCTTCGGTTTCCTTATCCCCGCGAATGGACTGCCAGACATTCAAATCTTTACCGTTAAAGATCTGCACAAAGCCCTCTTCGGCAATCAAGGGAAGACTCATCAAAAAGAAAAGAGATAGATGTGGCATCAAATTCATAACACGCTCAAAGATTAATTTAGTCATAGTTAGTCGTAATAATGGTTTTATTTTCAGCGAACATTCAGGAACTGGCGACCCATCCCGATGGTGTCGACCAGCCTCCAATTACCGAACGATATCCAGCGAAGCATAAAACTCAAACTCAAACTCAACTTTCAACGCGGGATGTGGTCGCCCAGCTTCTGTTTGTTCTGCAACTTGGCTTCATAAAACAGGCGGCAAGATAAAAGGAATAAGATCTTCCGGAACAATTCCTTCTTGTAGATAAAGGGTTCAGTAAAGGGGTCAGGCATAGAAATGGGTCAGTAAAGGGGGGTAAAGGGGTCATATTAGTAAAGGGGTCAGGCACAGGGCTACCTCATTTTGAAATGCTAGAAAATTAGCCTTGTACAAGTGAACAGATTGGTATACTTGAGCCGAATGGCTCAAAAAAACACTCGATCTAATAAGTTTGCAGGAGGTTTCCCTCCTGCGATTAAAGTCTTTGAA
>CALBVY010000045.1 GCA_937969495.1 uncultured Verrucomicrobiales bacterium | reverse complement strand
CTTAGAGCGTAGGAGTGAAAAACCTACGCTCTATTAATCTAACGAAACGAGAAGTCGCTAGATTGATTCCCTCAGTTCTACCAGAATACGCATGCCGTCTTCTGCAGTAATCACAATATCCTGACCACTGCTGATGAATCCCGTGGCAGCGGTAACATCAAGAATCTTACCGTCAAACTCACCCTTCCCAGCGGGGCGAAGATCAGTAGTTGCCTTTCCTGATAGCCCTACTCGCTCACCTTGAGATGCTGAATTTTTCGCCATAGCAGCACCATTAGCCAGCTCCTTACTCATAACAAGTCGATTAAATAAGGGCACATTGGGTAAAAACTTCATCATCACAGCGATCAATACCATCGCCCCCGTAAGACCTATCAGCAAAGCCAGCGATGGCCCCTGAATAAAATCCCAAGCATCAGAAGAACTCCAGCCCCGCACCTTATTATCCTCAAAGGCAAATTCATCTACCATCGCTAAAAACAAGGAAGTCAGCACGAGAATCCCCCCAATAACTCCTGGCACAAACATCCCAGGCAAAACAAAAAACTCCACAGCTACCAGCACTACACCAATGATAAATAACACCATAAGACCGTAGCCAGCCATGTTCCCCGCTGCATAGTTCCCAAAGAAAAATAAGGCAAAAGCCAACAGTGAGATACCGCCACCAAGGCCAAAACCAGGCGTCTTCATCTCCAGATAAGCACCACCAATCCCTACCAGAATCAACACCGCAGACATCGCCGTAGCCCAGTAAGCAAATTTTTCCATACCCGATGGCTCTGCAAGAATAGTCTCCACATCACCAAGACCTTCTTTTTCCAAAAGCTCCTCGATCGATTTCACCGTACCTTTAGCCAGCAGGGGCTTACCTTTAAACATACTCGTCGCCTCCGTACCAGTAAGACTAAGTAAATCACCCTTACCCACCTTGATTTTACCAAATTTAAATTTCTCATCGCGGAACATCATCGCCCTAAGGACATCCGCATTATGCCCCTTACTTTCTGCTACAGTTCGCACAAAAGCATCAAAAGCAGATTCTATTTTCGCCCTCATCACCTCATCAATCTCAGCACCATTCCCACTTACCAAAGCAGCCGCGCCAATCGCTGAAACAGGATGCATGTAGATCACATCCGTACCTGATGCCACTAATGCCCCAGCACTCAACGCCTTCTGATTAACAAACGAGTAAGAAGGAACTTCGAGCTTCTGCATCTGCACCATAATCAGCTCAGCAGTATCAAAAGCCAATCCTCCTGGAGTATCAATTTCAAACAAAACAGCTTTTGCTTTCTCCTGGTTTACCCGCTCAATCACACGCCGCCAGAACTTAAAGGCATGTTTATTCACAAGATCCTTTTCCCCCACTTTAATAATCACCACCTTACCCTCAAAACTCTCTTCATCCGATTTCCCAAAAACCCGTTGGTTAGCGCCAGCCTGAGGCATAAACACACCCAAAACAAGAGCGCAAAGTAAGAGACCCAACCATGGGCGAAGGCTATTTCGGACGCAATCAATTTTCATGCCGGAAAACTGACACATATCACAAGAAACACAACCGCACAAAACTACGTGAATTTAATAAAAAAACAATTGCATTACAGACCTTTATCCCCTTAGTTCCCTGCTCCGCGAGTCACATTAATCGCCGTAGGTCCTCTGAACATCTGCCAACCGTCATTCTGACAATCCGCTGATTCCAACTCGCCAGAGGGTAACCCGGTCAACACGACACACATTATGTCTGAAGAAATAACCAATACAGAAACCACAGAAGAAGAAAAAGATACAGCATTCAAGCTAGATCGTTTTGAACTCCCCAATCGCCTAACCAAAAACGAGGACACCGAGTCCGAGACTTACGCCCAGTTCACTGCTGAGCCGTTTGAAGGAGGTTATGGCCACACCATCGGAAACTCCCTGCGCCGCGTGCTGCTATCTTCACTTGAAGGTGCCGCCATCACCTCCGTACGCATCGCTGGTGTCCAACATGAATTTTCCAGCCTACCAGGCTGCGTGGAAGATGTCACCGATATCATCCTCAACCTCAAAAAAGTAAAATTCAAGCACCACGGTAAAGAGCCACGCGTGCTTACTATTAAACTTGAAAAAGAAGGTGTCGTCACTGCTGCCGATATTAATGACGATAACATGTACGAAGTCGTAAACAAGGATCAGATCATCTGCACCTTGGATCGTAAAGTGAAGTTCGACTGCGAATTTGAAGTCAAGGTAGGCCGTGGATTTAACACCGGTGATGAAAACAAGCGCAAGGACATGCCCATCGGCGTCATTGCTATTGACTCCATCTTCTCCCCTGTTGTCCGCGTGAAATATGCAGTAGAAGCTACCCGTGTAGGTCAGATGACTGACTATGATAAACTCGTTCTCGATGTCTGGACAGACGGTCGCGTAGATCCATCTGACGCCCTGCTCCAGTCCTCTGCTATCCTTCGCCATCACCTAGACGTCTTTGTTAACTACGATGAAAACGCCGTTGATTTCGAAGAAGCACCTGCAGAACAAAGCGAAGAAAATGCCGCCCTCAAAAAGCTTCTTAACATGAGCGTCAATGAGATCGAACTTTCCGTTCGTGCTGCTAACTGCTTGAATAACGCCAACATCACCACCGTCGGCCAGCTCGCTACCAAAACAGAAGCAGAAATGCTCAAGTACCGCAACTTCGGTAAAAAATCACTCAATGAGATCAAAGAAAAACTCGTGGAACTTGGCCTTGGCCTCGGCATGAATATTGATCCATCTCTACTCACCGGAGCGCTGCCCACCGTGGCCGCACCTCGCCTCGGTGCCGAAGAAGAGGCTCCAGTGGGACTCGCTGACCTCATCGCACAAAACCTCAACGACTAACTTAACCGTCACTTTTAATGACTAACCGTCCGCAAGGACAATTCCAATGAGACACAGAAAAAAAACTGTCAAACTTCAACGCGACACCGCTCATCGTCGTTCTCTGCTTGCTAACCTCGCATGCAGCCTGATCGAGCACGGCCGCATCCGCACCACACTAGCTAAAGCCAAGGCACTACGCCCTGTGGCTGAGAAAATGGTAACACTCGCCAAGCGCGGTGATATCCACGCCCGCCGCCAAGCGGTAGCTTTTCTCCGCCAAAAGCAAACTGTCAGCAAGCTATTTAGTGAAATCGCACCCGTCTGCGAAGATCGCCAAGGTGGCTACTGCAGAATTACCAAATTAGGTGCTCGCATCAGTGACTCCGCACCGATGGCTTACATCGAGTGGACGGATATCGAAGACCTAGCAATCGCTAGCACCGATGAAGATGAGTAATCATCTGATTACTTACTATACTAAGTTAACGATAACTTCAATAACACCTTAATCAAAACACGCAGCTCCGCTTGGGGCTGCGTGTTTTTTTCGCCCCTCTTTGCACTCAAAATCTACAGATCAATACCCACTGAACGCTTTCCCTCCACCATTGATAATAATACTTAGTTAGTTTTTATGTGACTAATCCCCCCAAGTTAGTAATCTATTAGATAGCTAACCAATTACTCAATTAGTCATTGATAAATTCACTAACGTATCTCCCGACTTCAACTCGTATATTTACCAATCACCCTGTAAAAACCTATTAACAAAAGGCAATGAGAGCCTCTTTGCTTCAATCAAACAACTTGTTTTTCTAACCAGTGTTTGAAAAAAGTGCATAAAAATAAACAGAGTTGTTGGACATAACACATTTTTTCGAATATAATTTGCCCGTAATTAACACACACACACACACATTATGAAATCAAAAAAGAACCTAACACGTTTTACATATGAAACCACAGCATTCCAAGGTTGGCGTCTATGCCTGAGTCGCTCAGGCACTACCTTCACCAAGTATTTTTCTGATAAAAAATACGGTGGCGAGCGCAAAGCACTGAAAGCTGCTGATACATTACTGCAAGAACTCAAGGAAATGCTTGAGAAATCACGTAAGGTAAACGGCAAACTCAGCAAGGCTACTATCACTAAAGCTGAGAAAATGCTTAAAGCAGCCTAACTGGACAAACTGAAAAATCATATTACAGACGAGGAGCTTTGCTCCTCGTCTTTTTTGTGCCCCTCTATCACAGAGCCGCATTCCATGCTGGTGCAATCGCCTGTATCAATGTTAGCCTCAACTTCAGTGAAAAAAATTCAATTTTATAACCGCTACACAAAGTCCATGGAGACAGAGCAAGTGTATGGCGAAGGATTCCTCAAGTGGGCTTATGGTAATCCGCTTGGTAAAATAGCCCTTCATAGCTTCGTCAAACGCCCTTTTTTCTCTCAATGGTATGGCAGAAGGATGGATAAACCAACGAGCCAAAGTAAGGTGCTACCATTTATTGACGATTACGGAATGGATGCTCAGGAATTTGCAGATAGCCCAAGTAGCTACACAACATTCAATGAATTCTTCTACCGTAAACTACGCCCAGAGGCACGGCCTATCGCACAAGCACCTATCGTATTTCCAGCAGATGGACGCCATCTTGGATTCCCTAACATTGATGAGATCACTGGCTTTTTTATCAAAGGCCAAAGCTTTAGTCTTGATGCTCTATTAGATGATGCCGCCCTTACAGAGAAATTCCGCGGAGGCAGCCTCGTACTTTCACGTCTTTGTCCAGTAGACTACCACCGCTATCATTTCCCCGTTCAGGGTGAAGCCGGACTAACAAAAACTATCAATGGTCCCTTGTTTTCCGTATCGCCCATCGCGCTAGCGCGTAATCTTTCTTACTTATGGCAGAATAAACGCACTATCACCCAGATTGAAACAAAATCTATGGGAACCGTCCTCATGATGGAAATAGGCGCCACTTGCGTTGGCAGTATTCATCAGACCTATCAGCCCCACACCATTATAGAGAAAGGCTCAGAGAAAGGATACTTCGCTTTTGGCGGATCATCCACAATCACTATTTTTGAACCTAATAAAATAACATTAACTGATGATCTGCTCAAAAATTCAGCACAATATATAGAAACCTATGCACGCATGGGTGACGCACTCGGTAACATTGACTAAAATAATCAACCATTATCTATTTTCGATGATCATTAGAGTGAAATTTAGTGCATCATACTGAAAGTCTATGAATACACTCATCCCCAATTTCCGCACCAAGCTGAAGGATACCACCTCTCGATGCCCTGCTTGCCATCAACTCTGCGCCGCAACAGTTTGGAAAACAAACACCACACCATCTAAAGTCTACCTTACAAGAGAATGCCCCGACCACGGAGA
This sequence comes from uncultured Verrucomicrobiales bacterium, assembly GCA_937969495.1. Lineage (GTDB taxonomy): Bacteria > Verrucomicrobiota > Verrucomicrobiia > Verrucomicrobiales > Akkermansiaceae > Oceaniferula. The sequence goes on along the minus strand of CALBVY010000045.1, from coordinate 67,111 downwards.
AATCAGCATGTGTATCTCATCAGATGCACGATTTTACTGGATGGCAAAAGGCAATGAGCAAAACGCATGCTGTGGTGCTAGCGCACGGTCAGTAGCAGATGGCATAGATGGAACACTCGGGAAAAATGCCTATGCCAAAAAAGGTGACACTGTAGAAACCCTATCTACCTGCTTAGCTCTCATTGAGATCGTAGACTCTTGTAATCTCGCCTGCCCCACTTGCTTTGCTGCTTCACCAACTGGTGTCGATGAAGCACTGGATTATCACCCACTCGATGAGGTGAAATCAAGGATCAATGGTGTCCTAGACAGGAAAAAAAACATTGAGATCCTTCAACTCTCCGGCGGTGAACCCACACTGCACCCACAGTTTTTCGAACTACTGGACTGGATTCATGCAAGAAAAGGCATCGATTATACACTCGTTAATACCAATGGGGTATTAATTGCTAAAGAGGATCAATTCCTCAAAGAACTTGGCAAACGTGCACGCAAAGGTAATTTTCAGCTCTACCTTCAGTTCGATGGTACTGGCTCGGCTGCCCAAAAATCACTCCGCGGTGGAGATTTACGAAAAATGAAACAGCGCGCCATGGAGCGTTGCCAAGAAGAACAAATCCCCGTCACTCTGGCCATGACTGTAATACCTCAAAACTTAGAGGAACTCTGGAGTACCATCCAGTTTGGCCTTGGCTATGAAAACTGTCGAGGTGTCAGCTTCCAGCCCATGTTTTGGTCAGGACGCACTCCTGCCAATATCACACCTCAGAAAATCAACCCAGAAGCCATACGCCTAAATGCTGCCGATATTATCATTGGGTGTGTTGAGCAGTCAGCTGGAACAATAAAATATGAAGACTTCACTCCTCTTCCTTGTGGCGATCCCAATTGTGCCACTATTGGATACCTCCTAAAAACTCCAATAGGAGTTAGATCAATCAGCGATTTCATTGATTTCTCAACAGTCCAAGAATTCCTCCAAGATAAAGTAAGATATGAACTCGCAGATCTCCAACAATGTGGCTGTGAAAATACTGCTCTAGGAGAAATCCTACATCAATTTGAAATGGAGGAAAAAAATACGTTTCGCCTATTCATTAAGCCTTTTATGGACTCATGGACATGGGATGAAGACCGGATTGACCGTTGCTGCACCCATGTTATACGGCCAGATGGTAAGCTTGATTCATTTTGTCGTTACTATCATTCCGGTATAAGCTAACATTTTCAACAATGGAAAAACCTAACCAACAAAGAAATAAAGAAGAACTTCAGAAAAAGTTCTCACTGGAGCACAGACACGCTCCTCCTTCACTACCTATGAGCAGAGCTCCCAAGAGAGCCATTACTTTTCTCAGATTTATCATCTGGATATCGCCTGGGCCTACTTCCTTAATCGCTCTTAGCTTAGTCTACCAATATTTGATGTTCAGCACCATCGCCATGATTTTATGCTGTATTCTACTCAGTTTCTTCATTGGTTTTTGCGATTCTTTCCTCTCTGAAAGATTACCTAAAAGAGATGGCCATCCAGAATGGCCAGCGGCCTTGCGGCATAGCTTACTCTTCGCATTACTCCAGCTTATTATCGCTCCTACAACCGTCATCGTTCTTGGACTTGGTTTCTGTGCCGTCATGGTAGCCTCTCATGCTTGAAATATTGGATAAAATATCAGCTAACTGGTATAGCCTCACAATGCTTTTGGCAATTCTCCTGAGTGCTTACTACTGGATAAATACTGCACGAGCAGACTCTCAACTAACCCTCATCTATATCTGCGCCCTAACCTGTGCATTCATAGGAGCTAAGATCGCTTACCTCTTTGCAGAAGGGTGGATGCATACTAGTGAAGATAAGTGGCTCCACTGGCTATCTGGAAAATCTATCACGGGGGCTCTCATTGGAGGGTTTTTGGGTGTAGAGGTCTTCAAGAAAATACTCAATTATCACAAAATAACAGGTGATCGTTTTGCCCTGATAGTTCCTTTTAGTATTATTCTTGGTCGACTGGGCTGCCTCACACAAGGCTGCTGTTCTGGCATTCCCTATCATCTCCCAGGAGGATTAGAAAAATGGCCAGCCGTCCCTATCGAGATACTTTTTAATATCATTAGCATCGCAATTTTTTTATCGTTAAGAACAAAAAAACTTCAAACTTATCAACACTTCCATCTTTATTTGATAGGATACGGTGGCTTTAGATTTTTTCATGAATTCTTACGCTCTACCCCAAAACCGTTTTTTGGATTTTCAGGGTATCAAGTAATCGCTCTTGGGATTCTATCCATCGGATTAATATTTTATCTGAAAAGACATCAGCATCTTAAATCATAAAATAGAAAATCTCCAGCTCTACTATAAGAATAGTGATACATTTTATGTATTGTTAGTCCATCCTGATTTTTACATTAGCGCAGGCGTATTTTCCCCAAGTAATTCCAGAGCTATTATTTGACAAACCGTTAGTAATGTAATAGGTAAATTGAGATGAAAATTTTAATAGGATTTACTTTCATGTTAACCTGCATGGTTAGTGTATTTGCTGGCTTTAAAATTCCCAGCCATGTTTATCGCGCTACGGAATTCGAAGAAGCTGTTGCGAAAGCTCAGGAAAAAAAGAAAGCGCTCGCTTTTGTATACACCAATGAGGCTTCCTCATGAGGACCTTGTATTGCTTCCAGTTTGGAAGCCTTTAAACAGCTCAAGAGGTATGCGGTAGTGATTTACATCAATGCCAAAAAACCACAGGAAAAAAGTGCGTTGTCTCCTGTAGTCATGGGAGCTCTTAGTGCCAAATCAATGGGCCCATATATTCCTAAGTTCGTAGTTACCTCAACGGATCAAATGACCTATATGACGTCTTTAGCTTACAAAAAGATGAATGATAAGGCGTTCCGCGCGGCTAATGCCCAAGTAAAAGAAGGTCTTGCAGGAAGCCCAGTGCCTAAACCTAAAGACGCGTATGATTGTTGGACCATCGCTAGTAACGGCCGGCATTATGTTGGTGAATTTGTCGAACTTAAGAATAGTAAGACGCTGATATTAAAATCTCCCCGAGACAAAAAAATGAAAATACCCATGTCTGAGCTTACTCTTGGAGCTCAAAAATACGCACGTTTTCTCTCTGGCAGTGGTCAAGAGTCCACGCCTAAAGAAAAAGCCGAGATTGAGGAGTGGCAAAGCGCCCAAGGCGGAAAGTCTATTCGTGCTACTTTCATTTCTCTCAATGGCGAACTAATCACCCTGAGAAAAGAAGATGGAAAAACCCTGACATTTAAGCTTTCACTCCTATCAGAAGAGAGCCAGCAGCGAGCTGAAAAATTATCTGGTCAGTAGAATCTAGAATGTAATTCCTAACTTATAAATTTGGATCAGAGCCACTTTGCTAATGTCGCTGATCTTGGCTAGAGCAATATCATTTCACAGCTTTAGTAACCTAAGTCGGGAATTACTCGGGGATGGTGCCGATTTGAAGCAACCGTTTAACCCAAGATTATGTATTTCCTTCAAAATCCAATGCATACTCTGGGTTAAAGGAGCAGAGGATAACAACCTTATGCCCCACAAATCTGAAAGTGCTAGAAATGAAAACGTCCTGATGTTTCTTCCTTATCTTCTGACAAGTTTTTGTTTCTATGCACCCAGACACTCTGCACCAAACCTAACAGGAACATACACATCAGCACAAAAGTTCCCGAATAACTCACCAAAGGCAGAGGAATACCTGTAATCGGGGTCAGTAATACACACATGCCGATATTTTCAAAAATATGGGCAAATAAAAGTGCCACAACTGCAGCAGCAATAATACGTCCAGAGCTATCTCTACTGTAGAAGGCAATAAACAAACATTGGATCAAAAGCAGCGAATAAGCTGTTAGTAGCATCATGCTACCTCGAAACCCCTGCTCTTCACCAATCACCGCAAAGATAAAATCATTGTGCGCCGTTTTCCATGGTATGTATTTCTTATCATGTAAAGATCCGTTTTCCTTGGTAGCGTTCCAGCCCTCTCCTTTCCAGCCAGCTTTTCCGATTGCGGTAGAAACCCAGTGAGGAGCGTAAGCGTCACCATTGATATCGACGTCACGACCATTCATCATAGCAAGATAGAGCTCTATCCTTCCCGCTCCACGCTCAGAGGCTTTTGGTAAAACGATGTAATAAGCCAGAGCAATGCAACCGAAACCAATGATCATCATTGTTAGCAAATAACGGTATGGAATCCCAGCAACAAACATGATCACTGCCGTCACAGGGAGCCAGACCATAGCCGATCCCATATCTCCCATTTTAACAACAATCAAAAAAGGAAGACCGGCAAGTATCGCGATAATACCTACTTTAACAAAAGGCAGTCTGAAAAAAGGATGTAATCGAGGTAAATCTTGTAACAAGGAACTTATCAGCACAATTCCACCAGCAATACCAAACTGAGTAGGCTGAAATGACAACCCTCCAAAGGTCAACTGATGTACCTCACTGCCCTTGATCATAGCGAGCACCATTAAAGTAAGGCCTACGAGATACATAGGGATTCCTAGCCAACGAATCCAACGATAATCAATAAGTGAAGTGATCATAAACACCACACAACCACCTATGATCCAGATTTTCTGTCGCTCAGCATAATAGCCACCACCATTAGGTAAGTGACGCGCTGCACTTTCAATAGCATAAACTCCAAAAATACACAAACCCAGCATGGTTAACACCAGCAGCCAGTTCATTCCAAGAATTTTTCGCAATAGCGGAGTCATGGCATAATTACTCAGCGTCTGCCTCGAATACTCCAAGTGCAGGCTTATTTAGTTCTTTGAGCATAGAGGTGGTGATGTCAGGGGTATCTTTCAAATAAAGAAAAAAGCTTACTTGGTTTGTATTGAGACCTGATTGATCAAAGACGTAATCATAGCCCTTTTTTTCAGCGAGGCTCACCACGGTTTCTTTAATTTCTGCCATGATAGCTTGCTTGCTTGTATTTTTTTTCTGAGCCACTTTAGCCCGCTCTATACGAGTCAAATCATCTATCAAACGGAGAGTCATTTTTATCTCCTGAGCGATGAATTTCCCCTCTTGCTGCTTAGCCAGCTTAGTTTTTTCACTGATTTTTTCTTTTTTTATCTCTGCTGCAATACTCTGCAGCTTAGCCCTCATCTTCTTTACCTCATCAGATTTCTCATCTATACTTTTCTGAATACGGGCATAATCGGCACTAAAACGCTTTTGTGCTGCTAGAGTAAGGTGGTGTTCCTTCAAGAGCTTCTGCATATCGACAGTGGCTATTACTGGCTTTTCCGCCAGAGATATACCACTAGCTAAAAGCAGCAAAATCAAAATCATGGGCCATTTTCTATCGTTGTTCATCTTGACTGATCAAATGCTTCGAAAAACCATCTTGGTTTACCCTCAAAGTGCATACTTTCGGCCTTCGCGTCAATAGCATCTCCTGCGTATAAGCTAGGCGATGATAAAAAAATACCCTCTCCCAAGCCAGGGAAAGGGTATGGTGAAATTTTAACAATACGGCGAAGTTCACACTACTGCCCGGCAGGCGCAGCTGGCTCAGTAGGCGCAGCAGGTGCATCTTTATTGATCATCTTCAAAATCACCGGGGTAATATCAGTGGAATCCTTGCTGTAAAGTAACGTGCCTAAATTAACTGCTGATTTATCAAACACAAAGTCTACGTCCTCACTTTTCGAGTAATCAATGATGTGCTTCCGGATTTCTTCCAGAGTTGCCTTTAGACTAGCTTGCTTTCTTACCTTCAAAGCACGATCACGGCGGCCAAGAAACTCACCTCGCTCAGTTCTCATTGATTTTACATCATCGAATTTTTTTCTAAACTCAATTTCAGCATCTTTTCTAACATTCTCTGAAAGCGTAGGATCTTCTATCTTTTTCTTAAGCTTCACAAGGGTTTCTTCCAGAGCACGAATACCTGTAAGACGCTCATTCCCCTCTTTCTGAATCCTGGCAAACTCTTCACTAAACTTCTGATTCTGCTCTGCTGTGCGGTAATAACCATCAAACAACTTCTGTATATCCACAGTAGCGATTTTAAGTTTCTGAGCTTGGGCATTGCCTGCGCCTATGACAGTAACGATAGCCAACGCACAAAACATGGCGGAAAATTTAAGGTATTTTTTCATGATGGAATAGTTTAATAATTCAGATGATAATTAAAGCACGTCACAACGCAAAGCGCGCAGATGCTGAACGGCGTAAAGCTGCACAAAACCGGGTGTGACGTCAACTCCTATCCATGTGAATCACCCAATCCCCTCACCTCAGCATGAAAGTTATTTCTCAACCTATCGATTTCTGCAAAAAAACAACCACCGCACCACGGATCATCGTTCCCACCATGGGAGCCTTACACAAGGGACACTTAGAACTCATCCACCGCGCACGCGCATTAGCCGGAAAAAAAGGTGAGGTTATCGTTACTATCTTTGTAAACCCCACTCAATTTAATAACCCTAGTGATCTTGAAAAATATCCCCGCACTCTAGAAAAAGATCTAGAGCTATGCCGAGAACAAGGTGCTGATGTTGTTTTTACCCCAGCCCCAGATGCTATCTATTATTCAGATCATTCGGTGAATATCATCGAAGGTTCACTCTCAAATAGGCTCTGCGGTGCCACGCGTCCAGGGCATTTTGAAGGGGTTTGCACAGTGGTGCTTAAGCTCTTTAATATCACTCGTGCAGATATTGGTGTATTCGGCAAAAAAGACTTTCAGCAGCTGGCAATCATCCGAAGAATGGTCAGAGATCTCAATCTCGCTGTGCAAATCGAAGGTGTCGAAACTGTCCGCGAGCCAAGTGGTCTAGCACTGTCATCACGGAATACCCGATTAACCAAAGCACAGCACGCGGATGCACCACGTATCCGCCGTGCCCTCTTGGCAGCACGAAAATTATGCTCCAATGGTGAACTGACCGTTGAAAAATTAATATCCAGCGCACGTGAAATCATCGATCGTTCAGATGAAAGTGCTCAGATCGATTATCTAGAACTCCTGGATTCAGAAACTCTGCAACCTATCACAAAGATTTCACGTCCCGCGCTTCTTGCCACAGCAGTTTTCTACGGAAATGTAAGGCTAATCGACAACATTGAGCTCAACTAAGATCATACTTTGGCTTTAGTCTCAATGTATGTCCATGAATCACATGGCATCAAACTTCTCCCAAAACTTCTCGGTCTGCTCTGAACTCGGTACAACTTCGATTACCATTGCCTTTTCTCCAGGCTCAAAATCAAAATCTTCAATACCTTTTACACAGACATAATCCATTCCCCACATCTGTGCCCATGCTTGAAAGCCATGCTGATGTTCATTGGTTACCATCTCCGTGACACCTTCATCAAGCTGCTGCACTACAGGTAAACGATCAAAAATTTTTCCACCTCCGTTATTGATAATCACCAGCATACGCCCCTTACCCTGCACTTGACCTAACAAAGAGGGAGCCGCAAGATCATAGAGTGCCGTAAGGTCACCAAAGACCCCCCAAGCATCTTCCTCGTCCACCGTCGCTCCCAGCCAAGTGGCTAGCTGGCCATCAATCCCGTTAGCACCTCGATTAGCTCTTACAATCTCATAAGGAGCATCACGCTGCGCAAAGTCATTCCACTCCCGGATGGGTAAACTATTCCCCAAATACAAACTGCCACCCACCGTCGCCATCACAGAGAGCGTATGAATCATCCCAGGCTCACTCTCGGGGAAAGAGTCTAGCAGATCGTTAATTTTCCCTCGCCTCTTGTTAGCCAGCTTGAGGTGATCCATGGAGTCTCCCACAGAGCTAATCTCACCAAGCGCTTTCACGCTACGCGAAATATCCCCCTTAACCACGGAGCTCTCACGAGCGAGACCAGAATAACCAGTTCGGCTCATTGACACGACGTTTACTTCAGGGAAATCTTCTAAATCACGCCAGTATCGGCCTACAGGAATTTCACCAATGCGAAGAATATAAGCTGGCGGCTCTTGACGTAGTAGACGATCTCCATCCATCAACGCCAGCCTACCCAAAGTCTCACGAAGACCACTAGTGCTATCAGGTAATACAGGCGCACCAAGATCACGGAGAAAATGCCAAACCTCTTCTCGATCCTCTGGTTCTAATCCACCTAACATAACTACCATGCCACGCCAAGCATTCTGGATACATTCTAACACAGGACGCACATCAATATTTTCAGAGTCCATCACCGGCTCAGCTAGTCTAACTTTTGAAAGTTGCGCAGCGTTCTCTTTTTCCTCTAAACATAGATTTAAATGCCATGGCAACTTCCCACTCCAGCCCTCGAAGAGCTTTAGGGTGTCTGCCCACTCAAGATCTTCACACCCTTGCACATAGTTAGAAAAAATACCCACATGTTCGATCGCCTGAGGTGCTCCACTACCGCGAAATCGCACCGGCCGATCCGCCGAGATAACGATCAATGGTCGCTGCTGGTAATACGCCTCAATCACGGCAGGTAAAAGCTCTGCCACTGCCGTACCAGAGGTGGTAACCACTGCACAAGGAACTCCACTATCCATACAACGACCAAGGGCAAAAAATCCAGCCGCACGTTCATCAAAGTGGGAAAACACACGGATCTCTCCAGCATCCTCGCTCTCTGCATAATCAGCTAAGGCCACCACTAAGTCCAAATTTCTGGCCCCAGCACACACCACATACTCCTGAATACCAGCTGCTATACAGGCACCCACCACATCACTGATCCATCCGTTACTAGACACGCTGTGAAACTGCTTAGCTCAGACCTAACAATCAAGACATCATTGGAATTAGAATCGTAATGAAAACTCAAAACACGAACCTTTCTTCTGCTTAAGAATCCGTAAATCTCCGCCCAATGCACGCGCAAGCCGACGGCAGAGCGCTAAGCCAAGCCCTACACCAGGCTTACTATGAGCCGCTTCCTGTGCCGATTTATGAAAAGCTCGAAAAAGCTTACGATGCTCAGACTTAGCAATACCTGGCCCCTGATCACAGACATGAAATGCAATCCCCTTGAACTTCTCCAATACGCGGAGCTCTATCACTTTACCATCATTTTTACCACTGGCATACTTGCTAGCGTTATCTACGAGATTAAAGAGAATTTGCTCCACCGCCGTAGTATCCACATGGATTTCTCGATCAGCCACTTCTGGAAGAACGCGACAATTTAGCTCCATACCAGCCTCCTCCGCCCGTGATCTTAGTCGGTCATCGATGCGATCAATCATCGCCCCGATCTTGACTTTCTCCACGCGAGCACGAGCGCTACCGCGTTCAATCCTTGAATATGCCAGCACATTCTCCACTAGGTGCGTTAGCCGTGTAGATTCCTTACGCAGAGTCTGTAAGTAGTCTTTTTGTTTCTCCTCATCCTTCACCATCCCCTCTGCCAGCATATCTGAATAAAGACCAAACGTAGTCAATGGCGTACGCAGCTCGTGCGTCACGGAGGAGACAAATGCAGCCCTCCGCTCACTGAGCTTTACCACTCCACGCAGAAGTATACCCGCTGCTAATGCGGCTAACAAAACCCCCATCCAGGCTAAGCCAAGTGTTTTACGCATCGGGGTCCATCCCACTGGCTCCACCGTGGCTACCTCACCAGGAATAAGCCGCCAAGGTAAAGCCGCTAGCACCATAGGATCACTGGCATTAGGATCTACCTGCCCTTCTAAAATGATCGGCAAACTTTGAGTCGCTGGTTCCAGACGCGCATTCGGTAAAAGATCAACAATATCACCTAACAAAGAAACCTTCAGTTTTTCAGTATCCAACCAGACGCCCTGTAACTTCTTCCCCCGAGAATCTTGCAGACCCCTGACCAAAATAAGATCTCCACCTAACCAAACAGGGCGTAACCGAGACAGATAGCCGCTTACGAGAGATTCACTGTCAGTAGGAAATTTGGATTCAACAGATCCGCTATCATTCACCGTAAGGCTTGGCTCACTTACTCCAGACTCCTTGGCGTCTACCGCTTTTTTGACTGCCGGCTTTTTCATCTCCGGCATTGCCCACTTTTTATTAACACTACTATTGTTGACTGATTTCTGGACAATTTCCTGGCGTTTATTTTTTTCGGCCACACTGTAATTTTCCTGATAATCTGACTGAGACCTAACATCCCTGTTCGGATTAGCTGTTCGCTGCTGCACTGCCTGCTTCACCGCATTTTTATCTCTGGGCGGAAGCATCATTTCTACCTCATCTCGACTAACTATCTCACGGAGTAGATCTAAATTAGCCCCTGCACGATCATTTTGCATATTCCCCTTAGATTGCCAGCCACTGTAATCCTGATCATTAAGAAGAAGGTTTTGAAAATACCCCCAATCTTCCTCTTTTTTCCGCGATAACTCCGAGCCACGTTCGATCTGACTTGGATTAAGAAAGCCATCACCGGCAGCCTCACTCCAACGATTCACCTGCGGTGTACTCAGACTGTTACCCTTCACCTCAAAGTGAAGTTTGATTTTTTCTGGCACATTGAGATTTAAAGGTGTTAGGTGATCTCGTTTTGTAAACCTAACGTCTCTGAAATGCCAAGCTGGTCGGTTGTTTTCCTCAGCTAGAACACCTGCCGCCGCAGTGTCCATTCTCCAAAGTGAGAGCCTAATACGCTCTTCCAGTTCAGCACGCGCCTCTGCCTGCGCCCGATCTTTTTCTAATCCCAAAGTGTGCTGGGTAATCACTCCCATAGCACCAAATACCAGAACGGCACAGAACACTGATAGACTCCAAATGATCCACGGCTTATTCATAACATTCCTCCTACTCGATAACCTTTGCCTCGAACCGTAATCACCACATCATTCCCACAGTCTCCGAGCTTTTCTCGTAAATGGGCGACGTGCATATCGATCGTACGCGTCTCAATATTCTTAGGATCTATCCGCCACACATGACGCAGTAGCTCCTCACGTGCAATCGCCCGTCCAGAGTTAGATGCCAGATATTGCATAAGCTCACACTCCCGCTCAGAAAGTTCATGGCGTTGCCCATTTTCAAGGGCTACCTCTCTACGGGAAAAATCGATCTTACCTCCTTGAAATTGATAGATCTCCGCACCCACAGAACGCTCAGAACTACGGCGGAGCACAGCATCCACTCTAGCGAGAAGCTCCCTAACGCTAAATGGCTTCACCACATAATCATCCGCACCCATGGTTAGGCCTTTTACGCGATCCGCCTCTTCACCACGTGCAGAAAGAATAATCACAGGTTGGCCAGGGCGTTCTTTTCTTAACGCCTCTAGAACTTCGAAACCGCTGTGATACGGCATAACAAGATCTAATAACATCAGCTGATACGATGCTCGTAAGGCCTTTTCCATCCCCTCGCGTCCATCAGACGCCGAGATCACCTCATATCCAGCAAAGCCTAAGGCATCCACGATACCTTGGCGCACAGCTGCATCATCTTCTACCACGAGTATAACAGGTTGCTCTTTCATCAGTAATCCGAGCTGAAGCTAGCATTCAGAGAGTATTTTGTCTGTAAACATCGTGTAAATGACTTTTGTGATTTTATCTCCAGCATTCACCAGCTAAAAGCAGCCATGGAAAATATTTCTCAACTCCTCCGCAATCATATCCGTGACGTCGTAGATTTCCCCAAGCCAGGTATCCTCTTTAAAGACATTTCCCCTATCCTCTCAGACCCCATCCTGCTACAACACTCGATCGATGAGCTCATTGCCACTGCAGGAGAAAATAAAATCGATAAAGTCGTCGGTATCGATGCCCGTGGGTTTATCTTCGCCACTCCTGTAGCTCTCAATCTAAACGCAGGCTTTATCCCCGTGAGGAAAAAGGGAAAACTTCCGTGGCAAACTCACAGCATCGCCTATTCACTAGAATATGGAGAAAACGTGGTAGAAATCCATAAAGATGCCATCCTTCCCGGTGAAAACGTCTTACTAATCGATGATCTCTTAGCTACCGGAGGAACAGCCGCCGCAGCCATTAAGCTAATTAAAGAACTCGATGCTCACCTTGTAGCCGCCTCTTTTCTTATTGAACTGACAGATCTCAAAGGGCGAGACTTACTAGGAGATACACCAGTAAATGCTGTGATCTCTTATTAAACACAATAAGCGTTAACTGTAATCACTTCAACTGCCAGAGATCACCATCCTGCATAAGTAATTTTGGCTTTTTACCTAGCAGCCATTCTTTTGCTGCCTCATTTTTTTTCAATGAACTATCCCAGAATGCACTACTCAGCGCTTTGATCACACGGTGATGATTAGGGTTCACCTTCCCCCTACCTAGTCTTTGATCTGCAAAGGCATGATGCTCGGCATCTTTCAGAACAACTTGATACTTTTCTCCTTTTGGCAAAGCTGAAAAAACTTCGAGCCGCTCGCTCGGTGTCGGCTTCCCAAAAAGCGATCCGTCTTTTGTTCCCCATAATCATCAAAAAATCACACTAACTAACAGAACAAACCTCTGAGAAAATCAATCCATACTTCGCCAAATACTTTCTCAGTCTATCTGAATCGTTCAATGATTTTTTTCCTACTCTGGATACTGCAAATAGTTGTCGCCCCGCTTCACTAACATTCTTCGAGGAACGACAAATCTCAACTACGTAAGCAAGCTGAACTCGATCAAATGGATCAATCTCTAGATAACGCCTTTCACCTAATACACTTCGTAATAGAATTTCAGATTGATCTTTCTCATCACGATACCAAGCCGCAGATAACCTCTGCTGCTCTGCCATCACTTCGTCCACACGAACTCTTCCATGCGGAGCAAGAGTTGCCATACGGATTACAGCTGAATTAAGATCTCTAAAATTACCTCTCCAAGACGCATCTTTAGATGTGGCAAACTGGAGAAATGTTTTTCTCGCCTCTTTATTAAGGGTCACTTGCCGCCCTGAAACGGCTGTAAACTTTTCTAACTCAAAATCAAGGTTCGGCTCAATATCTTCTTTTCTCTGCGCCAAACCTGGAAGCTCAAATGTCCATGTATTAATCCTCGCTAACAAGTCTTCACGAAAACCTCCATTTGCCACTTCTTGACGCAGGTCTCTATTTGTACCAGCAATCAACTGAAACTTACTTTTCACTGCGCGATCACTCCCTACAGGCAGATAAACTCCCTCTTCAACGGCACGAAGTAGAACTGCTTGCTCATCAGTGCCAAGCTCTCCTATTTCATCAAGAAACAATAACCCACCTTGCGCTTCTCGCAGGAGTCCTGGACGATCAGATTGCGCACCAGTAAACGCTCCTTTTTTATGCCCAAAAAGAGCACTCATCGCTGTATCTCCACGCAAGGTAGCACAGTTCACCTCTACAAAAGCACCCTCTACTCCACAACGCTGCTGACGAAGTTCATAAATCCTTCGCGCCAATCTAGATTTGCCTGCACCCGTGGGCCCAGTCAATAATATCGGGGCATGAGAACGCAAAGCCACCACTTCGACCTCTTCAATTAATCGATTAAAGGCTTCATTACGCGTCGCAATACCGGACTTCAAAAAATCTCTGGCTTCCTCCTTCTCTTCATTAAAACGAGTTGCCAATCTATCATATTTTGAAAGGTCCAGATCAATGAATGTCATTCCCCCTTGCCCACGCCCACGTGGAGGTGAAGTCTGTATCAAACGCCCAGGAAAATGACGCGATTCAGTTAGTAAAAATAAACAAATCTGAGCCACGTGTGTTCCAGTAGTAATATGTATAAAATTACTCCATACATCAGCATCATATTCTTGCTGTCGTGAATAATCATACAACTTAGCAAAAACATCCTCAAAATCCCAAGCCTTCTTAATTCCCAAAACCCTACCAATCACCTCAGTCTCTGGTGATACTTGACGAATATCGGCCATAACCTCTATGGCAAGTTCAGTAAAATCTTCCTCATAGAGCAGCTCATACCGATCAACGAGAAAATCTTCTCTAGAGCACACATCTACCGTGGGTCGCCACTTCCTCCAACGCTCGGGCCCTTGAGCAGAATCCAAGTTGGTACCCAAAAACCCAATCACGCGTGTCTTTTTCTTATCTTGCACAGATTAAAATTTAGAGAATAAAATATAAAACACGATATATTTTTATCGTAAAAATAAAAAATACACAACTTAAAGATTCATGCTAGTAAAAACGTAAGTCATTCACTGTAAATTAGTTGATTAAAAAATAAATCCATAAATTACAAGTTGGCACACATATTTCTATATCTACGCCAACACAACCCATAACAATATGAAACATCTTATCCATACTACAGGCTCAGCCACTGGCTTTATTCCTGCACCTAACAATAACGGAAAACCCATCACCGTCATCGGCAACAAATCAATTATGGAAAGCTTTGATTCCACTTGCTTAAAACAGGCTCTAAATTCACGCGGAGCTCCTGGCGTCACAGAAGTCGTTCTTAACCCAGATGCGCACGCAGGTTACGGTGCACCCATCGGCTGTGTCATGGCATCACCCACACATATTTATCCTGGCCCAGTTGGTGTTGATATCAAGTGCTCCATGAGCCTCATCCAATTTAATATTCTCGATGAGGTAATTGATGACAAAATAACACGCCGCGCCCTGATTAATGCCATCTGTAAACGCACCCCTACTGGTGCAGGTAAAGGCCAACGCCATTCTCAGCATGGTCGTGAAATTAATCACGAACTCGGCTACCGTATGGCCACAGAAGGAGCCAGCGAATGGGTTTGTAATCAGTTAGGTATCCCCCCCGAGTGGGCAACGCGCTGTGAAGACAGCTACCACTTTGGTCACGATGGCTCTACGGGAGCACTCCAGAAGCGCCTCGATCTTATGCTCAATACCGGATACCGTGATCGCTTTCTTGGGAAGATGCAACAAGTTGGAACCTACGGAGGAGGAAATCACTTTGGGGAGGCCGAACGTGTTGAAGTGATCAAAGAATCCGACGCTCAAAGAGCGGCTGAGGTATTTGGACTGAAAGACCAGCATATCGCTTTTCTCTCCCACTGTGGATCGCGTGGATTTGGCCACGATCTAGCATCTCGACAGTTTAAAACACTGGAGCAGAAGTTTGATGCTTGGGGAATTCCCTATCCTGCAAACGACAAAAAGCTCGTCTATGCTCCGCTGGGAACTCAGGAAGCCAACGATTACATCGATGACATGGCAATGGGCGCAAACTTTGCGACTGTCAACCATCTGTTTATCAACCAACTCGTCCTCGAGGCATTCCAAGAAGTCCTCCCTGGATCCAAGGGTAATTTCATCTACTTCATCAGTCATAACATCGCCCGTCAGGAAATTATCCACAACCAAAAGCAATGGATTCACCGTAAAGGCGCTACTCGCGCCTTTCCTGCTGGCCATCATGATCTATCAGAGACTCCATTTTATGAAACTGGACACCCCATCCTCCTCCCAGGGAATCCACGTGATGGATCAGTAATCATGACTGCGCTCCCAGGTGCTGAAAAAAGCTGCTACTCAGTAAACCATGGCGCAGGTCGCAGAATGGGGCGTAAACATGCATTCCGCGAGCTTGACCAAAAAGACGTTGATACCGATCTTGATAACCATGACATCATGCATAACAGTCGCGCCTATCCACGCGATGAGGCTCCTGACGCTTACAAGGACTTCCAAGAAGTTCTTGATAGCGTTGAGCAGGCAGGACTCGCCAGCGTTGTAGCAAAGCTCAAAGCACGTTTCGTAATCAAAGACGCCAGCAAGGCAGATGACTAACCCCTAATATACCCTTACCTGTTACTCAGCAGGTAAGGGCTTCACCCTATCACCAACACATCTCATATGATTCAAATTAACGGCGAAAATGGCGGAGGACAGATTCTCCGCTCTGCACTCAGTCTCTCTATCATCACAGGTAAAGCATTCCACATCACCAATATCCGGGGTAAACGGCGCAAAGGCGGTCTTCAACGTCAGCATCTCACTTGTGTGCAAGCCGCTACAGCGATTTCAGATGCCTCCACCGATGGCTCAACGATCGGCTCAAGCGAACTCCTCTTTAATCCTAGCAAAATCATCGCAGGTGATTACCACTTCAGCATCGGCACAGCAGGCAGCACCTCACTCCTCACCCAAACTCTCATCCCTGTCCTACTTTATGCTGATGCACCTTCCACCCTGATACTCGAAGGTGGTACCCATAACCCAATGGCACCCACTACAGATTACCTCCAACAGGTCTTTCTACCTCAACTCAAGCGCATGGGCGCAACCGTCCATCTAGAACTCCTCCAACATGGCTTCGCACCAGCAGGAGGAGGTAAAATCAAAGTCGTAATAGAACCCAACAAAAAGATAACAGCCCTTCATCTCACAGAAAAAGGCAAAGAACTCTCACGCCATATCCACTGCCACCTAGCACACGTCAAAAACTCTGTCGCGGATAGAGAAATCAAAACTGCTCAGGAACACCTCAAATGGCATGATCTAAATCCACCAGCTGATATCAGAACAATTCATGCTAACAATTCCTCTGGCCCAGGAAACTGCCTCGCAATCGGAGTCCACTACGAGCATGTCAGTGAAATCGTCACCTCATACGGAGCACATGGAAAATCAGGTGATATTGTCGCTAAAACAGCTGCAAAATCCATGAATAACCACCTCTGCTCTGGAGCCGTCGTAAGCCATCACCTAGCAGACCAACTCCTTCTCCCCATGGCTCTCGCTGGAGGCGGCAGTATGATCATCACTAGCCCTTCAAATCACACCCAAACTAATAGCGAAGTTATTCATGCCTTTCTAGGTGATAGTGTCTCTATTAAAGTAGATACACACGAAAAACATCTCCATAAAATCATCGTTCATTCCATTTAATCCAGATGATGTATTTAGACTTCTAAAAATGCATATTCTGAGCCTAATAAACAAATAATCTAATCAACAGAGTGTCGAAAACATTGTCAGAAATCTGCTAGATAACTACAACCTCACCATCTCACAGCTATGTGCAGAAAAACCTGCTCCAAAGGCGCATAGCCAAATACGATCTTCAGATCCATCGCTTTCTTCTAGAAATTTCTCTAGAGCCACAAGCACAGAAGGACTACTGAGATTACCATAATCACGCATGACACTTCGGGCATAGTGAAGATCACCACTGGGTAGCACCTTCTCGAGTTGATCTATCACATCTCGCCCACCTCCATGTGTCACCCAAGCTTGCGGTTCACTCCGACGTTTAGCATAAAGTTTACTAACAGCATCACCAGCATGGATAGGGATACTTTTATGCAGCTGATTTCTCAATTTTCCTTTGGCATTGGTAAAACGGATTTTTTCTCGGTGTTCTGGCACATGAAGCGACTCAAAGTCACCCACTCGCCACTCTCCTCCTTGTCCAGACCAAAGTGCCGCAGCAGCACCATCACCAAACAAGCAGGTACTTATCAACACCCCAAAATCATCCTCCACATAAAAAGCCGCAGAGCAGGCTTCCACCGCTACAGTGATCACCACGGCTTCTGGATCCGCAGCCACCACAGCACTTGCAGCACGCATGAGAGGCACCGCAGCACCACATCCCAGCCCAGTCATATCTTGTAGAAAAACATTCTCACGCATACCTAACTGCTCGGCCACATGACCACTCACTCCGGGGCAGAGATAGCCGGTGCAGGAGCACACAAATAAGGCATCCACATCTTCGATAGCATACCCAGATCCAGCCAAAGCCTTCATCACCGCATCTGCCGCCATTTTTGGTGCCGCTTTTTCATAGGCTTCATTCAGTGCTTGAGCATCACGCGTCCAAGCATCAGACAGCTCATCTAACATGAAGTGTCTTTTAGCGATACCGCCATCCCCTTCTAATACTTTAGTAAGTAGCACTCTTGATCTATCATTTAGAATATCCCAGAAATCAGCCTCACGCATCGCGGTAAGGCACTCGCTTTGAGTAAATGAATGAGGAGGAAATGCAGAGGCTAGGGATAGTAAGTTCATGGTGTTCTTAACTGATGGAATAAAAATTCAAAAGGGAGGATACCCGTCTTGGCGGTTGTTTTGAGGAGAGTTCTACCTAGGCGATGAAATAACAACGGCTGCATCGCTCCTGAGAGCTTCATACGTTTCTGGAAAAAATCAGCACAGTCTTGACGATAACCACGGACAGCCTGCTCCCATGCGATTTCTTGTTTAGCATACTTGATCAGATGGGGACCAGCTAACCATGAGGACTCTAGCGCCATACTCATGCCATTGCCAGTAAATGGAGGAATAAGATAGGAGGCATCTCCAACACAAAATTCTCCCACTTGCTCTTGGCTACCAAAGGAAAACCCTGCCGTGGCTGAGAAGGAGGCCTCATCTTTCTGCCACTTTTTAAAGGCTGCCGATAATCCCAATAAACCATTTGCTTTGAGGTAGTTATAAATCAACTCACCCCCACTACCTTTTACCGATTTATCAACACGAAACAGACCACAGCAATTTGTTTTACCATCTTCAATCCCACAGAGTCCAATATACCCCCTCTTCCCCACATGCATTTCCAAACCTTCGATCTCAGTATCTAGAGCATGAATTTTCAAACCGATCCATCGGCCTCGTTTCTTTCTCTTCCCCGTCCCCCATACATACCCTGGAGCGTCTTGTTTATGAAATCTTTCACCAGTGCTGAGCTGCCCTCCCAAATCAACAAAAAGGCGCGCGAGGTCATTATCGATTTTATACCGTGATAGTCCCCACGCGGCAGTGGGTAAATTATCCTCAAGCACCTTAGACTCCTCCATCCACCATGCCATTTTACGGTGGACGGCAGATTGCGCAATCACTTCAGCAATACCCAGATCTGATAAAATATCTAAACTTACTCCACAGATAAACTCTCCACAAACTTTATGCTTAGGGTAGTGACCCGCCTCGATGAGTTTCGTCTCCACACCATGTTTACGAAGAAACACCCCCAAAGCCAAACCTGCGAGCCCTCCACCGTTAATCTGGATAGCATTCACTCCTTTAGCCCTTTCATTCTAATACCGCCAAAAAGACTTCTTTGCTCATCCCACCTATGGTTAGTTCCTAGCAATCCATCAATTTCTCCCTGACAAAATCCAGCTCTAATACTCACCACCATATCGTGCTGAGTAACGTGGTTTACAAAAGGAATCATGGCTTTACTCATCCACAACGCTACGTCACCTCGGTAGGGCTCAGCAAAAAGAACGCACTTAACATCCTTTAAGATCTCACCTAACAAACGGAGCTCCTCCTCCTGTAAATGATGAATAAAGAGATTCGCTACGATAATACTCTGGGCATCATAACCATGGTAATCAAGCACACTGCTTGACACCCATTGGATGTCTTTTCTCACAGAATCAGGGCGTGGCACAAGATCAAGTGCCACCACATCACATTCAGGTAATTGATCCTTGATTCGGATACTCAATGCACCATCGCCTGCACCCAGCTCCACAACTCGCGTCACATCTGTCATTTCAGCAAGCTGTTTAAGAATCCACTCCTGCCCTCCCATAAGCTTATTGATGAGCCGAAGATCACGCCTACTACGAATAGCAGCAGGGTCTTCAGGCGATAGCCCGTCCAGTATTTCTGGTTCCACGATCCGACTCATCGGAGTCGATATTCACCTATATCAGGGATTCCGCAATCATTATTGCTCTATGTGTGCCATTGATTTTTTAAAAGGCTGTGAGAATATAAACTATGCGTATTTCACCTCTACTTACTGGTTTTTTATTCGTATTAATGACTCCTGTTTTTGCAGAAAAAGAAAAGGATCATCTCCATCAATATCAGTGGAAAAAAAGAATCATCCTCACCTACCCCAGTAGCTCCAAGGTGTGGGCAGAGCAGCTTAACATGCAGCGTAAGCTCCACGCAGAAGTTCGTGACCGTGATTTGATCATTCTGAGACTCGATGCAGCTATGCAAGACTTCAGTAAATCCCAGCGTGAAGCGTTGATCAAAAAATACAAACTAACCAAAGGCTCTCATATCCTCATTGGCAAAGATGGTGGTGTCAAAGACAGGCAAACCGGCGCGCTCAATTTGAAGACGTGGTTCAAGCTCATCGATACTATGCCGATGCGAAAAAGTGAGATGAAACGCTGAAATGAAGTCAGCGCGCTTTCCACCCACTAGCGAGAACCTTTACCATACCGGGAAAAAGAATCAGGTGAAAAGGATAGGTGGCATACCAATAGATTCTCCCCAGAACCCCCAGAGGGCGGAATGTAGCTGTCTGATGTAGCTCTCCATCTTTGATCGCAAATTCTAACCAAGCCTCACCTGGTAATTTCATCTCAGCATAAAGCATAAGCCTGCCTGCATTCTTATCAGCCACAATGACGCGCCAGAAATCTAGTGCATCTCCAGGCTTTAGCTCATCCACGCTACGTCTGCCCCGGCGCATGCCTATGCCTCCGACCATGGTGTCTAACAATCCTCGAAGTTTCCACGCCCACAGCATATTAGGCCAGCCACACTTACCGCCCAGGGACCAGAGAGCATTGGAGATTTCTTCATGACTTGCTTCAAGCGGCGCCGTTTGACGATCATCGAGAGTTCCGTATTCAGGCACTTGAATGTTGCGGATTTCCCTTAGGCTTAGGCGCCCCGTTGATAGCGCACCATACCAGGTGGAGGGCACGCGATTTTGCGCGATTTTTGAAAACGCCCTATCGATCGCTTCCTCATAGGTGATTAACTCCGTGGGGATGACCTTCTGGATTTCACACTCACGGCAGACTGTTTTCATATGCAAACTCCCCACCAGTGTACGTGCCAGTCGGTAGTTAGTAACCGTTACCAAACTAAGCCAGTAAGACGAAAGACGTGGGGTAAAAAATGGCAGCCAGAATACCCAGCGCCTGAGCCCTCTGACTTTTGCAAAATCTCGTAGCATATCGAGATAGGACATCACCCTCGGCCCTCCGATATCGAAGTTACGCCCCATGCAATCATCACGCAGCAGTACCCCAGTGAGATATTCTAACACATTCCGAATGGCAATGGGCTGGCAGTCAGTCAGAGCTCGCTTCGGAGTGATCATCACAGGTAGCTTCTCAATGAGGTCACGAATAATCTCAAAAGAGGCGGAGCCGCTACCTACGATGATAGAAGCCCTTAATGTCGTTAGAGGAATCGCTCCTGAGGAGAGAATCTCGTATACCCTTTGTCGTGATGCGAGATGGCTTGAAAGCTTTTCCCCCTCTGGAATTAGGCCTGAAAGATAGATGATCTGGCGGCAGCTGGTGGGCTTCACCCATGTCAAAAAGCTCTCAGCACAGCAGACCTCTCGTTTTTCAAAATCTGCACCTCCCATTGAGTGAATGAGGTAATAAGCCGCATCAATATCACGAGGGCATCGTTCCTTCTCGCTGAGGTCTTCCATGAAGTCGATTTCCACAATGGAAAGTTTGACGCCATAAAGCTCGCGGATAGCTTTTGGGATCCGATCAGCATTCCTCACCACAGCTACCACCTCATGACCAGTAGCAGCCAGTGAGGAGAGTAGGCGCATGCCAATGTAGCCGTTTGCGCCAGTGATGAGGATTTTCATGGTTTTATTATGCGGTATGATCTCATTTTTGCCAACATGGAGTTTTATGACAGTGGCATCCTATTACATCGTAGTCATGGTTCTTGACTCATCGCGGTGGCAGCTCTAGTTTCCGCCTTCCGAGGAGCTACTTCCGCCCTCGTTCCTATTTTTTCAACCATTCAAATCCACCATGAATATCACTGTCGATAAACAGCCCGAATGCACCGCCACTCTCCGTGCGGAAATCCCAGCCGAGAAGGTTCAGAACGAACGTAAGAACATCGTTAAAGCATTTGGCTCTCAGGCCAAGATCCCAGGCTTCCGTCCAGGTAAAACACCCATCTCCGTCATCGAAAAACGTTTTGCTAATGACATCAAAGCTGAGCTCGAATCACGCCTCATTAGCTCTGCTTGTGGTGAAGCAATGGAGCAGAATGAAGATCTTAAAGTGCTTAATTTCAAAAACCCAGAGAGTGCAGAATTCACGAATGATGGTGCATTTAATTTCACCATGCCTCTGATTCTCGCTCCCACGTTCGAACTCCCTGATTACAAAGAAATTGAAATCAAAGCCGCCTCTGCAGACGCCACGGATGAGGAGTTAGAGCAAGAGATCAACGGGCTCTTAGAGCGCTACGCGGACTACACAGATGTGGAAGATCGTGCTCTGAAGTCCGGTGATATTGCTATTATTGATTTCACCTCCACGCTTGACGGCAAGCCTCTCGAGGAAGCTGTTGGAAAACCTGTCGGTATTCTCGCGGGCAAAGAAGATTATTGGGTGCAGATTAAAGACGACGCATTTTTACCCGGCTTTGCCAAACAGCTTGAAGGCGCTGCTAAGGATGAAACTCGCGAGGTCACTAGTACCGTGGGAGAGGACTTCCCTCTCACCGAACTTCACGGTAAAGATATCCTCTTTGCGGTCACGGTAAAGGGTATAAAAGATCAGCTCCTACCTGAGCTGGATGATCAATTTGTAGAAGAAACTCTTCAATTTGGTAAAGATAAGACGGTGGATGATCTCAAAGAGCTCATCAAAGAGCAGATCACCATGCAGAAGAAAAAACAAATCGAGGAGGACAAGGTTAATCAGGTCGTAGAGACCCTCCTCAGCCGTGTTGATTTCGATCTTCCTGAAGAACTTGTCAATCAAGAAGCTCAAGGTAGCGCGGATGACATGGTCGCTCGTGGTGCACAGGCAGGTATGAGTGATGAGGAAATCGCCAATCAACAGGCAGAAATCATTGCCTCTGCGCAGGTGCAGGCACGGAACAATCTAAAGACAAACTTTATCCTCCAAGAGATCGCTCACGCAGAAAAGATCGCCGTTACAGATAACGAAGTCGCCCAACGTGTAGCAGCTATCGCTCAGCAGCAGAAAAAGGCGCCCAAGGCCCTAATGCGTGAACTCCAGAAATCAGGTCGTGTTTCCAGCCTGAGAAACTCCATTCTCATTGGTAAGTCGATTGACTTCCTCGTAGACAACGCGAAGGTGGAGGAAGTCACCGCAGAAGCTGAATAATCCACCTTGCCTCTTTCATTTTTAATTAATTAATTTTTGTTATGTTTAACGAATCTAGCACCCCTCAAAATAACTACTACATCCCCACCGTCATTGAATCTGACGGCCGTGGCGAGCGCGCCTTTGATATCTACTCCCGCCTACTGAAAGATCGGATTATTTTCATTGGCACAGGTATCGATGATGGGATGGCAAACTCCGTCATCGCACAGATGCTCTTCCTCCAGATGCAAGATCCTAAGAAGGACATTCACATTTATATCAACTCCCCTGGTGGCTCCGTAACTGCGGGTCTTGCGATCTATGACACTATGCAGTTTCTAACTTGTGATGTAAACACTTACTGCATTGGCATCGCCGCATCCATGGGTGCCGTCCTCCTCACCGCTGGTACCGAGGGCAAACGCTTCTGCTTACCCAACTCACACGTGATGATTCATCAGGTATCCGGTGGCGCTCAGGGCACCGCAGCTGATGTAGAACGCACC
This sequence comes from uncultured Verrucomicrobiales bacterium, assembly GCA_937969495.1. Lineage (GTDB taxonomy): Bacteria > Verrucomicrobiota > Verrucomicrobiia > Verrucomicrobiales > Akkermansiaceae > Oceaniferula. The sequence continues at coordinate 43,565 of CALBVY010000045.1, read as the reverse complement.
ATCGGCTTCATGTTTAATCTCAAGAAGCGTCTTAACACCATCCTTTCCAAACACACTGGAAAATCAGAAAAGCAGGTGGAAAAAGATGCTGACCGTGACAACTACATGTCCGCTGAAGAATCCGCCGCCTACGGACTTGTCGATAAAGTTCTCGAAAGCCGCAAGGAACTGCCTGACGGTGCTCCCGGTGAGAATGACGGAAAAAAATAGCACAAATTTCTAATTTAAGGTATTCTCAAGACATCGGATGGTCATTCTCCTCCGATGTCTTTTTCTATCTATCATCCACAATTATAATTCTCCTATCACATTATGGCACGAACATCAAATCTCACCATGTGCTCCTTCTGCGGCAAAAGCCACTCAGAGGTAAAAAAACTCATTGCTGGGCCATCTGTCTATATTTGTAACGAGTGCATCGACGTCTGCTCCTCGATCATAGAAAAAGAACTCCGCCAGAAAAGCAACTCCGCAGCAGACGCCAAGACAGCTAAAGATGCCGTACTTACTCCCGAACAGATCAATGCTAAGCTAAACGACTTTGTCATCGGGCAAGAGCGCGCCAAAAAGGTCCTCGCAGTAGCCGTGTATAATCACTACATGCGCCTACGTCAGGACCAAGTTCCATCCTCTGCCGAGCATAGTAATGTGGATATAGAAAAATCAAACGTCCTATTACTCGGACCCACCGGTTCTGGAAAAACGTTGCTTGCACGCACCCTAGCCAAAGTCCTTGATGTTCCTTTCTGCATCGTAGATGCCACTACGCTTACCGAGGCTGGTTATGTAGGTGACGATGTGGAAAACATCATCCTCAGACTACTTCAGGCGGCCGATTTTGACGTTGAACGTGCTGAACGAGGTATCATCTACGTCGATGAAATTGATAAAATCGGGCGTACCACTCAGAATGTCTCAATCACCCGCGATGTTTCTGGTGAGGGTGTTCAGCAAGCACTACTAAAAATTCTCGAAGGCAGTGTCTGTAACGTGCCACCACAAGGCGGACGTAAACACCCGCAGCAAGAATATATTCAAGTCAATACTGAACGTATCCTCTTTATCTGTGGTGGTGCCTTTGTGGGTGTAAATGACATCATCAGCCGCCGTCTCGGCAAACATGTGCTCGGATTCCACGAAGGTGACGAGAACTCAGAGAAAGCACTCGAATCTGCTGACTTATTAGAAAAGGCAGAACCAGAAGACCTCCTCCACTTCGGTCTCATTCCAGAGTTTATTGGACGCCTCCCTATCATTTCCTCTCTCCGTGAGCTAAGCTGTGATGAACTCATCAAGGTTCTCACGCAGCCTCAGAACGCACTCATTAAGCAGTATTCCAAGCTCCTTGCCATGAGCGGCGTCAAGCTAAAGGTCACTAAAGATGGCCTTCAGGCACTTGCAGAAGAAGCCATCAAACGAGGCACCGGAGCACGTGCGCTACGTTCCATTTTTGAAAAAATCATGCTCAATGTGATGTATGAAGTCCCCGGCCGCGATGATATCGAATCCGTCACCATCAACCGTGCCGTCGTCGAGGGTAAAAAGCCCCCCATTCTACGAAAAAAACGTGCAGATGCAGCCTAGTGGAGAGCTTACTGTTTGACATCATCAGCTCTACCTCTAATATGGTAAATCACTTATGTTACGTAAGATATCAGCCGTAATATTCATGTTGGTGATGGCTATGGTCATCACCCTCAAGCACCCCGTGCTCGGCTATTGTCTCTGTTTAGACACTTACTTTGCCGGTAACTGCCTCTGTCAGTCTGCCGTCCCCACACCTGAGCAATCAACCTGCCAAGGCTGCTGCTCAACCTCAGATACCTCAGAAGATAACATCCCCACACCCTGTGATGACTGCATGCAGTCTCTCAGCATTGATACCGATGACTTTGTTTGGGATAACTCTTACAAAATATCCTCTGAGCATGGTTCTCCTGCACCATTCTTCGCCACCAACCAGTTTCTGACTTGGCGAGAACTAGCAGGCACAGCGATCGCTATCCGAGGGAGCCCCCCTTCAGAAGAAGATCATCCACTTCGGAATAGGGCGCCTATTTACATCAGGCACTCCGCTCTGAGACTTTAGTTTTTTTTGAAGTAGATCACCTTGTCTGATCTACCAGTTTCTCGCTCTCACCAAGTTCTGGTGACCTTAGCGTTACCCTCCTAGCTGCCACCCTCTTCTACCTTGCTGTATACCTCTCTCATCTCGCTTTAACTTGCCTCATATGTCTCTCGAACAACTCACTCAGCCTAACACCAGTGCTCATACTTCTGAGCCACAGACTAGGCGATCACTTGCTTGGCTGCTACCATCAGGACTGATTATTGGATTTATCCTTATCATGGCACTGCTTTTTGGTGATCGGCTCATACCTTCCACCGAGGTAAGCGTAGCCCCTGTCATCACTTTACGCCAAGAAGCAGGCCAAAGCTCAGAAAAAACATCTTCCACCTCAAAAGGCTCAATGCTTTTTCAGGCTTCCGGTTGGGTAGAACCAGATCCCTATACAGTATACGTTCCTACACTCGTAGATGGCGTCATCAAAGAGGTCAAAGTGCTAGAAGGTCAACAGGTTAAAAAAGATGATCTCATCGCAACTTTAATCGATGATGACGCTAAACTAGATCTCCAACAGGCTGAGCAGAATATCCAAACACACCAGAAACGCATTGATGCGCATTGCCAAAGCACCAACATGATCGCGGCCGAACTAGTAGGTGCACAAAAAAAAGTAACTGCCCTCAAAGCCTCGCTAGCAGAAGCTCAAGATAGATACCAACGTTTCCAGAAAAGCTCAAATGGAGCCGTCTCACAGCAGCAGATCACCGCCTCACGATTGAACCAGGAACGACAAGCAGCATTAACAGCAGTAGCCAAAGCTGAAATCCCCCGCCTCCAAGCACGTATCGAGCAAATTGACCTAGAGCGTATCGCTATGACAGCCCAGCTCAAAGAGCTTGAGATTAAACGAGACCGCGCACAACTAGCACTAGATAGAACACAGGTCACTTCTCCCATGGATGGCATTATTTTGCACCTGCATGTAGCTCCGGGTAAAAAACGTATGTTAGGAATGGATGATCCCAAATCAGCCGTTGTTGTTGAGCTTTACGATCCCAACCATCTACAAGCACGTATTGACGTCCCTCTCTCTGAAGCCGCTAACATGAGAACAGGACAGCTCGTTGAGCTAAGCTCAGACTTACTACCTGAGATATCCTTCCAAGGGACTATCACTCGCATATCAGGTGAAGCAGACATGCAGAGAAATACTCTCCAGGCCAAGGTCTCTATTCAAAACCCTGACCTACGGCTGAGACCCGAGATGCTAGTGCGAGGTAAGTTTTTCGCCACAGGGAAATCCACAGCCACACCATCATCAGGCTCGGATCGCTTGGCTCTCTACATTCCAGAAGCAGCTCTCATCGACGAACAAACAGTCTGGGTAGTCAACTCTCATCAAAAAGCCGAGCTGCGCACCATCCAGCTTAGCAGTGAAAAAAAAGATAACCATCGCCGTGTCAACGCAGGCCTTCGCTCAGGCGAGCGTGTTATTTTACCACCTCATCATCAGCTTAAGCCCGGCACCCGACTCAAAATCTCCCAGTAATCATGGCTTTTATTTCCATCCGCTCACTCACCAAGTCTTACACCAAGGGCAAAACCTCTGTCACCCCCTTGGAAAATCTTTCTCTCGATGTTCCACAGGGAGAATTCCTCGCTCTCATGGGGCCTTCCGGCTCAGGGAAAACCACCCTGCTTAATCTCATAGCCGGTATCGACACCCCCAGCAGTGGTCAGTTAGAAATTAATGGGCGCAATATCGCAGACTTGTCACAACGTCAGTTAACCCAATGGCGAGCTACACATGTAGGCTACATCTTTCAGCTCTATCACCTCGTCCCCGTTCTATCAGCTTATGAAAATATCGAACTTCCACTTTTATTAGGAAAACTCACCAAAGCTGAACGCAGAATGAAAATCCAAGCGGCCCTCGATTTAGTTGACCTTTCAGACCGTGCTCACCATCGCCCTGCAGAACTCTCTGGAGGCCAAGAGCAACGCGTCGCCATTGCCAGAGCTATCGTGCACCATCCAGAACTTCTGGTAGCTGATGAGCCAACAGGAGATCTCGATCGTGATTCAGCTGATTCCATCCTCACACTCCTTCAGCAGCTCGCTACCGAGCATGGCAAAACCATTGTCATGGTCACTCACGATCCCAAAGCTGCCCAAGCTGCTCACCGCACTCTACATCTGGAAAAAGGACAACTCATTAACAATCCTAGACAATGAAACTTCTGACTCTAGCATTTAAAAACCTAACAAGACACAGGCTTAGATCCTTACTAACCATCCTCGGTGTAGCCGCAGGAATGTTTCTCTACACCGCCGTGCAGACGATGCAGAGCTCGCTTGCGAAGGCTACTGAAGCCAATGCCACGGACACCACCTTAGTAGTCTATCGAGAAAATAGATTTTGCCCTTCCACCTCTCGCCTCCCAGAACACTACTTAGCGACCATCAAAAAAATCCGCGGCGTCAAAGAAGTCATCCCCATTCAGATAGCCGTAAATAACTGTGGTGCCTCACTTGACGTCATCACCTTCCGCGGTGTGCCAGCAGAAACCCTGATGAGCTATAACCCTAACATTGAAATCATCAGCGGCTCTTACAAGGACTTCACCAACCGTAGCGATGCCGCACTGGTTGGTAAAAATTTTGCACAAAGGCGAAACCTTTCACCTGGAGATAAATTTGAAGCCGTGGGTGTTAATGTCCAGGTGGCAGGCATCATTCAGTCTGATTCACCACAGGATAACAATGTTGCTTACGTGCATCTCCCCTTTCTCCAACAAGCTTCCCGAATAGGACTAGGAGTGGTTACTCAGTTCAATGTCAGGGTGCAGTCTTCTGATCTGCTCAAGAGTGTTGCTGCTGAAATTGATCAAACATTTCAGGCTGATCAACAACCTACGCATACCCGACCAGAAAAAGCCTTCTTCGCAGAAACGGCTAAACAAATGATCGAGCTCATAGGCTTCACCCATTGGCTAGGGCTAGGTGCCGTGCTCGCTGTGTTAGGACTTGTAGCAAATGCCGTGCTGCTCATCGTCCGTGGTCGAGTAAAGGAAACCGCCATCCTCCAGACCCTTGGATTTTCACGACAAGCCATTGGCATCATCGTTCTGATGGAGGGCATTCTATTAGGAGCCCTCGGAGGATTAAGTGGTATTCTCGGTGCATACCTCTTTTTTCACTTCCGTGCGATCACCATTGGCAATGAAGGTCTAACACTGTCACTAGCACCTGAGCCTGCGATTATTTTCAGCGGCATCAGCGTAGCTGTTTTACTAGGGATGCTTGCTTCCATTTACCCAGCATGGAAAGCCACCTCAAGACCTTTGATCCATTCACTTTCTTCCTAAATGCTACCATTCACTTACGCTTTACGAAACCTGTTTCGTGATCTATCTCGGCTCGCACAAACCGTGGGGGGCTCTGCACTTGTGGTCTTATTACTCATCGCTTCCGTGGCGTTAAACCAAGGAATGGATAGTGTGCTCTCGGCATCTGGTTCAGCAAAGAATGTCATTCTGGTAGGAAAAGGCTCTGAAGAATCCATCGAGCGCTCAGAAGTTCATCTGGATGCAGAGTCCAGCGTCATCACCAGCATTCGTGGTCTAGAAGAACAACTTGGCACCCCTGCCGTTTCTGGAGAAATCACTTACCAGGCACCTATCCGCACAGCTTCAGGCAAAGAAGATCAGGCACTACTACGAGGCGTGTTAGAAAAGGCATTACTAGTTCATCGTTCTGTGCGTTTACTCGAAGGACACTTCCCTGCTCCAGGTGAAGTGATGGTGGGAAAGCTCGCACATAGAAACTTAGGTGTGGATGCCTCTGAGCTCGCTCTTGGGCAGCGTATTTATTTTGAAAATGAAGCTCTGAACGTTTCCGGAATCTTTACAGCTCCCGGCACGGTTTTAGAGTCAGAGATCTGGTTTGACCGTAATGACTTAGCCTCACTAACTCAGCGTGATACCTTATCGGCTATTACTTTAAGAATGGATAATGCAGAGTTTGATGACGTGCATGTCTTCACTCTCCAGCGTAATGATTTAGAGTTAGCCGCTATCCGTGAAGATGTCTACTACAGCAAGCTAGGAGCCTTCTATCAGCCTATCAAGGTCATGATCTGGGTGACTGCCGCACTAGTTTCAGCGGGTGCTATTTTTGGTGGTCTCAATACACTGTATGCGGCCTTTGCTTCACGTATCCGTGAGATGGCCACTCTCCAGTCTATCGGCTACACACGCGGCGCTCTTTTAGTCTCCTTGATTCAAGAATCTCTGCTCGCCACTCTCACTGGAACATTACTGGCTTTTCTTATTGCATATTTTTTGCTCGATGGCCGCACTGTGCCTTTTTCCGTCGGCACTTTTACACTAATCCTCACACCTCAAGTCATACTAACAGGTCTTGCCGCAGGGATTCTATTAGGCACCATAGGAACCCTCCCTCCTGCTATACGCTGTCTTTCTCCCTCACTCCCAAAAGCACTCCGTTCATCTTAAAACCCATCCTAACCCAGATAAAAATATGAAATTTAACTTACTCCTCCTAACACTCGCTACAGCTGTAACATTGAGCTCTTGCGGTGATAAAAAAGATATTAACACGGCCGATACATCTCTCAATATCTCCGGATCTCTCCAGTCCCTCATTCTTAGTGAAGCTCCCGACGGCGCAGCCGAAATAGCCGCAGTAAGAAAAACCGCTAAAAAAGGCGATACAGTCACCATCCAAGGTAAGGTCATGGGGCGTAAAGACCCCTTTGTCAACGGCCGCGCTATGATGATGCTAGGAGATCCTAACAAAATAACCTCTTGTGACTTAAACCATGACGACGGCTGCCCCACACCATGGGATGTCTGCTGTGATGATCCTGACGTCATTAAAGCCTCTACCCTTACCGTTCAGGTTCTCGACACCGATGGCAATCTCATTAAAGAAGGCATCAAGGGACTTGCCGGCATTAAGGAGCTAAGCCAACTAGTCGTCACCGGCACCGTAGCTGATGGCTCAACAGCGGATAACATGCTAATCAATGCTACAGGTATTTATATCCTCAAATAAATAGAGGCTTTATCTAGCGATCTAACTATGAATACCCTAAGAGCTTAAAATAGTAAAACAGATGATCAGCCACAGAAATAAATGTGTCTTTATTCATATTCCTAAAAATGCAGGAATGAGTATTGAGCACTTATTTATAAAGTCCCTAGGCCTAACATGGAAAACCCGCGCCCCCCTTTTGCTAGGTAAAAACAGCCACCCAGAACTTGGGCCTCCACGACTTTGTCACCTCAGAGCAGAAGAGTATACTCGCTATCATTACCTCACGCAGGAGATGTTCGATGATTACTTTAAATTCTGCATTGTTAGGAATCCTTGGAGTAGAATGGTATCACTTTATAAATTCCTCCGTTTTGACAGAAAATGTGATTTCAAAACTTTTTTGTTCAAAAAATTCGAGAAAAAAATATCCCATAAGAAACATTGGTTTGTAAGGCCACAAAGCGATTTTATCTATACGGACAACGATGTTTTACTTACCAATCACATCATTTATTTTGAAGACCTGCAAAATGGATTTAATCAAGTATGTCAAAAAATAGGTATGCCCCAGACGCAAATCCCTCATGTGAATATCTCTAAAAAAGACTCCTCATTCAAACATGCAAAATCGAAGGAAATACTCTTTGTATTGCTAGAAAAAATCGGCGCTCTCAAAATACCTTCTTACGATAGCTGGCAAGAATACTACGATGAGGAAAGCATCAGCTATGTCTCATCACTCTACCAGCGAGATATTGATCTCCTCGGTTACACATTTGACTAACTAGTAGTAACGATAATCATCTCTCCATGTTGATTCCTGCACTGGCCATGCACCCCACTCCCATTCACGGGGATCTTTTCTTGAGCCTTTGATGATTTCCGCAGGGAGATTAATAAATTTTAAATCTTTCTGAGTACCTGAGGCTAACTTAAACCGAACCTGCCGCCGCTCTGTTTTTTCTGTCGAGGTAACGGAAATATCAGCAATGATGGTGATATCTCCATCAGTCCGTGGGTAAACTTTAAGCTTTCCTTGAATTTGAAAATTGGCAAAGACCTTGCCTGGCTCCTTGCGATATGTCTTAAAGGGCACAGATTCACCTAAATATTGGCTGGGATACCACTCACTACGCTTCGTCTTGCTAGTAATGACTTTGACCCGATGCACTTTCAGTGACTGATGCAGACCCTCTTTACCCTCTGCTTCTATTCTCCATCGAAACGGACCATCCAGCGTGGCGGCTCCAGCCATATAAACCATCGCAGACATGCTAAAGCCTCCTTTCCCACCCTCTGGCTTTACCGCGCTCCCTACGCTCGCACCATTGATGCTCACCGTGGCGCTCTTCTGATACGAATGGCTCTTGGTGTAAATATGACCGCAAGAACTAAGACACAGTGAGATAATGGCGGCTGATAAGTAAAATTTCTTCATATGGAGTGGTTGCTTAAAGACTAAGATGGTCTCGCCATTCTGAAAAGTCACCATTTTTAGATGCCATTGGCCATTGACTAATACTTCTGGGCTACTGACCATCCACCGTATGGATAATTCGACCGCGATTTTTATCGTCATTGCCCTTTTCTGCCTTTGGAACTTAGACCTCATTGCGTCTTTGTTAAACCTCAAGGCTCTCAGTCCTCAGCTACCCGAGGAATTTAAAGGCGTCTATGATGATGAGAAATATGCTAAATCTCAAGAATACACCCGTGTCTCTGAGCGCTACGGGATTATTACCGCCACTTACAGCCTAACCTTACTTTTAGTATTTTGGTTCTTAGGAGGCTTTGGCTTTCTCGATGACTGGCTCCGTAGTTTCGGATGGAATAGCACGCTGACAGGTATCCTATTCATCGGTATTCTATTTCTCGGAAACACATTACTAAGTCTTCCCTTCCAAATTTATGACACCTTTATCATTGAGGAACGTTTTGGCTTCAATAAAACCACCCCTAAGACTTTTGTAATCGATCAAATCAAAGGCTTATTACTAGCTGCCATCCTCGGTATCCCACTACTCGCGATGGTGCTGTGGATTTTTGGAGCAGTCGATCACGCTTGGCTATGGGCTTGGCTAGCATTCACCGCGTTCCAGCTGTTAATGACCTACCTCGCCCCCACCTATATCCTCCCTCTTTTTAATAAATTTGAACCCATGCAAGATGGAGAGTTGAAATCACGGATTCAGGAAATGTCCGAAAAGTGTGATTTCCCCCTCACGGAAATTTACGTCATGGATGGCTCAAAACGCTCCACCAAATCTAACGCTTTTTTCACCGGATTTGGGAAACGTAAAAAAATCGCTCTCTTTGACACGTTGATAGAAAATCATGAAGTCGACGAGCTTTTAGGAATTTTAGCTCATGAGGTAGGTCATTTTAAAAAGAAACATATCATCCAGCGTATGGTGTTCTCTTTTATCCAGACCGCTGCTGTTTTCTTCATTCTAGGCTTAGTCACAGATCAGTCCAGTAGCTTTGCTCGTGAGCTGTTTGATGCCTTTGGGGTTAATCAAATTTCCACTTACGCAGGGCTGGTTTTCTTTATGCTTCTCTTCTCCCCAGTGAGTAAAATCCTCTCTGTATTTGGCAATATCTCCAGCCGCAAACATGAATTTGAAGCAGATGCCTATGCTGCCGAAATCCAAGGGACGCCCAACCACCTCATCACTGCACTGAAAAAACTTTCTGCCGATAATTTGTCGAATCTAACACCTCATGCACTGCCAGTATTCCTCGATTACTCACACCCTCCAATGCTGGTGCGTTTAAAAGCACTCAAGGCTCTGGAGAAATCCTAAGACTACCTTTCAGCCGAAATTTATTACACATTCGACGTTGCGCGAACTCCGTTCCTCTAGACAATACCTGTATCACTCAATGAATACCGAAGAACTTTCAGATAACATCGCCTCATCTTGCCAGTGGATCCCATTCGTCAAAGAAGAAATGGCCAAAGTCCTTGTAGGACAAGAGGATCTTGTGGATAGGCTCATCGTGGGACTTCTGTGCAAAAGTCACATCTTGTTAGAAGGCGTCCCAGGTCTCGCTAAAACACTTGCTATCAAAGCTCTTTCAGGCTGTTTGCAGTCAGATTTTTCTCGGATCCAGTTTACTCCCGATCTTCTGCCCTCAGACCTGATCGGCACGATGATTTATAACCCACGTGAATCTACATTCTCCGCAAAATTAGGTCCCATCTTTAGCAACATCGTCTTAGCTGATGAAATTAACCGCGCTCCAGCCAAGGTGCAGTCCGCCCTACTGGAAGCCATGCAAGAGCGTCAAGTCACCATCGGTGACACCACTTATAAACTACCAGACCCTTTCCTCGTCCTGGCTACCCAAAACCCAATCGATCAAGAAGGAACCTACCAGCTACCAGAGGCGCAGCTAGACCGCTTTCTCCTCAAGGTCACTGTCTCTTACCCCAGCCGCGAAGATGAGCTAACTATTCTCGATCGCATGGCCACCTCCGCACCCATCTACGAAACATCTCCAGTGGTAGATGCAGCCACCATCGCACGTAGTATCGAACTAGTGAACTCCGTCTACATTGATCCCGCCGTAAGAAAATACATCGTCGAACTTGTCCACACCACACGCTTCCCTGCTAAGGTAGACACAGGATTAAAGAACCTCATCCGCGCCGGAGCATCACCCCGCGCTACCATCAACCTCGCTCTCGCCGCTCGCGCAAGAGCCTTCATGGCTAGCCGCTCCTTCGTAACTCCGCAAGACATCAAAGATCTCGCACACGATGTCCTACGCCACCGTATTCTCCCCAGTTACGAAGCAGAAGCAGAAGATATTACCACTGACACATTGATCGACCGTATTTTATCACGTGTGCCAGTGCCTTAAAATCCATTGATAAGCTGAAAATTGATAGCCTGACGAGTATTTGCCAAGGTGACAAATCCGCTAGCCTTGTAACTTTCTAACCTTCAAACAAAGCCGCACCCTCACCATCTGCAGGAAATGCGCCACCTCGTTCTTTTTTCCACAGTAATTTTCCATCTTTGCGGATTTCAAAAATACCCCCTCCTCCACCGATGAGGGTTACTTTTTGCCCAGTCGCTTGTTCAATCTCAGCCGACACACGGTCAGCCTCAGGACGGTAGTTTCACTGCTCGCAATATTCAATTTCAATGTTCATATGGAAATTATGAACAAGAGCTTGCTTACTTGTCACGATCTAACTATTCTCTCTAAATTTTCAACTCCACGGCCTCGAGTAGATCCAGATGATGGCAGTGGATTTTGAAGGGGGTGCTTGTCAGATCTATCAGTATAAGTTCTTAGCTCCTTTTTTTCAATGAAAACTGATGTCACTTCATCGGTAAATTGAAAAATTGGTGGACGAGTTTGTGTTTGAAGAGATGTCGATATTTCTGAAAATCTAAATGTATAATCTGGATTTAACCTACAGCCGCAATAACTTTACCGAGAGGACTATTCCCCAAGGGCATCTAGCCTGCGCTGAAGCTCTTTCACTTGTGCCACAAGCTTTGGTAAGCGTGACTGGAGAGCCATTTTTTTCTGCTCCTCCTTGATGGGACGCGCGGGCATCCCCATATAGACAGCATCACCTTCTAAGTCTTTAAAAGCCACGGCACGGGCCGTTAGAATAGCCTGATCGTGCACTTTGACATGCCCAGCTGTTCCTGATTGAGCTGCAAATGTAACGTAATCTCCAACCTGTGTGCTACCAGCTAGCCCACACTGAGCAACCACGAGGCAGTGCTTACCAATGCGCACATTGTGCGCAATCTGGACGAGGTTATCAACTTTGGTCCCCTCCCCGATCACTGTTTTTCCAAATCGGGCACGATCGATGGTAGAGTTTGCTCCTATTTCTACGTCATCTTCTAAGACAACAATTCCTACTTGATCAATGGTCTCATGGCGACCATCCACCAGCGTGTAACCATAGCCATCTGAGCCGATCACTGCACCAGGCTGAAGTACCACATTATTTCCTAACACACACCGTTCACGCACCGTGGAATTGGCATACAGAATGCAGTTCTCACCGATTACAGCATCTGCACATACCACTACTCCGGCACCAATCTCTGTGCCATCACCTATACTTGCTCCAGCCTCAATGACGGCTCCTGTTTTCACAGAAACTTTGGCAGCATCTAGCTGCACACCCTCTGCTACATGGGCGCCAGCTTGAATACCTGATTCAAATTTACGGTGACTGGTCATCAGCTTTTTCACCACTGCTCCAAATGCTAGTGAGGGATTCTCCACCTCGATTAATGCAGCTGAGGCGGGCTGCTCTGGCACCCCGGGAGGGATAAGAACAACTCCAGCAGTAGTGCTCAGAAAATCTTGGTAATACTTTTCGTTCCCTAAAAAAGAAACCTCATCTACTCCAGCCTCATCCAATGATGCTACTCCGGAAAAGAGCCCCTCATTTTCTGCATTCTGAGAACGAACAAGCCGTCCCCCGGTGAGTGAGACAAGATCATCCAATGTCAGGTGCATATATAAGTAGGTAGTATGTTGAAAAAAATGACGAGCCGCTACTCTGTGCCGTTAAGGCGCTTGATGATCACTTGCGTAATATCTTCCGCATGATCAAGGTGTAGGAAAAAAGGAAGATGCTGTGTGGTATGGCCACCCATCTCGATGACCATGTCATAGCTTTCAGCCTGTGCATATGCCTGGATCACTTCCGTAATCTGATCGAGCATGAGCCTTGATTGAATGGCTCCTTCACGGTCTAGATTCTGCTTCGCTTTTACATAAAAATTCCGTCGATTTTCTTCGAGGGCAAAGGCATTTCTACGCAGTTCCATCAACTCACTGTGAAACTTCGCCTTTTCCTCAACGCTAACTGAGTCACGTTTTGCCTGAAACGCCTGATAAACTTCATTGCGTTCCAGCTCATACTGCTCAATCACGGCTAAACGATCCTTGTTGTCCTCCTCAAGAGCCTGTCGTTTTTTTTCCAGCTTCGCTTCGACCTCCGCTGCATATTCCCATCCGCTAAATACCTTCCTAACATCTACAGACGCAATTTTCATCCCCTCAGCATTTACCGAGGAAATAGATGATGCTAGGGAGAGCAACATCAAAAGTGCTATGGCAAGGCCATTCATAAAGATAAACATACTATTTCACATCGATGAGGCAAGTTTTTACCCCATGCAGAGTGCGCCACCGAGATTATCCCAACAAGCTTGATACAGCATCACGCTCATCACGAAGTTCTTGCACAGAGGCGTCTACTTTTTCACGTGAAAACTCATCGAGCTTAACTCCTGGGACGATATCCCACCGGCCATCTGCATCCACACGAATAGGCATGGAGGCGATTAATCCTGCATCAATACCGTATGAGCCATCTGAACAAACTGCTACACTGGTCCAATCACCTTCTGGAGTAGGCGTGGTTAAGCTACGGACAGTGTCCACCACACCATTGGCAGCGGACGCAGCAGAAGAAGCACCACGAGCGGCAATAATCGCAGCACCACGCTGCTGGACGGTGGTAATAAAGTCTCCCTGAAGCCAGTCCGTATCAGAAATAGCATCAGTTACAGGGGCATGGTTGATTTTTGCGTTGGTATAGTCTGGATACTGCGTGGCTGAATGGTTCCCCCAGATACACATGTTGGTGACATCACGGTTATGCACCCCAGCTTTCGCAGCGAGCTGAGATTTGGCACGATTTTCATCCAGACGAGTCATCGCAAAAAAGCGATCATTGGGCACGCCTTCAGCATTATTCATGGCGATCAGAGCATTGGTATTACATGGATTACCAACTACCAGCACTCTGACATCATCAGCAGCGTTAGCGGCAATAGCCTGCCCTTGTCCGGTAAATATTTTACCATTGATATTAAGTAGATCCGCTCTTTCCATACCCGCTTTACGAGGTACAGAACCTACCAGTAATGCCCAGTTAGCCCCTTTAAAACCTTCATTGAGATCACTGGTAGCTACTACGTCACTAAGTAAAGGAAACGCACAATCATCAAGTTCCATCATCACTCCCTGAAGAGCCTTCATACCAGGCTCAATTTCAATCAAACGCAAGTTAACGGGTTGATCAGGGCCAAACATGGCACCGGATGCGATACGGAAAAGAAGTGCGTAGCCGATCTGACCGGCTGCACCTGTAACGGAGACTGTGATAGGTGGATTCATAGTAAAAAAGAAGCTGCATTTACTAGCCACAGCCAGTGTCTCAGGTCAATGCGTTATCACCAAAAGACGTTTAAAAAATACCTCCCCTCAGGTGGCACGGCACATTTTCACATCACGCCGAATCTGCGCCTTCAGCTCATCCAGGCTCTCAAATCTCTGCTCATTTCGAACGTGCTTTAGGAAATGCACCACCATATCTCTGCCGTAAAGATCCCCCTGATAATCGAGTAAATGAACCTCCAAAAGCTTTCTGCCTTCTTCTCCCTCCACGGTAGGTCTCACACCCAGGTTTCCTGCACCTCGAAAGACAGAGCCATCATCCAAGGTCACATCAACAGCCCAAACACCATCTGGCGGAAGTTGCTCATTATGAACCCGGAGGTTTGCCGTGGGGAATCCTAACTCCCTTCCTAGCTTCCTCCCCTCCACCACCGTCCCGAGCACTTTATATTCACGCCCTAACATAGCAGCAGCAGAATCTAAATTACCATCACGGAGAGCTTGTCTAATCCTCGTGCTGCTTACCCTTTCCCCATCTAACATAACAGCACCTATCGCCTTGATCTCGATCTCGTGCTGCGCTCCAAAGGTTTTCAACAAGCTAACATCACCGCCACGCTGATTGCCAAATTTCCAGTCTTCACCCATCGCTAAAGTTCGCAGCTCATGGCATGCCTCATTCAGACTCTTCAGAAAACATCCTGCATCCAGCTTTGCAAAATCTTCTGTAAAAGGAATAACTAACAGAAAATCAATACCAAGATCAGATAATAATTCTTCCTTATGCTGCAGGGAAGCCAGTATGCGCCTAGGTGCTACATGCGGCGCAAGCACCTGAATAGGATGAGGGTCAAAGGTCAACACTCCAGCGCACCCCCCATCCAGCTGAGCGGCATCCACCACCGATTTAATCACAGCCTGGTGACCGATGTGAACACCATCGAAGACGCCAAGGGCAATGTGTAATCCCCTAGTGATGGACTTGATTTCTTCGAGACTATGGATCGTATGCATACCTATGTATCATGGTGAAACAAATTCACCGCACCGCAGTCATCGCGTCAGAGTAGACAGATGGGAAGACAAAAAAACTCGGCAGAGAACACATCGTTCTACTGCCGAGTCTGATTAATCGTTCAAACGAAGCGCCGACTAGTGCTTTTTAGTACCACACTTAACTGCTCCGGTGTCACAGGACTTTTTAGCGCAGCATTTTGTAGCACAGCTTGACTTATCCGCTTTCGCAGAGCCACAGCATGCCTTGGTGCAATCTGACTTAGTAGCAGCACATGAGCTCAGGGCAAAGGCTGACACGGCAAGAATGGACATGACAGACAGGTTGTTAATTACTTTTTTCATATTGTATTGGTTATTGGTTTTGGAGGGAAAGGCTTGCACCTTTACCAAGATGATATGAGCAGTTGCTCATTGGCTTTTATATCGGCGTGTACAGAGTATTTAGCAAATAAAAAAAACGGCTTTACGTTCTAGGCTAGGCTTTATCGATCTGCTTTGATAACAAATCGCTAGATAGCTAACTGACTTTATATCCACTCGCTGTGATCGCTTTAACAACAGCAGCGCGGCTACTCTTACTGGTAACTACATCCACCACTGCCTTAGCACTTTTGTGGCAGACCGTTTTTACCGTCACCCCTTCAATTGCATTGAGAGCCTTGGTGACTTTACCTGTGCATGATGTGCAGGTCATCCCTGATACAGGCACAGTGACGCGCTCAGCGGTGATAGTAAAATCACCTTGATTGATAGCTTCGATGAGGTTTGCCTTTTTCACCTTGGCAGCATCGAAGTCAATGGTCGCAATACCTGACTTGTGACAGACTTTTTGCACAGTAACGCCTGCTATCTTTTTAAGCGAAGTTGTTACCGCGCTCGAACAGCTACCACAGGTCATTCCTTTAATAAGGTATTGCACACGCTCTTGCCCTTCAGCTAGAGCTGCATCCTCGCAGTTGGCCTTGTCCGCACATGCGCTTTTCACCACTGCTTTGAGAGCTACGGCACTTGAGGTCTCGCATTTTTCACTACCACAATCAGCGGCAGCCATGCTGACTTGCGTGCAGCCGAGAATAAAGGCACTAGATAAGAATTGAGTGATTGTTTTCATTTTTGGGTATGGATTTTTGGGTATGGGTTCTGTGTTTGTTATAGACTGTAATCTTCATGTAAGATGATTCATGGAGGGGTTTATTCCCATAAGTTTGTTTTTCAAAACAAATATTGTTTTGTGATTTCAGTGCGCATTGGTCTTGCCCAGTGAAAACTTCCTCCTAGGATGCCGTTTTCCGTTTCATACGGCCACTACCTAGCACATATCATGCACCGCGTCTTCGTCGAAAAACAATCTGAGTTCAATGCACCTGCCCGCGAACTCCTGCACAATCTCCGTGAAAATTTCAGTCTCGATCGCCTCGAAGGTATTCGGATCCTCCAACGTTATGATGTAGAGGGGCTAACGGATGCGGAGTTTGCCAATGCCACCAAGCTAATCTTCTCTGAGCCACAGATTGCGTCAGCCACTCCTGAGCTTTCCATTGCAGCTGATGAGACAGCCTTTGCAGTAGAATTTCTCCCCGGTCAGTTTGATCAACGTGCAGACTCCGCCGCTCAGTGTGTGCAGATTTTAACCCACAATGAACGCCCCCTCGTAGCCTCTGCCCGTATTATCGTGCTTAAAGGCTCACTTACAGAGAGTGAAATTACGGAAATCAAACAATACGTCATCAATGCCGTAGATTCACGTGAGGCGTCCATGCTACTACCTGAGACTCTTGGAACACACTCAGACACACCCGCTGATGTAGAGATCCTTGAGTGGTTCATCTCTGCAGACGAAGTAGCACTCGCCGCCAAACGCTCAGAGATGGGGCTCGCCATGTCACTGGCTGATATGGTCTTCACCCAGACTTATTTCCGTGATCAAGAAAAACGTAACCCGAGCATCACGGAAATCAAAATGTTGGACACCTACTGGTCTGATCACTGTCGTCACACCACCTTTGCGACCAAAATTAATACCGTAACATTCCAGAACGGCACCGAGGTTATTCAAAATGCCTACCACCGCTATCAGGAAATCCGTAATGAAGTCTACGGTGATAAGATCAGCACCCGCCCTGAAACGCTCATGGACATCGCCCTGATCGGCATGAAAGAACTGCGCAAAACAGGTGAACTCGATAACGTAGAAATCTCAGAGGAAATCAACGCCGCATCCATTGTCATCCCCGTGGACATCAATGGGGAGGAACAAGAGTGGCTGCTGATGTTTAAAAACGAAACGCACAATCACCCCACCGAGATAGAACCCTTTGGTGGTGCCGCCACCTGTCTCGGAGGCTGTATCCGTGATCCCCTTTCTGGCCGCTCTTACATCTTTCAGGCCATGCGTGTCACGGGTGCAGCAGACCCCCGCACACCCTTTGCAGACACCATTCCAGGGAAACTTCCACAACGCAAGATCTGTAAGGGTGCAGCCGATGGCTACTCATCCTATGGGAATCAAATCGGTCTCGCCACAGGGCAGGTCTCTGAGGTTTACCACCCGAACTACGTCGCCAAGCGGATGGAAATAGGTGCCGTAGTTGCCGCCGCTCCCAAGGAAAATGTCTTTCGTGGCACCCCCACCGCTGGTGATGTCATCCTGCTTATTGGTGGCCGCACCGGCCGCGATGGAGTGGGTGGCGCCACTGGCTCATCAAAGGAACATACCGATACCGCCCTTAATAACTCCGCCGAAGTGCAAAAAGGAGACGCTCCTACCGAGCGTAAAATCCAACGCCTTTTCCGCAAAGCCGAACTGGCCAAGAAGATCAAGCTCTGCAACGACTTCGGAGCAGGTGGTGTATCCGTAGCCATTGGCGAAATCGCTCCATCTCTCGAAATTAATCTCGACGCTGTTAAGAAAAAATACGCCGGACTAGACGGCACCGAACTTGCCATCTCAGAATCTCAAGAGCGGATGGCGATCTGTGTGCACCCTTCTGAGATCGACTACTTCATGGCGGAATGTGCTCTAGAAAACTTAGAGTGCTCCCATGTGGCCGACGTCACAGACACAGGCCGCCTCATCATCAAATGGCGCGGTAAGGAAATCGTCAATTTCTCCCGTGAATTCCTCGATACCAATGGCGTGACCTTAGAGAGTCAAGTGGAGGTCACCACACCCAACAGCTCCACCTGCCCACTTGGCAGAGCGCTACCAGCAATCAATCATTCACAGCTACCCACGCATCATTCCAAATTCACCGCCATCCTCAGTGACCTCAACACCGCTTCCCAAAAAGGCCTAGGTGAGCAGTTTGATGCATCAGTAGGCGCAGGCACGGTGCTTTCACCCTTTGGAGGCAAGCACCAGCTCACCCCACCAGATGCCATGGTGGCCAAGATCCCACTGCTAAAAGGAAACACCACCACCTGCTCCTACATGGCGTGGGGATTTAATCCTCACATCGCAAGCTGGTCCCCCTACCATGGCGCACTCTATGCCGTGACCGAATCTGTTTGCCGCATCGTCTCCGCAGGTGCACACCTCGGTGATATCCGCCTCACATTGCAGGAATACTTTGAGAAACTAGGCACTGACCCTGCACGCTGGGGCAAACCTTTTGCCGCACTGTTAGGCGCTTTCACCGCACAGAATGAACTACGCCTCGGAGCCATCGGCGGTAAAGACTCCATGTCAGGATCATTCAATGATATTGATGTCCCCCCCACCCTCGTTTCCTTCGCTGTTGCCCCTGGAAAAAGCACCCTCGCTATCTCTCCAGAGTTTAAGGAAACAGACAGCGACCTCTTCTTTATCAAGGTGCCACGCGATGAAAACCACATCCCAGATTTCGCCGCCCTCATCCGCATTGCCGATATCCTTCACGCGCTTAACAAAGATGGAAAAATCCGCGCAATGCACACGCTCGCCTCAGGCGGTATTGCCGCAGGTATTAGCACCATGGCGCTCGGAAACCACATTGGAGCCACACTGAATATCCATGATGAAACACTCTACACAGAGTCTTATTTCAACTTCATCATTGAGGTGCAAAATGGGGAACTTCTCCCTGCGGAACTCGACGCACAGCACATCGGCACCACCCATCCAGATGCTAGCATTACCATTGGTTCTGAAAGTATACCTCTCAGCGACATACTAACAGCATGGGCCACACCATTAGAGTCCACCTACCCGACGCATATCACAGCAGCCCATCGTCAAATCAACACCTTCAGCTATGAGGGAGAGACACATATCGGCAGCACCAAAGCCGCATCCCCCAAAGTCATCATCCCAGCATTCCCTGGAACCAATAGCGAATACGATTCTGCGAAGGCCTTCAATGAAGCTGGCGCAGACTCAGAGATCCTCGTATTCCGTAACCTCACCTCTGACGCAGTTGAAGACTCCCTCACTGCCCTCGCCGCTAAAATTCGCGAGTCTCAAATCCTCATGATCCCTGGAGGATTCTCAGCAGGAGATGAACCAGACGGCTCAGGTAAATTCATCGCCACCGTCATCCGTAACCCCATGGTATCTGATGCCATCATGGACTTAATTCATAATCGTGACGGCTTAGTGTTAGGTATTTGCAATGGCTTCCAAGCACTCATCAAAACTGGCCTCGTTCCCTACGGTGAAATCCGTGAACCTCAAGCAGGAGCACCCACACTCACCTTCAATGACATCGGCAGACACATCGCCTGCTACGCCACCACACGCGTTGCCTCCACCAAGTCACCATGGCTCTCCCATACCACACTAGGAGATCTACACACCGTTCCATTTTCTCACGGAGAAGGTAAATTCTATGCCTCTGAGGAGGAAATTAAAGCCCTAGCAGCAAACGGCCAGATCGCTACACAGTACACTGATCTCTCAGGAAATCCCTCCATGGATATCCGCTATAACCCTAATGGATCACTCTACGCCATCGAGGGTATCACCAGTCCCTGTGGAAGAGTTCTCGGTAAAATGGGACACACAGAACGCCGCGGTAACGACGTCGCTAAAAACATCCCAGGAGAAAAAATCCAGCCCCTGTTCAAAGCTGGCGTTGATTACTTCAGTTAGACCTCTACCACTGTGAATAAGGAAGCTGAGCCAACGCGGAATTTGAATACCGCCCATCATGGCTCACCTCCTGCCCGATCCATTCTGGTTTTTCAAATTCTTCCTGTTCAGCAGTAAGTTCGATCTCTGCGACGATGAGACCTTGATTTTCTCCCTCAAAGACATCGATCTCCCAGACATGTTTACCTAACTGATGGTAGTAACGCGTTTTTTTAACCACGGGACTTACCGCCAGCTTGAGAAGTTCCTCTGCATCCTTCAGTGGAATCTCATACTCAAATTCAGCCCGAGAAATCCCTACCGTTGCTCCCTTAATCGTTAAAACTGCACGCCCCCCCTCCACTCGCACACGGACAGTGCGATCACGATCATGACACAAGTACCCCTGCACCATCGTCACTCCATTTCCCAATGGTGGAATTCCTGACACTAGAAACTTACGCTCAATCTCGATAGGCATACGCTCTAGCTATCACGTCTCAAAAAATCAGCCATGGAAAAAATCCAATCGATCATCAGGATCAAAACCAGCTGGGGTAGTTTGCGCTAGAATCTCACGTAATGGAAGAGCTGCCAAAGAACGCCCCTCATCCGTCTTCACAGGTTCTTTCCGTGGTTTGATATCCATTTTTCTCCGGATAAAATCAGGCAGGGAAACGTTCTGCTGATACGCCTGATTCCGTAATACGTGGTAAACAGAGTGAGGCAGGCGCACGGTAATCTTCTTGATAGCTTCTTTATCGTTTTGCATAGCCACACAATAGCTCAGCTTTGTGAAATGATGATGAAGCTACGATGAAAAATATACCCTCTACCAGTTCATCCACCTTTGAAATCCAGTTTTAATATCCTTAGCTATCAATAACAACAAGGGCAGTAAAATAAGCGTTATAATAGTTGCAAAGAGAATACCAAATGCCAGTGAGGCCGCCATTGGCTTTAAGAACTGTGCCTGCACTTCTTTTTCTAATAACAAAGGAGCAAGACCAAAAAATGTTGTCAACGTCGTTAGCAAAATAGGACGAAACCGATCTGCCCCAGCGCTGCGACAAGCATCGACCATACTCATCCCCTCATCACGCAGATCACCCACGCGGCAGACTAACACCAGTGAATCATTCACCACCACTCCAGAGAGCGCTAGAATCCCAAAAACTGATAAAATAGAAACAGGAATCCCCATCAAATAATGTCCTAACAAAGCACCAATCACTCCAAACGGAATCACTGACATAATAATGAGAGGCTTGGCATAACTCTTCAGAGGAATAGCGATCAGGATGTAGATAAAGATAATTGAGAATGCAAAACCTACCAAGAGAGATTTCATCGACTTCGCCCTCTGCTCTGCCTCCCCACTCTGGCTAATGGAAATCTCTGGGTACTTTGCTTTCATTTCATCAAAATACTCCTCCTTTAGTCTGGCGAGAATTTCTTCTGAAGAAGTAACAGCCTTATCAATGGATGCCTCCACGGCCACTACGCGTTTGTTATCATATCGTTCGATGGAAGCTAGCGATTCCGAATAGGTTGTATTAGCAACCACAGAGAACGGCACAGTGGTCCCATCCGCTTTACGAATCCGCATGTTCCTTAGCGTATCAATAGAACTTCGTTGCTCGATAGGATAACGCACCATCACCTTTACCTCATCTCGCCCACGCTGCACTCGCTGAGCCTCTCTACCAAAAAATGCATCACGCACATTCTGGGCAAGGTCTCGTTTATTCAAATTAGCCGCCTGCCCTTCAGGGGTAATCGAATAAAGGATCTCTGGTTTCCCTGAATCAAAGGTATCAAGAATATCATAGACCCCCGGATAGGTAGCAATGACGCGCTTCATATCATCCGCTACCGCCTTGAGCTCCTCAAGATTTTCGCTTTCCAAATTCACCACCAAATCTCCACCTGGCGGCCCTGCTCGTGATGATAGCGTTAGCGATCTTGCTCCTGCTATCTGCCCCACAGCCTTCCTCCAGTCCTTAATGATTTTTTCAGTAGGAAGAAACTCCCGTGTGGTGGAGCGTGTCATCTCCGCCGCGATGGATGCCTTGGTATTAGAACTGGCGGAAATCTGAATTTCTTGGAATGGATTATGGCCGTATTGCTCTTTATACCTTGCCCCTAACTCTCTAGCGACATTGGCAATACGGTCCGCATTAGCATGTAAATACTCCACAGACTGCCCCTGCTCTAACTCCAAGTTTACCGAAGCATTATCCTGATAAATATTCGGGAAAAAGACAAAGCGTAACTGCCCAGCGGGAAACAGGTAAATCACAACCATCAACACAGCAATAAACCCTGCTAAAACCGCATACCGCCATGGAATCAAACAACGAATCACCGGACGGTAGACTTGATCAATCAGCCAGAGAAGCCCTCTTGAAACAGCTTTCTGAAATCTCGACCAAGCGCGCGAAATGGCATTGCCTGGTTTTTTATGCACGTTGATATGTGCGAGGTGGGATGGCAAAATCAGCTTTGACTCCACCAGTGAAAATATCAGACAGAAGATCACCGTAGTGGCGATCTGCCCAAAGACATTCCCCATCCTCCCACTTACCTGAGTGAGTGGAAGAAAGGCGGCAATCGTAGTAATCACCCCAAAGGTGGCTGGAGTGACCACCTTGCTAACACCGCGGACAGTAGCCCGCAATGGGCTACCTTCATCATCAATATTTTTTTGTTTCTCTTTCTCCGAGTAAATGGACTCACCAATAACAATAGCATCATCAACAACAATCCCCAAAACCACGAGAAAACCAAAGGCGGAAATAACATTGATCGAGAGGTCTAGTCCAGGTATCGGAAAAAGGATAACTGCCCCTGCCAGTGACACAGGAATACCAATGGCTACCCAAAAGGCCAAACGTAGGTTAAGAAAAATCATGAGAATACCCAGCACTAAGAGCACTCCTAACCCTCCATTCTTACCTAACAGAACAAGGCGGTCGCGAATATTAGTAGCGCCATCTAACCAGCTAGCTAGCTCTACTCCTTCTGGAAGGTCTTCATAATCTTCCACCACCTTACGGGCCTGATTCACAGCATCCACGATATCGTCACTCCCTTCAGTAAGGATGCGTAGACTAGCCGTGTGCTTCCCACGAAAACGATTCATAAACTCTTGATCCACAAAAGCATCTCTCACATCCGCCACATCTTTCACAAAGATGCGGGTGCCATCTGAATTCATACGCACGGGAATATTCTCAAAATCTCTTTTCCGGTATGCCTGATCACGCGCACGTAAGGAAATATCCCCGCGCTGAGAGCGCACTACCCCACCACCAAGATCGATGGAATTATTTGCAATAGCATCAGCCAGCTCACCAAATGTTAGATTGTAAAACCGGAGCTTCTCCTCGGATGGCTCAATAGAAATCTCATAGTCACGCGCACCAAAGGTCTCGATCTTTGAAATAGCAGGCTGTCTCAGAAGCTCATCTCTCACACGTCTAGCAGTTTCTTTCAGCACTTCTTCTGAGGCATCACCGTAGAGCTCCACCCAGAGCACTGTATTTTCACGTTTTGTCTCCGTGATCACCGGTTTTTCCGCTTGCTCAGGGAATGAGGGAATAGCATCCACTTGTATTTTGACATCATCAAGCAGCTTAGAAATTGGGTAACCTTCCTTAGCCTGAACGGTAATAGTAGCCATACTCTCTTGGCTTACCGATCTGATATGATCAATCCCATTTACCGACTGCAGGGCTTCTTCAATCTTAATCGCCACCCCTCGCTCCACGTTCTCTGGCGTGCCTCCACGAATGGGTACGACCACCGTTACCTTTTCCGCAGCGAAGGCTGGAAACCCCTCTTTTCTCACCGTTAGTGCAGTGAATATACCTGCCGCTAGGATGCTAAACATCAAAATATTAGCCACCACCGGATTGGTGGCAAACCAGGTGATGAAGGGGTGTTTTTCCAAAGGCGACATAATAAATACTGGTAGGTCTATTCCTTAGGCTCGGCTTCATCCTGATCAGGAGTCTTACTAGGCTTAACAGTAACTCCAGCACGGAAATTACTCAAAGGCCGTGAGATAATACGTAAAGGAGGCGTGATCTCTTCTGAGGAAATACTTACATAGACATGACCTGCATGACTATGAATCCGCGCCGCTGAAGCTCGCAGTAACTT
This sequence comes from uncultured Verrucomicrobiales bacterium, assembly GCA_937969495.1. Lineage (GTDB taxonomy): Bacteria > Verrucomicrobiota > Verrucomicrobiia > Verrucomicrobiales > Akkermansiaceae > Oceaniferula. Next base: position 19,032 of record CALBVY010000045.1, on the reverse strand, counting down.
ATCCTCTTCATTCACAAGCCAAACATAGGAATCATTCACTAATGCCGACTCTGGAATCTCATAGGCATTGGTAATCGGTAACGCAGGGATAGCGGCATTGACAAAAGTGCCTACCAGCAACGGCTTCTCCCCACTGTAGGGGTTGGTAATTTCAGCAATCACGTAGCTGACTTGGTTCTGTGGATCAACGGTAGGCTCGGCACGCGCCAAGGTGGCAGACCATTTCACACCTGGATTGTTAGGACTCGTCAGGCTAATCGTTTGCTGACTTGTTTGATCCTGGGCAGGCATGACCACACGTGCCGTCTGCTGAGCAGTAAGAGGCAGCCGGATCTCGGCTTTTTCTGTAGCGATCAATGTGCCTAAAGATACCTGGGGGGTGGCCAAGTTACCTACAGATGCCGTGCGCGCAGTCACTACCGCATCATAGGGAGCGGTGAGCTGGGTACGCTCGATATCTATGATCGCTTTGTCCACGGCTGCTTCTGCGGATGTGATATTAGCCTGCGCGGTAGAGAGCTGGGGTTTTCTTAAAACAAAATCAGAGGCTTCTGTTAGCTTTCTACCTGATGCTACCCAGTCTTCGGCTGCTTGCTGGGCTAGGATCTTTTCTTCAGCAAGCGCTCTCTGCTGAAGGGCCAGATTCGCCTGCTGACTTGCAAGAGCAGCTTGGTAGTCAGTGGCATCGATCGTAGCCAGCAGCTCCCCTTTTTTCACCCGCTCTCCTACTTTGAATTGTTCAGAGACCTTGGTGATTTTGCCCGTCACTTGGGGGATAACTGTGGTTTCAAAATAACTCTGCACCGTGCCATAGCTAATCACTGAAGAGGTATGATCAGCGGGCGACACCGTGATAACATCCACTACCGGCACAATGGGCTTAGGCTGTTGACTCTTTGGCTCCTCTTTGGTGCTAACGAGGAACTTCCCCAACAAAAAAGCACCTGCAAGAATAAGCAGAGGCACGATGATTTTAACGGTAATTTTCATGATGAAATACTATGTTAGATACCTTTTCCTAGAGCCAGAGCCAAACTTACACGATTCTGATAACGCAGTGACTGAGTATTTAGTAAGGACTCCTCTGTATCAAAAGCGCGGCGTTGGATTTCTAATAATATTAAGATTTCCACCACACCTTGTTCAAAGTTCCTTTGGGCGCGAGACTCAGCACTGCGCGCTGCCTTGAGTGCTCTTTCATAGGACGTCTGCTGTCTCTTGAGGTAAAGCTCGGAGCCAAGGGCATTTTCCACCTCACGAAATGCATTAAGCACGGTGCTCTGATAACTCGCCAGTGCCTGCTTTGCCCTTGCGTTTGTAGCACCTAACTCAGCACGCCTATTACCACCATCAAGAAGAGGGGCTGTGATACCTCCAGCAAACGACCAGACACTAAAACCAGAACTCGCTAGCTGGCTGAGCTTGGTAGATTGTTGCCCAGCACTAGCGGTCAGTGAAAAACGGGGGTAAAGATCACGGTGGGCAATTTTTACTCGAGTATCTGCGGCTCGAATACGCTGATAGGCGGCATCAATATCGGGTCGTTTCAGCAATAGTTCAGAAGGAATATTCGCGGGTACAGACCGTCGTAACGCAGGCCAGGTGGAGGCTCTTCTCTTAGCATCTGGATAAGCTCCAGTGAGTGCAGCTAAGGCTCTGGCTGCCTGATCACGTGTATCTTCACGCGCAGAGACCTGTGCTCGTGTATTTTCTACATCGGCCCGCGCTAGATTAAGATCACCTAGATTACCGGTGCCAGCCTCGAAGCGACGATCCACGAGCTTGAGGGTTTTTTCAAAACTCTGAAGACGCCTCTGAGAAAGTTGTAATCGCTTCTCGGTAGTCACGAGCTGGAAATATGCCTGCATTGTCTGTGCGGCGATGGACTGCCTCGCTGCGGCGTAGTCAGCGGCTGCGGCATTACGATCACTAGCGGCGGCAGTGACTCCAGCCCGAATGCGCCCCCATACGTCCACTTCCCATTGGGCATCCAAACCAGCGCTTAAGGCTGTGTTTCTGCCCGCAAGGTTGGTTCTGGATCGCTGCCCATTGGCATTCCCCGTCAGACTCGGCATAGATGCTGAGTGTGCTCTGCGGATATTAAATCCAGCTTCCTCAAGACGTGCTGCGCTTTCACGAAGCTGAGGGTTTTGACTCAGTGCTGCATTGACATAAGAGCGCATGCGAGGATCTTGAAAGACCTGAAAAAGTCCACTCGCTAACTCTGGGACGGGGGGCTGGCTAGCGTCATAGCGTTGAGGGATCTGAAGACTTTGACGAGCTCCTCCGGCTTTGTTCCCTGGTGTTTGCACACAGTTTGTTAATGAGCATACGGCGATGGCAGCCATACACAGCACAGCCCATGAACGGCGAAATCTAGGAAGACCCCTCGCTGTAAATAATGCATAATAAAAAGTGCGCACGTGTGATAATAGAGCAGAAACAGTTCCAGTTTATAAAAATTTACTCTAAAGCCAAAATAGATATTTTATGCTCCTTACACATCGCGGCTACCTCGTCACCACCTAATAGCAGTGTTTTCCCTGCCTCAATGGCAATGGTGCTGACTCCAGAGCGGGCGCAGTTTTTTACCGTATCTGGACCAATCACAGGGACATCAAAGCGAAAGTCCTGATTCGGTTTTGAGACTTTCGCTAAGGTAATATCTTTCCCTTTACCCAGCTCTCCACCCCGGCGAATACATTCATTGGTGCCTTCAAATGCTTCAACGGCGAGCACGGTGCCATTTCTCACCACTACAGTCTGACCGATATCGAGTCGGCTCGTTTCTTTTGCAATCCTAAAGCCATAGCGTGCATCATCCAGTGCCGTTTCCTTAAGTGCCGGCCCACTAACATGACCAGCTGCGGGCATGATATCTTCCAGAAAAGTCGTCGCGAGAAGGAGATGGATGCCGTCTTTTTCTAACTCATGAGCAATACCACCAAAGAGGGATTCTGCATTTTTTTCCTTGGTCCGCGCGAGCAGCATCATGGTGCGGACATCAGGGCGAAGATCGAATAAATTCTTTGGCGCAATCTGCCCGACCATCACCGCCTCTGTGACTCCTTGTTTTTTGAAAAATTTGATCATTTTCCCAAGCTGGCCCACACGGAACCAGTCCGTAGCATCCACCTGCTCTGCGAGCTCTGCACGGGTTTCATTTTTAAACGCTGCCATAACCAGCGTAGCACCACCGCTTTTTTTACGCGCTGCATGGATAAAAGTTTCTGGATAAATTCCAGAACCTGCAATGATACCAATGGTTCTCTGGGACATTACTTAGGGAGCAAGTATTTCGCAGCCTGCTCGACGTCTTTATCACCGCGGCCTGAGAGATTCACCACGATGATTGTATCTTTAGGGAGATCAGGTGCCATTTTAGAAACGTAGGCCATGGCGTGGGAGGACTCCAATGCAGGCAGGATCCCTTCCGTTTCTGCCAGCTCTTTAAATGCCGCGAGCGCTTCATCATCCGTAGCGTAGGTGTATTCGGCACGCCCGATGTCTTTGAGATAGGCATGTTCTGGACCTACCGCAGCGTAGTCTAGCCCCGCACTCACTGAATGAGTCAGCTCGATCTGACCATCATCATTAGCTAGCAACCAGGTTTTTGATCCTTGTAAAACACCTAACTTACCTCCTTGAAAACGGGCGGCGTGACGCTCAGGGATAATACCATCGCCACCAGCTTCTACTCCGATCATACGCACGTCTTCATCTTCGATAAAGGGATGAAACAGGCCAATAGCATTGGAGCCACCACCGACACATGCAACTAACATATCCGGCAGCCTACCTTCTTGCTCAAGAATTTGTTCACGCGCCTCCACACCAATAACACGGTGGAAATCACGCACCATCATAGGAAATGGATGCGAACCAAGTGCTGAACCCAGAATGTAGTGGGTGTATTCCACAGAGGAAACCCAATCACGGAGCGCTTCGTTCACCGCTTCCTTAAGAGTCGCTTGACCACCAGTTACCGGCACAACTTTAGCTCCTAATAATTCCATACGAGCTACATTCAAAGCCTGCCGCTCCATATCCACCTGCCCCATGTAGACGATGCATTCCATGCCAAACCGAGCGCAGACCGTCGCTGTGGCAACACCGTGCTGACCAGCCCCAGTTTCTGCGATAATACGTGTTTTACCAAGACGCTTTGCTAGTAAGATCTGTCCAATCGCGTTATTGATCTTATGTGCTCCTGTATGCAGGAGGTCTTCTCTCTTGAGATAAATTTTTGCACCACCCAGTTTTTCCGTCCATCTTTCCGCAAAATAAAGAGGTGTGGGTCTGCCGCAGTATTGACGTAAGAGGTAGTCTAACTCCTTCTGGAATTCAGGATCTGCCTTAGTCTTCTCATACTCCGCTGCTAGCACCTGCATAGGATCCATGAGGGTCTCTGGTACAAACATTCCGCCGTAGGTTCCAAAGTGCCCATGGGCATCTGGGAGTTGCTGTTTGGTTTCTATCGTAGCCACGTCATTGATGTAATCCATGCACAAGCTTCGCGCAAGTGTATCTCGTAGCTTAAACACTTATTCTAAAACCAAAAAGCCTCCCATACGGCAAGATACACCTGACTTCTAGAAATCTTAGCGCCCTCTTGTAACTGCTCCCAATCCGCCTGATCAAGAAGATCAAGCGTGCGCGCACCGATGATACCTGGCAACACCGTGGCCATACGCGTGCGCCGGTGCTTTAACGCAGCCGCATAACTATTTCCATCCTCTAAATAGCTCCGCGCCCGTAAACGCCATCGGGCAGCTTCACGAATGACTACATCATGATCTGTCATATCCACCCCAGGTAGATAACAACGTCCGTCCTTAAAATCATTGGGAAGGTCACGCAGAATATTGATAAGCTGAAGCCCTTTCCCATAGTTCGCCCCCCAGAGATTCATCTGAGCAGCACTCTCCTTTGAGAAATCCTCCAAAGAAATCAACCCTACCTCAGTCCAGAACTCCCCCACACAACCAGCCACGAGATAACAGTATTCCTCAAGCTCATTATCTTTTTTAAAACAGAAATCATCTCGGAGTTCAAAGCGTTCGATATCGAGCCTCTGTCCGCGAAGAATATGCTCCATCACGGTGAGTATTGCATCATGTTGGCGTGCACTCCGCCCCTTCTGCTCGCTTTGGTTAGACCCACCTCTCTGGATATTTTCACTCCCTGATGCTACTTGTAATGAATCTAACCAGGAAAAAACCCCCTCCATACTTTCCATGAGTTTTTTTTCACCCTCATGTTTCTGCTTAGGGGTAACCTCTTCGGCTACACGCCGCAACCAAGCTTTACGATCGCCACCATGAAGAACATCTTGAAAACCGCCTAACATCTTCGCTCGCAACGATGCATCGAGAGTTTCCGTGTCTGCTAGAGTATCACTCGCACGGGCTAACAAGTAACCGAGGCTGATCGGCTCACGCATCGCTTCCGGCAACAAACGCATACTGAGGTAAAAAGACCTCGATACATCTTTGAGGATTTTTTTGCCCAGTGGATTCACAACATTCGGGTGCTTGCAGCCCACAATGTGGGATCGAGTTCCTTATGAGCACGGTCGATCACGATCTCGGCCTGTGATGGATCAGATAAAAACGCCATCATTGTAGAGCCAGAGCCACTCATCATCGCGGCACATACTTCTGGTTGATCGAGTAGCCATACCTTCATCTCTGCAAGAAAGCGATGTTTGTAAAAAACAGGTTTCTCCAGATCATTAAAAATTCCCCCCCACGGCAATGACTGAGGAGCGTAATGAACACCTGGTAAGGCATCAGCATTCAGGCAGCTCTTATAAGCATCTGGCGTGGACACACCAAACTCTGGCTTGAGTAATAACACCGATGCTCCAGAAATCTCTGGGACGTGGACTGGCTGAACACGCTCACCTCTGCCTTGGATCAGACAGGCTTGCTGGTAGATAAAAAAAGGAATATCTGAACCAATCTCCGCCGCCATCTCAGCGAGCGTTTCTTGGGAGAGTTCTGCTTGCTCCAATTCATTAAGAACTAACAGTGTGGTAGCAGCATCACTACTCCCACCACCGAGACCAGCACCATGCGGCACTTTTTTTTCTAAGGTAATACGCCAATGACACGATCTCCCAAGAACACGCTCAAAGACTCTCACCGCTTTACTAACAAGATTACTCTCATCCAGCGGCACTCCTGGCGTATCACACCGGAGTGAGTAGCTATCCGCTTTTTCAAAATGCAGCTTATCCGCTAGCGCTAACGGCACCATCAAGCTCTCTAACTCATGAAACCCATCCTCACGCTTACCAAGAACCTTGAGAGTAAGGTTCACCTTGGCGGGTGCATTCCGGGTGATAGTGGACATCGTGTAAGCAGGCTCTAGTAGCCCCTCACAGGTGCTGGCACACAAACGACCTGCATACCAGCAGATTGTGCCGCCATGATCCCCGCAGGAGCGTCTTCAAATACCAAACAACGCTCAGGAGCAACCTCAATACGAGCCGCAGCCTCTAGGAAAACATCTGGAGCTGGCTTACCCGACTTCACATCGTTTGCGGTGACAACCTCATCAAAAAGATCACTGAGTCCACATATTTGCAGAGTTTTTTCCACCACAATACGCGTTCCTCCCGTAGCAATAGCAAGAGGCATTTTACCGCGAAGGCTCTGGGCAAAGCTCACCACCTCTTCATGAATGACCACTTGATCCAGATTTTTCAAAAAGGCATTCCGTTTATCCACAGCCACCATTTCAGGATCTAATTTAAGACCAAGTTCACCATTGAGCTCCTTAACAATATCTGTGGTGGGACGCCCCCCCATAGCATAGAAGACATCTTCCTGAAAAACATTGGCAGAACCGTGTTTTGCCAGTGCTTCACACCACGCGGTAAAGTGGACTCCCATGGAATCCACTAAAGTGCCATCAAGATCAAAAATCACGGCGTCATAGCCGTCTTGTGGAATATCAAAAGAAGTAAAGTGCGCCATAGCGTGGCCGATATGCCTAGTTTAAATGAGTGTTGCAACACCATAAACATGTCTTTTTTGACCGTGGATAATGACACATTGATTTCTAAATACCTACAAATCAAAAACCGCACACTAAAGCACGATGTCTTCATCTTCATAGGTGCCACCAGCTACCCATTTAGTCTCCCCGCTTTCGTTACTGAAACGAACAGAACCCACAATCGTCACGCCATCGGCAAACCTTACCGGCCCAGAGATAGTCAGTTTATCAGCCTTTAAAAGTGATGGCATACCAAGACCTTCGAGGCTATCAACAAGCTTATATTCATCACTAAGATCAATGACGGGAGGCCTTCCATTCCGTGATGCGAGTAGCGCAATCCGACCATCCACTGTCTGCTCATAGGCATCTGAACGTAGTGCCAAAAGATCTGAGGTGGTCTTCACAGGAGCAAAACGAGAGCGAGGCACACAGATAGCGCCGGAGCCAGGGAACGATTCAATAGCTGCTCCCATGGCAATTTCCAGCTGATACACTGGGGTGGATGTTTTATCGCGTGGGTCTACCGTTTTTTTATTCTGAATCATCGGCAGTGGCAGTACTCCATGTTCTTGCTCAAGTAATTCCTTCAGCACATCGAGGCGAATCCAGAGACTGTTAGTGTTAAAATACTGGTGCCGCTCGATGTTTTGAAAGTCCGCTAGGTCCTCATCCGCTGTTTGGGCTACTTCACGCAGCAGCATTTGGTTATCCACCTTACGGACAGCGAGGTGGCCACCTTTTTTGTCCGCCTCAGTGCGGCGTGTGGCCTCCATCAGGAAAGGCTGGTCACATTCCGCAAAGTAACGGAGCAGCCCTGCATCGAGCACAGCACCAAGGTTATCTGAATTAGAGACAAAGGCGTATTTAACACCATCGGCTAACAGCTTATCAAGCCAACCACTTCCTTCAAGCGCCGCATAAAGATCACCATGACCAGGAGGACACCACTCAAGTGATGGATTCTTTTCCCATGTGGCCGGCTCCAAAGATTCCGCATCAATCTTAGGCACCTGATTCTGCATGAGTTCAATATTTTCTGCACCAGAAAGATCCTGATCTGCGTATGCACCCATATGCTCCATGGTATCCTCTGATGTGCTGAAGCTATCCATCAGTAAAAATCTCACCTTAGCTCCAGTCTGCTCACGCAAATAGAGAATCTGCTGGGCTATAACGTCAAGAAATGTGGTATTCCCCTTCACCGTCAGAAGGCTCTTCGCCTTCTGAAGACCCATACTAGTGCCAAGGCCACCGTTCAGCTTAATCACCACCGTCTGAGCAAGTAAGTTAGGATCAAAGTCTGCCCTGCCTTGAGTAACATCACCCATATTAGGCACGCTCTGGCATGGCTCTATATCGCACTCAGTAATCATCCCACTCTCTTCACGAATAAGAGTTTCATAATTACGCTCAAAGGCTCGAATAGCAGCTTCACTGACTTCCGCAGCCAGCATTTTATCACGGAAAAGTTGAAATTTACTCATAGGAAAAATTAGCGCTACTGCGCCTACCCACGCATAAACTGCCCAGAGTCTACTTTCAATGAGAAAGCTCTAGATTCTGTTACTCGAACATTTTAGCTAATTTCTTCATTTCACCATTTTCAAAAGCGACAAGTCACCTAAGCTCTGCCGCGTGAGCTATCAGGTCTTTGCCAGAAAATACCGCCCCAAGACATTTAAGGATGTGCTTGGACAGGATCATGTTGTCTCTACACTGCGTAATGCGATTAAGAGAGATCGGCTAGCGCATGCTTGGTTATTTGTAGGCCCACGAGGCACAGGGAAGACTTCTACGGCAAGGATTCTAGCCAAGGCTCTCAACTGCCCAGAAGGACCCAGTATTGATTTTGATCCAGATTCCCCCATTTGTCAGGAAATCGCAGAGGGCCGCTCCCTCGATGTCCTAGAAATTGATGGCGCTTCTAACAATGGCGTAGAGCAAGTCCGTGAACTCAGGGAAAATGTTCAGTTTGCCCCCTCTCATGGGAAATTTAAAATCTACTACATTGATGAGGTACACATGCTCAGCACCGCAGCATTTAACGCTCTGCTCAAGACATTGGAAGAGCCCCCGGAGCATGTGAAGTTCATCTTCGCTACCACTGAGCCCAATAAAATCCTGCCCACCATCATTTCTCGTTGTCAAAGATTTGACCTCCGCCCCATCCCTACAGATACCATTGCCAAACATCTCCAGTTCATTGCCGCTGAGGAGGGCGTTTCACTGGATGATCCAGCAGCGTGGGCGATCGCTAAAGGTGCCGATGGCGGCATGCGCGATGCGCAATCCATGTTAGACCAGCTCGTAGCCTTCTGTGGCGAAACCATTACCGAGACCAATGTGCTGGAAATCTTTGGCTTTACCTCACGGGAAACCGTGGCGGCACTCGCTAGTAGCCTTTTGCAAAAAAAGAGCCCTACTGCTCTCGATCTCATTCACCAACAGGCCAAATCAGGCAAAGACCTTGGCCAGCTGCTAGCAGAACTTATAGGCTGCCTACGCGCACTGTTAGTAACGCGGCTAGACTCCAGCTCAGGCAGTGAGGGATTCCCCATGGAAGTTTGGGAACCTCTGACAAAGCTGGCTGCAGACGTGCCAATGGACCGTTTACTAGCCATCATTGACACCCTAGCAGACTCGGAGGGACGCATGAAGTGGGCGGCAAATAAGCGACTACACTTCGAAATAGGCCTCATCAAAGCGATCCAATCTCTCAATGATGCGCGCATCAGCGATGTGATCAAAGCCTTAGCCGGAGCAGGCAGCATCGAGAGCCTCGCTAACACCTCTCAGGAAAAGACTCTCCCCATCTCTGAGCCCGCTCATGAGCCACCAGCGGAAACCATTCCAGAAAGCCCCCCTCAACCCAAGCAGGAAACACCCCCTCCTGAACAAGAAACCCCAGTGAGCAAAGGCTTAGAAGCACTCATCGATGAAGCTCCCGATGAGCCCCCTGCATCTATCCCCGAGCCCATATCCAGCCCCCCCACCGACAAACCCACCGAGCAAGCTGCTGAACCAACAAAGCAAGAAGCCGCAGCAGACGATAGCTTTTACCAAGATCCCCTCATCCAAAAAGCCCTCGAAATCTTCGAAGGCACACTGAAAAAATAACCATCACATCACAACAACTACTTATTATGGACATTCAAAAACTCATGAAGCAAGCCCAAGAAATGCAAGCGGGCATGCAAAAAACACAAGAAGAACTCGCCGCAAAAACCGTAGAAGCCAGCGTCGGCGGAGGGAAAGTCACTGTCGTAGCCACAGGCGCAGGTGATATCCAGTCTATTGCTATTGACCCTTCTGTAGTCGATCCCTCTGACGTCGAGTTCCTAGAGCAACTCATCCTCTCAGGCGTGCAAGAAGCTGCCACCAAAGGAAAAGAAATGGCCGCCAAGGAAATGTCCAAGCTCACAGGAGGCATGGGCCTACCTGGTATGTAAGTCAGCACTGATAGCATCACCCTCCCGCATGCGCCATTGACTCCCGCATGCTGATGCTTGCTGCCTGGTGCCTTTCTGACTCCTTAGCTCGCCCCCCCTTTTTCTTTTATGTCATTTACCGTTCATCAGAGCTGCCCTGACACCTCTGCCCGCATAGGAACTTTACAGACTGCTCATGGCGAGGTGCAGACTCCCATTTTTATGCCCGTAGGCACCCAGGGTATGGTCAAGACCTTGGCTCCAGACGAACTCACCGACATCGTAGGCGCTGAGATTATTCTAGGGAACACATACCACCTCTACCTCCGCCCTGGCATGGAGGTCATTCGAAGGATGGGAGGGCTCCATAAGTTTAACACTTGGGAAAAACCCATCCTCACGGACTCTGGGGGATTTCAGGTATGGTCACTCGCTAAGCTACGCAAAATCAGCGAGGAAGGCGTGCGTTTTTCCAATCATCTAGATGGGGCAAAAACCATGTTCACTCCAGAACTCAGCATGGAAATACAAGCCACCCTAGGTAGTGACATCGCCATGCTCTTCGATGAATGCCCACCCTACCCCTGCGAGGAAAAATACGCCGCAGACTCACTAGCTCTCACCACACGGTGGGCCAGACGCTGTAAGCAATGGCATCAGGAAAATGCCCACAAACACATCCCATGGATCACGGATGACCATATCCACACCCCCAAGCAGCTCACCTTTGGCATTGTCCAAGGCAGCATCTACGCAGACCTCCGTGAGCAGTCTGCCAAAGAGCTCGTGGACATCGGCTTTGATGGCTACGCCGTAGGAGGCATCTCAGTGGGAGAGCCTGAGCATGAGATGATCCGCGCCATCGAGAATGCCGTGCCCTTTCTCCCAGAAGACAAACCACGCTACGCCATGGGACTAGGGACACCGCCGCAAATGCTGGAAATGATCGCCCGTGGGGTGGATATGTTTGACTGTGTGATGCCCACACGGGTGGCGAGACACGGTCTTGCCTTCACCATGGACGGCCCCATTCACATCAAAAATAAGGAATTTGAATTCGATGCCTCACCACTGGATGAACACACCCACCCAGCGCTCCAAAAATACTCCCGCTCCTTTATTCGTCATCTCTTCCGAGCTAAGGAAATGCTCTCTTTAAGGTTGCTTTCCCTGCATAATCTGCATTTCTTCCTGCGCCTCATGCAGCAGTCGCGTGAGCACATTGAAGCAAACACATTCTCTGCTTTCAAAACCCAATTTATCAACCGCTACAACCAATCATCCTAATTATGCAAAACGCACCTCACCTCTTTGTCGCCAATCTTGGTAATCTCCAGCCCATCATCATGATGGTTCTCATGTTTGTCATCTTCTGGGTCATACTCATTCGCCCACAGCAGAAGCAGCGCAAAGCTCTCGCAGCCAAACAGGCAGCACTGAAAAAAGGCGATAAAGTCATCACCATAGGCGGCATGCACGCGTCCGTAAATGCCGTCAGTGAAAAAACCGTCAGCCTCAAGCTCTCCGAAGGTATTTTTGTAAAATACGACAAAACCGCCATCGCCACCGTCCTCACAGCCAAGGCTGAAGATGAGTAGGAAAAGGAGAAATAAGCCTTCTTTATAGCGTATACCAACGGTCTGCGCTTGATTCTAGATAGGATAAACAAAATTTAAGAACCCAAGTAAGCCACACTCCTACTTCCTACTTTCATCCTACCTTTAAAAAACGTAGATAGCCCACCAACGGCAAACTCTTCATCCTCACTTGCCAAATAGGCTTTCTGCGACTACATGCATTCTTCGTCTGAGTAGCTTTAACTCAGACTGATACTTTTTCCATTTACAGATAACGAACAACAACACTCATGCTTGCTTCTCTCTTCAGTGACGACCGCCTTCTGGTCTTTCTCTCCGGCCTCGGCTTACTCGCGCTCTTTTTCTGGTACTTCGCCACAGACTTCGAGCGTAAAAAACGCAATATCGGCACGATCATCGTAGCTCTCATTGCCGTCTTCAGCTTGATGTCTATCGTCCCCAAGGAAAAGTGGGGCGATGTCTTAACAGGTAAAGCCACACTCTCAGAATCAACCAACCTCAAAGGCGGTATTGACCTCATTGGTGGTTCCTCCTTTACCCTCCGTGTGCAACCCAGCATTGGTGATGACGGCGAGCCTGTTCCTGTAACTGCCAATGCAGTGAAGCAAGCCATTCTCACCATTGAAAAGCGCCTCAATGCCTTTGGCACCAGTGACCTACTGATCGTTGCCCAAGGAGAAGACCGCATCCTCATTCAGATGCCCGGCATTGACCCCGATGAGGCATCAGCCGTCAAAGACACTTTGCAGCAGATTGCACTACTTGAGCTAAAAACTGTGCATCCAGAAAGTCGCATTTTAGCCGATCGCGTGGCGGCAGACCCTGACAATGAAATCGTGCCAGGCTACGAGCTTAAAGTTTACCGTGATACTGATGAAGACGGCAAGGCCACCTCAGAAAACATCCTCATCAGCCGCCGTGCCGCTCTTGATGGCTCTTACGTCACCCAAGCCCAAGAACTTTATGGGCCATATGAGGGGGAACTCTCCGTAACCCTTAATAACGATGGCGCAAAGGTCATGTTTGACACCACCAGCAAGATGACTCTCGAGCGTGACCGCCTAGCAATCGTGCTCGATGGTGAAGTCCTCAGTGCTCCCGTTGTCCAAGCTGTTCTGAGTAAAAAATTCCAAATTTCTGGTATGCCAAATGCCAATGAAGCAAAGGCACTCGCTTCTGCTCTCATGAACCCGCTGAAGAATGAGCTCATCGTGGACGAAGAGCGCTCTGTTTCAGCCACACTCGGTAAGGAAACAGTCAAACAAGGCCTCACCGCGGGTATGGCAGGTCTGGGCCTTACCCTGATCTTTGTCCTACTTTACTACCGCTTTGCAGGCATCATCGCTCTTTTTGGTCTCGCGCTCAATATTCTCATCATCTTTGGAGCCATGGCCATGTTTGGCTTTACCTTCACGCTACCAGGCATCGCAGGTATCATCCTCACCATTGGTGTAGCCGTGGATGCCAACGTGCTAATCTACGAGCGCTTACGCGAAGAACTCGCCAAAGGTAAATCTGTCAAAGCCGCCATTGCCGCAGCCTATGACAAGGCTTTTTCAGCTATTTTTGATGCTAACATCACCACCCTGATCACAGCACTTATCCTCTTCTGGCGTGCCAGTGGAACGGTCAAAGGCTTTGCCGTCACCCTCACCATCGGTATCCTCGGCACACTGATTGCGGCATTGCTCTGCACCCGTATTCTGTTCTGGTGGGGATCTGACAAAGGCCTTATCAAAAAGCTCAGCTTCATGAGCCTCATTCCTAAAAAAGCTTTTGATTTTCTTGGCCTTCGCAAACTTGCCTTCACCATCTCCATCATCCTTCTTCTTGCCGGTATTTCCACCATCATGGTCAAACAAGAGAACGCTCTAGGAATTGATTTCACCGGTGGTGCTCAGCTTTCCTATCAGCTCTTACCAGACCAACATATCGCACAACCTGAAGTCCAAGAACTCGTCAATAACCTCTCGTTGAGCAAGCCAGCAACCTCACAAGAAGAAACAACCACTGGTGGAGATGAGCTCCTCACCATCCGTTGTGCTGAAAACGATGTGCCTACCATCCAAGAGGCTATGTTAGCCAAGTATGACATTCTTGAAAAAAATCCCCCATCAAGGGAAACCATCAGTGCTAGCCTAGGTAAAGAATTTCTTACCACCGCGGTATGGGCATTGTTGATTGGCCTTTTTGGCATCATGATCTACATCACCATCCGCTTTGAGTTTTCATTTGCACTGGGCGCCTTTGCTGCTCTTTTCCATGATATCCTCATTGTTCTCGGTATTGTCATTCTAAGTGGCCAGCAGCTTACCTTAATCCACGTAGGTGCCTTCCTCACCCTAGCAGGTTATTCCATCAATGATACCATTGTGGTCTTCGACCGTATTCGTGAGGACCTTAAGACCAAACGCGGTGATGTCAAAGACGTCATGAACCAAGCGATTAACTCGACACTCTCCAGAACGGTGCTGACCTCGCTCACAACATTTGTGGCCGTCCTCGTGCTCTTTGTCTTTGGTGGTGCGGCACTCAGCGCCTTCTCCTTCACCATCATGCTCGGTGTCATCGTGGGAACTTACTCCTCCATCTTTATCGCTTCTCCGATCGTCTACCTCTGGAGTAAAGTGCGTGGCGTTAACCTTCGCCGCGAGCTTCTTGATGCCAATCTTGAAGCAGAGGTAAACCCCGCTAAATCATAGACAGAGCACAGATCTGAGATTTCATTGTTTTTACGGCGGCACTAAGGTGTCGCCGTTTTTTTATATCTTCATCAGCAGAATCAAAAAATGATATTTTTCCTACGAAAACTTCTTGCAAAGGTTCGGAAATCTGGCATTTTCCCGCCCGTCCCAGCCCACTGGACTGAGACACAATGGAAATCAAATCCTGCATAGCTCAGCGGTAGAGCGGGTGACTGTTAATCACTAGGTCCTTGGTTCGATCCCAAGTGCAGGAGCCACTTTCAATTCAATTAAAGCACACCTTCGGGTGTGCTTTTTTGTTGATACTGCAAGGGTTTTAGAGATTTGAGTCACCGAAAAAATTCTAACATCGTTATTTTTTTATTACCAATAGATGACCAATAGATTACCAATAGGACTGGTCAAACTATACCAATAGTGCTTTTTTAGGTCATGCCTAAGAAAGGAGAATTGCAGATTACACGCGATAAACAGACCCGTAAATGGGTCGTCAATGTCAGTGCAAAATTGTCACTCAACGGAAAACGGCAGCGGAAACTCTTTCAGACCAAAGCCGCGGCTCAGGATTATCGCAATAATCTATCACAGAGTCTTGATTCAAAAAACCCTGTC
This sequence comes from uncultured Verrucomicrobiales bacterium, assembly GCA_937969495.1. Taxonomy (GTDB): domain Bacteria; phylum Verrucomicrobiota; class Verrucomicrobiia; order Verrucomicrobiales; family Akkermansiaceae; genus Oceaniferula. The sequence goes on along the minus strand of CALBVY010000045.1, from coordinate 3,681 downwards.
AAATTTGACGAAGCCCTACTCAATCAAGCTCAATACTATGATGACGCATTTCAGCTCTACGGATATCAGGGGCTCGCTGATGCATGCGCTGACTGGATCAGGGAGCTTGAGCGCAGAAGCAGCTCTATAACGCTCATAGACCTCTTAGAGCAATATAAGGCAACACGAGGTGGAGAATGGTCAGATGGCTACCTAGACACCTATAAATGGGTCAAAAAACACCTCTTACCAATCGGCGAGGAGATTATCAACAAGCTTGATTCTCACTACTGGCAGGAGTGGCTACCAGCTTGGCGAGAGAAAGGAGCTTATTCAGCCAGATCCTACAATCATCTACGATCTTTCCTCGTAGCACTCTATACGATGCCTAAGGCGGTTGACGCCTTTTCCGTGAACCCGATCAAATCGATTCCCACAGCGAAAATCAAAAAGAAGCCCGTCTCAGTTTTCTCCAATGCCGAGGTAAAGCTCTTGCTTGAAAATGTATGGCAGAAAGATTTCGAATTAGTTCCCTGGTTTGCCATTGCCATATTTGCCGGTCTTCGACCTGAGTCCGAGTTGGGTAGGCTCAAATGGGACGATATTAATTTTCAAGATAAATGGATTCGCGTCGGGTTTGGAAACAAAACTGACACCAAACGCTTCGTCGATCTCAGCGATACGCTCATGGCATGGCTATTACCATTCAAGGATAGGTCTGGGAAAATACAGCTACCTAATCATAAAAACCGAAAAGCTAAAGTAGTGCCTGAAACTATCTCTTGGGCTCGTGACATCACACGTCACACCTATGGCTCTAATCTGGAGGCTCACATGCGATCTCTTGGCGAAAACTCGAAACAAAAAGTTCTCGAAAATATGGGACACACGATGCTGCAAACATTCGAACAGCATTATCGCAATGCGAGACCAGCCAAACAAGCTACTGAATTTTGGGCAATCCTCCCTCCCAGTTAATCTTGCTCAAGCCTTTCGATGACCTCCAGAAACCCCACTTTGCGAATCGCGTATCGCTTCCCAAGTTTGAAGATCTTAGCCCCTGCTGCTAATAATCGCTTTCTCATAAGTGCAGCTGATAACCCAAAACCGTCGCTCAATTCATCCAGATATAAGTAATCAATAAGCTCATCAAGTGACTGATTCTGCTTCACCTGATTTTGAACCACAAAACGCAGTTGATCTAAGTCATTCACGAGCGTGGTGATTTTTTCAAGTGGCGGTAACTTGTCGGTTTTTTCTTTCGTAGTCATATCCATTTTCAGCAAATGATTTCTGATGTTGATTACGAGATTTCACCTAGAGCTATCCGAGTTTATTGCATTTTGATTGATAAAATAAAAAACTCACTTCTCTCGGATGAAGTTTATCTCACCCCGTATTATTTGATGAAGGGTGAACTCACCTCTTCATCAACCAAACTTCACCTATGAATCAATCATCCTCCCGCGAGCAATTATTCACCCAGGCCGTGCAAGAACACAGCGGTGCGATGCTGCATTATCTCTATAGCCTCTGCAATGATTGGCATATCGCTGAAGACCTCAGCCAGAATTTATGGAGCACCGTTCACAAGCACTTTGATACCGATAAAATCGATCAGAAGAATTTACTCTACCATAAGGCGAAGCAAGTCTTCATCGATTACTATCGAAAGATTAAATGCCGAGTCGATATCGACTTCACAGAAGAGCCTACAGAGCCACCAGTAATCATGATGCCTACAAGACAAGAGGCAGAGAGCTATGACGATGAGCTAGAGGCGTATCAACGGTTCTGGCTGATCTTCCACCCCGATGAGTATGACGAGGACAGCAAACGCGTTTTTTGGCTGCATGAGCGCTATGGCTACACGATGGAGGAGGTATCTGAGATCACAGGAATCCCGAAGTCTTCTGCACATGATAAACTAAAGAGAATTAAATTGGCGTGCCGTAAACGCCTTGAACAAAACACGAACTAACTACGACCATGCCTGATAAAACTACTTTCACCGATGACGACCTCACGAATATAGTCCGAGGATTCGATGCTCCTGCTCAGGAAAAGCACGTCGAGCAGCTTCTCGAAAACATCAAGAATCAAGACAAAGAGCAGACACAAAATAGCTTTGATGCACTCTACCGCGCCAAGGACGAAGCCCAGCAAGTTAGAGAGAACTATGACGATGATTTAGAAAGGTAAAATACACTCAGCATCATGACTCATGGCGAGCGACCTTTGACACGGTCGAGTATTTTCATATCTTCTTATTTGATAGGGAAGTGTGTCTTCATGCCCCCTTCCCCCTTTCCCCAAATATCAAACAACACTCTCTGTTGTTTATATTCTTTAAGAGGTTTAGATACTTTCCGCTGTTAGTTTACTGAGCTACTTGCTGAAATTATCGATGTATTGTGCCCGTTTTCAGTGACTATCGTGTCCCTTTACAGTAGGTATTGTGCCCCTCTACGGTGAGTATTGTGCCTGTTAGCAGTTCTATTGTGTCCTTCTACAGTTAGAAGAAAAAGGTATTGTGCCTGTCTTCAGTAAATGAGCTGAGATACCTCTCTTGTTTTCCCATAAACATGCGGATGCAAACACGCTAACACCATCAAGCCCCATTTCGAGATACTGTAAACAGGCACAATAGAAAAATATAGGTCGCTGGATTCGTGCCTATCGATATCTTTGACATGGGCACAATAAAAAATATAATGGCTTCATTATTGGTAGTAACCACAGAGTTATGAAGTCATCCGTGCCAGCTATGCTTCAGCAGAATCACATGGTGAAGAAGCATATCGCTACCGTTCATGTAGAGGCGAACTTGAGTTTCTTGGAGAGGAAAATGTTTAATGCGCTCCTCCTCAACGCTTATCCAAATCTCCTCAAAAAACGTCGTCACAAGATGCGCTATTCGGCACTCTGTGAGCTTATCGATTACGACTCGTGAGACCGCAAATCGATCAAGAACGCCCTCAAACAACTCGCTGTTACTCAGATCGAATGGATCGAGCACGATGAGCAGGGAAGAGAGTCTCTCTGGCAAGTCCACAACTATCTATCATCACCAAAGATCAAGTGGTGAACGGATTCCTTCGAGTATGGATTCGATGACGAACTCTGCGAAAAACTCTACGACCCCGAGATATTCGCTCAGATCAGCCTCGTGGCAGAGAGAAACTTCAGCAGCAAATACTCGCTCAATCTCTATGAGAACTGCGTGCGCTACAAAAAACAAAAAACCTTTCCCTGACTCACCCCCTTCTGGGATATCGAGACTTTTAGAAAACTCATGGGCGTGGCTGGCATGAAATACTATGAGTCATTCCGCGAGCTGAACCGCAAGATCATCAAGCCTGCTGTGCAGGAAATCAATGAGCACTCAGACATCCACCTCGAATTCGAGCTAGAGCGTATGGGTCGCAAGGTCACCGCGATTCAATTCTGCGTAACCGAGAACCCGAAAAACGTGCAAATGCGCATACCAGGCATCCCTGAGAACGAGCTGTGAGTTGCCCTAGAAAACCAATGCGTTAAAGAGTGTATCAAATACGGCGTGGGAGAAGGAATTGCGGTGAGCTGGCTCCACAAATACGGTGAGGCTTACTTAAACGAAAAACTCTCCATTGTGCGCGATTACCAAAAACGCGGTACCATCACCTCCACGGAAGCGAAGCTGCTCATTGCTGCCGTCAATGA
>CALBVY010000044.1 GCA_937969495.1 uncultured Verrucomicrobiales bacterium | reverse complement strand
TGGGTAAACCTCCCGAGTAGTCATTTTTATTTGGATTTCTGGGCATCCAGAAATTATAAGGCGCCTAACAAAAAGTACAACTCTAAATTGTCAATATTTCCCTAGCTGGATGACCCTGTTTATTCTCGTGTCGTGTTGCCTCATTGAAGCGGACACCCAAATAATCTTGATCTAACTGTAAACAGCTTCAGTTGCCTCATAAATAGGGATACTCTACGCCAACATGACTATGAGTGAAAAAAGCATCGAAGAATAACACAACGAAAATGCGGGAAAGATATACCCGAATGACTGGACGACGTGCAAAAACCAAACTTTTAGATGAGCTTGTAACCGGCACTGGCTGGGAACGAAAACATGCCAATAAAGTCATCCTAGGACTAAAGCGAAAAACAGGAATCAAAGGACAAAGAGGAGCACACAAAAAATACGGATAAGAGGTAATCGGATTACTGAAAAACTGCTGGTTGGTGATGGATCAACCGTGCGGTAAAAGGATGAAGGATACACTGCCATTATGGACTCCGTATTTAGAGACATCGGTCGATAACAAAGGGCAATTAGAGACGATTAGTGCCGCGAGTATTGATCGATTACTAAGGGGTTTTAAGGTCCAAGCTGGCAAAAAACCCCGTCCTCCCAAACCTGCTTCAGGAGTCAAAAACTTGGTCGAAATACGAGCCGAAAGTTGGGACACATGTGACCCAGGCTGGACGGAGGTCGATACAGTAGCCCACTGTGGAGGAGAGTTTTTGAACTACTTTGTCTACGACTGGTTGAAAGGAAAAGGTATTCATCAGACACGCTCTCGCCCCTATTTTAAAAATGGTGGATTATTTCATGAAATTCAACTACGGATATTAGCTGATAAAAGACTAATTTCTCGACATTGCAAAATACAATAGACCTGCCTGAACACATTACGCGAGAGGTTATCTCCACCTAATGACGGTGTTAGCTCTCAGATTCTGTCATACCTTTACTAGAAAGCCTCTCACCGTTGATTAATTCGGAGCCGAATTTCTCTGAGGAGTGTTTCCATTTCCGGCACGGGAACACCCAGCGCCTTTGCTCTCTGTAAAGGTTCAGACCAAATAGCCTCCACCTCCACTGCACGGCCTTCCACATAATCAATCATACTCGATGGTCGATATGCATGCATACCCCAGGTCACTGAAATTTGATGATCAATAAAGCTATCACTGATCTCATAGCCTAACGCTGCTGTTATCGTCTGTACTTCATGCATCACTCTCCGAATCCTGTCCTCCATACCATCACGAGTAAGAAGCACAGCCGTATCCACTCCCCCTTCGGTTATAGCAAAACCATTAAATGGTATGTTCCAGACCAGTTTCATCCATTGTGCATGCTCCAAGCTTTCTACCACCTCACAGAGAATGCCTCTTTGTGCCAAAAAATCACCTAAAACCTGAACAGTCACGTCATCTGGCTCCGACACATATTTACCCAGCCTAATAAGACCAGAGGTCGAGTGATCAATACGCCCGGGGCTTAACCTATTAATACCTACAAAACACAACCCCCCGTAGACTCTATCCGCACCAAAGAGCTGCGCTAGCTGATCCGTGTTACCCAGGCCATTCTGTAAAGTCAGGATCTTGGTATCCTCATGGAGCAAGGGAGAGATGACCTCTTGAAAATACATGTTAGACGTGGTCTTCCAGGCAATCAGCACTAGATCTACAGCCCCTATATTTACCGCGTTATTTTCACACTTCACCTCTGGCAGCTCAAAATCTCCATGAATACTCGTAATCTTAAGGCCATGACGAGAGACATAATCGTAGTCACTCCGCATCAGAAAAGTAACATCCACACCTGACTGCGCAAGCCGCGCTCCATAGTAACCACCTACAGCACCTGTGCCTACTACGGCGACTTTTGTTTTTTCCGTAAACTCCTCTATCACTTGCTAAATCCCTCTTGTTCTAGCTCTTTTAACGTGCGCTCAAGAGCTACACACATTGTTTCTATCTCGTCATGGGAAATACTCAGCGGAGGCATGATGACGATGGTGTTTAAAATAGGCCGTGTTAGCAATCTATGTTTACGTGCTAACAGACAAAAGCGTTCACCCACCCTGTGAGCAGCGTGAAACACCTCTCCCCCTAGCTGACGTAGCTCTATACCAACCACCAAACCCCGCTGCCTCACTTCATAGACGGTATGATATTTTCCCCCTATGGCAGCTAAAAGGCTCTCAAGTAACAGCACCTTTGCTGGTAATTTCTCCAAGGTTTTTTCCTGTTCAAAAAGATCCAAGTTTGCCAGTGCTGCAGCACACCCTAACTGATTCGCCGTGTAACTATGCCCATAGTAAAAAGCACGCTCCGCATCGCCCAGAAATGCTTGGTAAACTGAGTCTCCCACCATCGTAGCGGCCAAGGGAAGATATCCACCCGTTAGACCTTTTGCTAGACATAGAAAATCAGGGGTCACCCCTTCGTGCTGACAAGCAAACATCGTTCCGGTTCTGCCAAAACCTGTCATCACTTCATCAAGAATCAAATGCACTCCATGGGTATCACACCAGCTTCTAATCTCTGCTAACATCCCATCTGGCCATGGTTTAATCTGATTCACTCCTTGGACCAGAGGCTCAATGATAACTGCCGCAGTCTTTTGGACTTCAGCGTCACTCAAACCCAACAAGCCACCTAATCCTGTTAATCGACGCACAGGATAGCCAAAGCTTTGGCAGCACTTTGAGAAAGCCCCCACACCACCCAGTGATGCGGCTCCCAGCGTATCTCCATGATACGCCTGATCAAAGGCAAGAAGCTGAGTTCGCTCTGGTTCACCAGTTTGTAAGCGATACTGCATCGCCATCTTAACGGCACACTCCACTGCGGTGGAACCATCATCTGAGAAAAACACCCTCTCAAGCCCTCCTTCCGGAAAAAAATCACACAAGCGTTGGGCCAGCTCACTAGCACGAGGGTTGGCAAAGCCGAGGTAGCTGGTATGAGCCACCTTCTCTAGCTGAGCTTTGATGGCTGCATTAATATACGGATGATTGTGCCCATGAATATTCGTCCAGATCGAAGCATTACCATCGATGTATTTTCTCCCCTCTGCATCCTGCAGCCAAACACCCTCACCAGAGACCAGCACTAGCGGCTCAGCCTCCACCCATTCCGCTTGCCTTGTGAAGGGGTGCCAGCAGTGCGCCTTATCCGCCGCTATCCATTGCTCTGTATCCACGAGCACTATGTGTGCACAAGCAGTGCGCCTTGACAAGAATTGCATCAAAGATACAGAGTCATTCTACCATCGTTTATGATGACTCAGCCATCATCGCTTAAAAAACCACGGCACGTTCTCTTTTTTGATACCGAATGTGTGTTTTGCCAAAAGTCTACCACACTACTACACTGGATCGATCAGCATGAGCCCCTCTACTTTGCTCCTTTGCAGGGTGAATGTTTGTAATTTTCTGGCTACTCCATTGGCTTCTGCGCTGGATAAAATCTCCCTGTTACTAATTGATAGTACGTTACCGGCATCATCTTCCTTTTGGGAAAAACAGCTACTCCATCCCTAATGCTCGTTTCCGTAAGCAGCTGCTTCCATGAGTAATAGCCTGATTCGTAATCGCCTGATTCGTGATAGCCTCATTGGACTGGAGACGATTGCCTCCACTCTTCTAGCCATCTTTTTAACTATTTCCTAGCTACCCTATTCCTTATCTGCGGCCATGGACTCTTTTACCTTGGTTTCAATCTCTTCATAGAGTTTGGCATCATCTTTGAGCGCAATCTTGGCAGCGTCTCTGCCTTGAGCTAGCTGATTACCAGAGTAACTGAACCAACTACCGCGCTTCTGCACGATGTCAAATTCGAGGGCTAGATCAATCAAAGATCCTACAGAGGAAATTCCCTCATTATACATAATATCGAACTCCGCTTCTTTAAAAGGTGCTGCCACTTTATTCTTCACCACTTTAATGCGTGTACGGCTACCTTGTATGCTCCCGTCTGTGGCTTTGATCTGAGCAATACGGCGAATATCTATCCGCACGGAGGCAAAAAACTTCAGAGCCCTTCCACCTGGTGTGGTTTCTGGATTACCGAACATCACGCCTATTTTTTCGCGAATCTGGTTCGTAAAGATACAGGTTGTGCGTGCTTTTGAAATAAATGCAGTGAGCTTGCGCATGGCTGCACTCATCAGGCGCGCTTGCGTTCCCACAGTGCTATCGCCAATTTCACCAGCGAGTTCTTGCTTTGTCACTAGGGCGGCGACGGAGTCCAGCACCACCACATCGATAGCGTTAGAGCGCACCAGAGTTTCGCAAATTTGCAACGCTTCCTCACCAGAGTTTGGCTGGGATACTAAGAGATCATCAATATTAACACCCAGCTTGGCGGCATAGACAGGGTCAAGGGCGTGCTCAACATCAATAAATGCAGCGAGCCCTCCTCTTTTCTGCGCTTGCGCAATGGCGGTAAGCGTTAGAGTGGTCTTACCTGATGACTCAGGACCATAAACCTCTACAATACGACCTCTGGGGAAGCCACCTACTCCGAGTGCGCGATCAATCAGCAAATTACCAGTGGGGATAACATCCACATCCACTCGGTGACCGTCGCCAAGACGCATGATCGCGGTTTCACCAAAGTCTTTTTGGATTTGAGAAATAGCGAGATCGAGATTTTTCTTGCGGGCTGCTGCGACTTTGTCGTCGCCAGTATTCGTATTTTTAGTGGCCATGGATTTTTTAGGTGCTGCCTTTGTGGCGGCTTTAGGTTTGGGATTCGTTCCTTTTACTGAAGTAGCTTCGGTAACTTCACCAGCGCCATCCTTGGTGCTTGTTACGGTGACGTTCTTGGATGCTGCAGGATTGACGGAATTAGGTTTAGCGGTTGCGGTACTCATGACAATGGTGTTTTTGGTTTTCCAGACTATGAAACGTTCTTTTTTAGGAGTCAATAAAAAACTGTTCATAAGATTAGTGTTATTAAGAACATGTTCAATTGATGATTTATTCAAACCTTCGATCAATGTATTTTCTAGAAAAAGAGCATGACACCCTCGCTAGCGGAGACATGATCCGCCTGAAGTTATGAAAATTAGAAAATACATCGGTGGTATGGTGATGACCAATGCCTATCTCTTAGGTGAGGGCGCAGACTGCGTATTGATTGATGCACCAAAGGGTGTGACAGAATGGCTAGAGCAGCTCGGGGAATTGCCCAGCGAGGTTCTCCTCACCCACCAGCACTATGACCATGTAGAGGATACCGCTCTGCTTGCCAGTAAGGGCGTGAGGGTGCGAGCGCATTCTGCCTACTCTCAGGATCTTACTTTAGAAACATTCCGATCTCAATGGGGGCTTCCTATTGAGGTGCCGCCATACAGCGTGGATGACATGTTAGAAAATATCACCACCATTGAATCTGGTGCTTATTCATTCAGTGTGGAGCAAGTTCCAGGACACTCTTCAGACAGTATTGTCTTTATCACCAAGGAGAACGACGATGCGGATACGTATCTTTTTGCGGGCGACACCTTGTTTGCTAATAGTATTGGCCGGCCTGATCTGCCTGGTGGTGATCAAGATGTTCTGGTAGATGGGATTCGTAAAAAACTACTCACCCTACCAGATAATACGCGCGTTTTCCCAGGACACGGATCAGAGACGAGTATTGGCCAGGAGAAATCCAGCAACCCCTTTCTCTAGAAAGGACACTTCACTTCACTTCTGAGATTGTCCATACTGTGAATATTTTATGCTAAGCCCCTCTTGCGTTCAGGGCAGAATAGTGTCAGAATATTCTTACTTACTGAGTGTTTGCCTTTTCTAGACGTGATTATCCCACTGTTCGATAGCAAACACCAGCTCATCAAAAAAGCCGCGTTCAAACTGTGGCTAACAACCATTTACTAAAATTACCATGGAAGAAACATACGCAAACCCCAACATCAATTCTGATTCTCCGTTCTCTGAAGCTCCTTCTTCACAAGCCGCGGCTGACGATCTCCGAGGTGCAGCTGGCGATAAAGCTAAACAAATCGCCCAGGACGCTAACGCCAAGGCACAGCAGCTTAAACAAAGCGCTGTAGAAAAAGCCCAGCAGTTCCGCGACTTTGCAGGCACAAAGGCACATGACATCAAGGAAACCGCCGGCGTCAAAGCCCAACAGCTCAAGCAAGCTGCCGGCGAACAAGTGCAACATGGTAGAGTTAAAGCTCGCGAGGCTCACGCTAGCGCCGAGGAATACATTCGTCAAAACCCTACAAAATCCGTACTCACCGCGCTAGGTGTTGGCTTTGTCCTCGGGATCATCGTTCGCCGATAGCACACCAAGAAGATTGATTTCCTAGAGACGGCTCATGGATTTTTCATGAGTCGTTTTCTAGCTAACAACTATTCGCCTCCCTTTTTATATCCTAACAAATTTCAAAAAGCCCCATGGCCGACGAGAAACATCTCTCACAGATAGTGGACCATTCCCCACCTGAATCGATCAGTGATATGAAAAAAGCTCTTTCCAGCTTCCTTGCAGCCCGCGTAGAGCTCGCAAGTCTAGAGGCCAAGGAGGCAGCAGCATTCGCAACGAAAAAGGTAATCTACCTAGCACTACTTGCCATTTCCGGCTTCTTCATCTGGTGCCTCGTCTTAGCAGGCATCACGGGAGTTCTCGCACCTTTTGCTACCAAGTGGTTATCTGAGAGCGGCTCATGGCTGCCCGGCTGGTGCGCGGTGTTATTCGCCCTCGCCCTTATCCACGCGCTCGTGGTATTGGTCTGTGTGGTTCTTTTAAAAAAGAAACCCAGTGAAGAACTCTTTGCGCTCTCACGTCAGGAACTTAAAAACGACAAACAATGGCTCGGAAAAAACAAGTAGCTCTCCGCAAACAAGAGCTGATCAGCCAGATGGCCCACTCACGTGAAACCATCACTCTCGGACGCGCTGCGGTCAAAGATAAGCTCAACGTCAAAAAGCAAGTCACCTCCTTGGTGCGACGTAAGCCCAAGGCCGTATTTGCTGGCTCAGCCGTAGCGGGGCTTTTGGGCACCATGATTCTCCGCCGGCCACGCAAACGCCGTGAAAAAGTAAAAAAACCTCGCAGCAACTTCCTCCTAGGCTTGCTAATGCTCCTCATCAAGCCTGCCGCCAAAAAGTGGCTTACCAAAAGCCTAAAAAGCTACGCTATCAGCAAGCTAAGCAACCTCGCTCACAGACAACAGCCACCACTAAGAAATGCTCAGCAGAAGGCGCAAAAGCAGATTCACTAGTTGCTCCCCCCACCGGCGCATTACAAAATTCACAGACGAGCTTGTATTTGAAAAAATAGCACCATTTTTCAGAATCTCAGCCTAGATTCAGGGTTTACGCACCCCCCATTGCGATAACGATCAACAAAGCGATCCCCCACTCGCTTTGCTCTTTACTAAGTAGGCTAAAATCATCCAAAGTGCCTGTGATGAGGTTTCTCAAATCTAACGCTTTTGCCGCTCTCTATTTCCTGTGTGCCTCGCTAACCACACCTCTCTGGGCACAAAACACACCAGCTGACCAAGCTCAGGCGGATAAACGACCAGCCATCCCTCCAGTTCCAGACCCTGCCGAGCCTGATTTCGCTGATGGCTTTGGGGCAAACTTTGGCGGCATGCCAGCCATGCCGGATAGCATTCAAGTTAGCAATGACGGCCAGCTAGAGTTTGACCTAGAAAAGGGCACTTATCTCTTTACTGGAAACGTCCTCGTGCAGGGTGACAGTGGCCTCACCATGAAGGCTCAGCGCGTACTGGTAAATGCCAAAACAGAAACAGCCACCCTCACTGGCGATGTCTCTGTACTTCAGAAATCCACCCGAAGACCTGACGGCACCATGGCTCAGGGCGTGCATCTTTTTGCCGATCGCGTACAGCTCGACACCAAAAAACAGACCGTCACCCTCATCGGTAACGTCAGTATTTACCAAGGCCCCACTCTACACCGAGGTGATCGTGCCGTTTATAACTACAGCACCCGCTCCATGGAAACCAAGGGACTAGCGAGTCGGTTAGGTCCTGTTTTATTAGAATCAGATCGCTTCCGCCGTGTAGAAATCGATGGCCAGAATGCCTACATCGGTGATAACGCGGGTATCACCACTCACGATGTAGCAGACCCTAACTTCTGGATCAAATCAGATCGCACCACCATCTTTCCCGGGGAGAAGATCACCTTTAAAAATCTCCGCCTATACGCAGGTGACACCCCAGTTTTCTGGCTACCTTACCTCTCCCAACCACTCGATGCAGAACTAGGCTACCACTTCTTCCCTGGGGCAAAGACTAACTGGGGCGTCTACTTACTCAGCACCTACGGCATCATGTTAGGGGGCGAAGTAGACGCGCAAACAGGCGCGCGCGAAGACGCCTGGCTACTGTCTCGCTGGCATTTTGATCTCCGCAGCCGCCGCGGTATCGGCACGGGCGTGGATTTTTATGACACACGCCTGAAGGACAATAAAAACTTAGGCTGGTTGAAAACATATTACCTCAACGATTGGGACCCCTCCTTAGAGAGATCCTCTGAAGACCGTGGATTTGTTAACGAAGACCGATGGAAGTTCGAGCTCAAACACCGCCTAGACCTCCAACAATCTGAGAGCAGCCGCACCTACCTAGAATTTGACATCACCGCCTTGAGCGATCGGTATTTCTTAGAGGACTTCGAACCTGGCACTTTTAAAATTGATCCTAATCCAGATAACGAAGTTGGCATCTTCCATCGTAACCCCTCGATCCTAGCAGGCCTCTACACCCGCCTCCGCTTGTCAGATTTCTATCAGACAGATACCCGCCTACCAGAGCTATTCCTCGACCAAGTAAAAGGACCGATCTTTGAAACCCCCATCCTCCACGAAGGGCAGACGAGCTTTGGAATCTACCGTGAACATTTAGCTGATTTCTTTGAAAACAATTTGGAAGCTGAGGCCGCGAGCTTACTCCCTGGTGATCCTCGGCTGAATGAAATCAATAGCTTATTAGACGATCGAGGCTACACACGTTTTCATACCTATCATGAGTTCAGTCTACCACTGAACCATGGTGGCAATATTGCCATCACACCTCGGTTAGGCTTTGGTCATACCAGCTACTGGGGTATCGAAAATGGCACCGATTCCTTCAGCCGTAGCCATTTCTCAGCAGGAGTCGATCTCTCCATGAAGTTCTCCAAGCTCTACCCCGACGTAATCAATGAGTCGTTGGGATTAGACGGTCTCCTCCATATCTTCCAGCCTTATACAAACTTCTCCCAGCTTTCTACCAATGAGCTCGATAGCTCCTTTGGTGGTATCGAAACCCTCACCCCATCAACAAGACCTCGCCCCCTGGAGGTAGGACGTTTTACTGCAGTGGATGATCTCAGTGATTGGTCCATAGCCCGTCTCGGCATGCGTAACCGTCTACTCACTAAGCGAGATGGCCGCACGCACGAGTGGCTAGCCATGGATACCTACATCGATATGTTCATGAATGATCCAGAGCTAAATCGTGATTTTTCCAATCTCTACAATGACATCATGTGGCAGCCACTTCCATGGATGCGGCTTAATCTCGAAACACAGTTCCCCATTGCAAGTGGAGGCTCCGGCTTCAGAGAAATTTCTGGTAGAATGACTGTTTTACCAACTGATTCATTAGAGCTCACCCTCGGCTACAGACAGCTCAATAATCACCCCATTCTGCAGGATAGTGACCGCGTGGATATCCGCGCATACACCCGGCTCAGCGAAGCCTGGGGCTTAGGCTTCTATCAACGTTGGGAGCTAGATGATAGCACTCTCGAGATTCAACAGCTCACCCTACACCATGACTTTGATAGCTGGACATCCGAAGTAGGACTTCTTATGCGTGATAATCGTAACAGCAAGAAGGAATACGGCCTGATGCTAAACTTTACCCTTAAGGAATTCCCACGCGTGCGCCTGCCGCTCTCGGTGGACAACGAGTAACACCCACACCTCCTCATTTTATGACTACTACTGAACTTATCCAGAGCCTCAGCTGGCGCTACGCCACTAAGCAATTTGATGCCCAGAAAAAAATCTCCACTGAGACATGGAACGCTATTGAGCAGTCCATGGTGCTCACCCCATCATCCTTTGGCCTCCAGCCATGGAAGTTTATCACCATCACAGACTCCAAGGTTAAGGAGGACCTCCTAGCGCACTCATGGAATCAACGCCAAGTAGTGGACTGCTCCCACATGGTGGTAATGTGTGCTAAATCTCCCGTCGTAGCAGCTGATATCGACACCTGGTTAGACCGCATCGCTGAAGTGCGTAACGTAGAAAGAGACAGCTTAGCAGAATACGCAGGCATGATGCACGGCTTCATGGCAAATCTCGATGAGGCCGCCACGCTTTCATGGGCAAAACACCAAGTTTATATTGCACTAGGCCAGCTTATGGCTACCGCCGCCGTCTTAGACATCGATGCCTGCCCTATGGAGGGAATCATCCCCACTGAGTATGACAAGATACTCAACCTTACTGATAGCGGCTATGTAACAACAGTAGCCTGCGCCATGGGCTACCGTTCCGCAGATGATAAATACGCTCAACTCCCAAAAGTACGTTACGATCACGATCAAGTGATGGCTAACATCTAAACACCTACCTTCCAGCCAGCTATCCAGCTCATCCGTAGGGTTTAGAGAAATCCCCTTTCAGAGTAAAATCAGAAGGCTCCTTCTGTAGCCTTAAATTGGCGTTTGTTAAACCCCTCCACCAATCTTTTGAGAATCTGCTGCGCGAGGTTCTTATCCTTATCTTTATAGCGAAAAGTCACTTCCAAGCCGTTTATTTTCACCTTAAACTTCTGCCGAATCTGTGCCTTTGCAGCCTCCGCATCTGGTAATTCCCAGCGCGTCACAAGATCAAGTTCTTGAATCATACCATCAAGCACTGAGTCTACCAGAAAAGCATTTTTAAGCTCTGCAGCATCTATCCCTTCCTTGATCAGAGTCATTTTACCTTCATAGAGAAACTCTTGATTTTGCTTCGCCCGGATTTTCTTAACAGCCCAATATCCACCACCGGCTCCGATAAGAATAACCAACAAAAGTACAACTAGGGCATACATCGTATTTCGCGACATGGCGGCATGATACACAGCTCATCTATGATGCCAAGTCATTGCATCATCATACCAAAAGGAATCGTCTCCTTACCGATGAAAAATTTACTCCAGCAGATGTTTCTCACCTCCCCATCTCAATATCGAGAGCCACCACACCCCCTAACGGAAACGGGAGATTTACACCAAGATACGAGTATATCGCCGTAGATTGGTTTAATCCCGTAATTTCAGTCACTTTCTACGCCGAAAAGGAAAACAACCAGCACCTTCTAACAAACCTCATCAAAATAGCTAAGAGGAACTTAGACATCCATACCATCGTTGTCTAGGAAAGGCATCTCCCCAAAGGCCCAAAGCGCACCGTATATGGCAAATTACCCGATCAAGTCCTCGCCGTAGAATTCAGCGTTAAGTATCACCTCTCCCTCAGCCGCAATCAAACCCCACAGAGCATGGTAAAAAAGCCTCCAGCCCCCCTCTTCCTGCTTTCCATCTGGTCACCTAAGCTCTTTACTCATATTCATGCCCACATGGAGTCACATCGGCGAGAATGCCCTATTAATATATATCACTAGATCGGAAATCCTCTTGCTAGTGTAAGTTTTTACATTCCCTGTCCTCCTCATGAATGCCGTAGAAATCGAAGAAGCCGTTGCCCTGCTCGCAGAACAGCCTTACCAGGCTGATTCTTTTCCATACGCGTTTCTTGAGGCTTTCGGAAACAAGGTTACGACGATCAAACGCCTCAAAAACGGCACGACCAACAAGTCCGATCTCGGCGGTGTGTTACAGCGGGGCAACATTCATATCAAGACCTGTAACGAGGGTGAGGTTGCGGCCACACTCGATGCGATGCGTGAAAGTGCGGCCACAGCAGCGCAGAAGGCGAAGTTTACCCTCGCGACGGACGGTGTCGAACTTCACGCAGAGAACTTGGTAGACGGCGAGACTGTGGCTTGCGAGTTCCCAGACTTTGCCAACCATTTTGGCTTCTTTCTTGAGCTGGCTGGGATCAGCACGGTGCGGGCGATTAAGGAGAGTTCCTTCGATATCAAAGCGACTGGCCGCCTTAATAAGCTCTACATCGAACTCCTTCAGGACAACCCTGAATGGGCGAGTGATGAACGCCGACACGATCTCAACCACTTCCTAGCTCGCTTAATTTTTTGCTTCTTTGCTGAAGACACGGATATCTTTTTAGGCGATGATCTTTTCACCTCCACTGTGGAGCAAATGAGTGAGAGGGATTCCTCAAACACTCATGAAATCATCGCAGAGCTCTTTCGTGCGATGGATACGAAGCTGGAAGAACGTGAACAGGAGAAAATCCGCTCTTGGGCCAATGTCTTCCCCTACGTGAATGGTGAGCTATTTAGGGTGGTTGATCCCACTGCAGGCCCCGCCGTGCCTCGGTTCTCAAAAATCGCCCGCTCTTATCTCCTGCACGTTGGGAAGCTGGACTGGACGAAGATCAATCCTGACATCTTTGGCTCGATGATTCAGGCGGTTGCAGATGATGAAGAGCGAGGCTCTCTCGGTATGCACTACACCAGTGTGCCGAATATCCTGAAGGTGCTCAATCCACTCTTCCTCGATGACCTTCGCACCAAGCTAAATGAAGCGGGTGACAATAGCCGCAAGCTGCTCAATCTCCGCAACCGCCTCGCCCATATCCGTGTCTTTGATCCCGCGTGTGGTTCGGGAAACTTCCTCGTCATTGCCTACAAGGAGATGCGCGCTATTGAGGCTGAGATCAACCAGCGTAGAGGCGAGCAAGATCGTCGTTCTGCGATCGATGTTAAAAACTTCCGCGGTATCGAGCTGCGGGACTTCTCTGCTGAAATTGCCCGCCTTGCCCTCATCATTGCCGAATACCAGTGTGATGTCACCTACCGTGGCCAAAAGGAAGCTCTCGCTGAATTCCTGCCTCTAGATCGTGCTAACTGGATTACCTGTGGGAATGCATTACAACTCGACTGGCTCAGCGTCTGTCCACCAGAGGGAACTCAAGTCAAACACCGTGCCGATGACCTTTTTCAAACTCCTCTCAATCAAACCGAGATCGAGTTCCGTAATCAAGGAGGGGAAACTTATATCTGCGGCAATCCACCCTACCTAGGATCTACCTGGCAGTCTGCCAAACAGAAAGCTGATCTAAAACGCATCTTTGAAGGGAAAACTAAAAGCTGGAAGTCGCTCGACTACGTGGCTGGCTGGTTCATGAAAGCTGCTGAATATGGTAATCACACACCTACCTCATCGGCTTTTGTGTCTACCAACTCCATATGCCAAGGCCAGCAAGTGCCGATCCTCTGGCCGGTTATTTTTGAGACGGGTCATGAGATCTACTTTGCTCACACGAGCTTTAAATGGGCGAATCTCGCTAGCCATAACGCAGGGGTGACCGTCGCTATTATTGGAATTAGCAATCAGCCCATGCCTCAAAAAAAGCTCTATTCCATTGGTGATGATAAGGAAACAGTTCTGAAAGAGACGGAATTTATCAATGCTTATCTGGTTACAGGTCAAAACGTAATTGTTTCAAAAAGCTCCAGACCTCTGGCAAATATTTCAGAAATGGACTTCGGAAATAAACCCGTTGATGGCGGGTATTTATTACTCGATTCTGCTGAATTAGAATTGCTCAACCTTTCAATATCACAAAAGAAACAATTTATCCGCCCTTTTCTTGGTTCTGCTGAATTTATCCGTGGTAATCAGCGATATTGTCTCTGGATTCCTGATGAACTTTTAGCCGAGGCTCAGTTAACTCCTAGCATTCAAAAACGAATCGATGGCGTTCGCCAAATGCGTTCAGCTAGCAGCAAAGTAGCAACTCAAAAAGATGCTGCCACTCCTCATCGCTTTGGAGAAGTCCGCCAGAAAGGTAATGAAATCACAATCATCATTCCACGTGTAAGTTCAGAAAATCGTGACTTTCTTCCAGTCGGTTTACTTAAGGGGGGCACCATTATCGGCGACCGAAACTTCGCCCTTTACGACGCCCCGCTCTGGAACATGGCCCTGATCGCCTCCCGTCTGCACTGGGTCTGGATTGGAACCGTTTGCGTTCGTTTGGAGATGCGTTTTTCCTACTCCAACACCCTAGGCTGGAACACCTTTCCCGTCCCCACCCTCACCAAAAACGACAAAGCAGCTCTCACTCGCTGTGCAGAAGACATCTTACTCGCCCGCGAAGCCCACTTCCCAGCCACCATTGCTGATCTCTACAAGCCAGAGTCTATGCCGGAAAACCTCCGCGCCGCCCACGAGCGCAACGATGAAGTGCTCGAGCGCATCTACATTGGCCGCCGTTTTAAGAACGACACCGAGCGGCTTGAAAAACTCTTTGACCTTTACACCAAGATGACCGCTAACAAAGGAGCCACTAAACCATGAGTGACTTACCTGCCCATTCAGGAGACTTCAGCTCGATCGCCCAGCTCATCCGTGAGCGTCGCACGCGTGCCCTACAGGCAGTCAATCAGGAACTTGTCTCGCTGTATTGGGAAGTGGGCAAGATCCTCCATGCCAAAACTCAGTCTGACGGCTGGGGAAAGAAAACTATCGATGAACTCGCTGCCTATCTCAAGCAAAGCCAACCAGGTCTGAGAGGATTCACACGTCCTAACCTCTACCGGATGCGCCAATTTTTCGAGATTTATCCAGATTTCACAATTGTCTCAGCACTGCCGAGACAATTGAGCTGGACTCACCATATCTTGATCATCAGCCAGTGCAAAACTCCTGAAGAGAGAGATTTCTATCTAAAAATGACTGAGAAAGAAAAGTGGTCTAGTCGCGCTTTAGAACGTCAGCTTAAAGGTGCTCTATTTGAGAGAGTTGCACTCAATCCTGTAATTGTGCCACCAGTGTTGACACAATTACACCCAAGCGCTGAATCCGTCTTCAAAGACAACTATCTCGTGGAGTTTCTTAATCTCGCTAGTGATCACTCAGAGGCAGATCTCCACAAGGGACTCATCCTGAACCTCAAGAAATTCCTTATCGAGCTAGGAAGAGATTTCTGCTTCATCGGCTCTGAGCATCCACTGCAAGTTGGCAATCAGGACTTCGCGCTCGATCTCCTCTTTTTCCACCGTGACCTCAATGCACTAGTCGCCATCGAGCTGAAGGTAGGGCGTTTCGAGCCAGAACATCTGGGCAAGCTAAACTTCTACCTCGAGGCACTCGATCGCGATATCCGCAAGCCGCATGAAAACCCAAGTATCGGCTTATTGCTTTGTGCATCCAAGGATGATGAAGTGGTAGAATACGCGCTCAGCCGCTCCCTCTCACCTGCCCTCGTAGCAGAATATAAAACCAAGCTTCCCGATAAGGCGTTTCTCCAAGCCAAGCTCCATGAATTTCTGGAACAGTCAGATCTCACCGAAACCAACCCTTAAAAACCCTATGTCTAAACTGCAATCTATCCCCTCTGTCTCCGTCAACTACGAGCAGAAAGGAACCTCTGCAAAATCTAACGAGGTTGGAATGCGCCCGATGCAAGAACGCGCCTACCAAAAACGCGGCGAGCAGTATCTGCTGATCAAATCACCTCCAGCTTCTGGTAAAAGCCGCGCGCTGATGTTTATTGCACTCGATAAGCTGGAGAACCAGGGCATGCAACAGGCGATCATCATCGTTCCTGAAAAGTCGATTGGCTCCAGCTTCCAAGATGAACCACTCAGTAAGTTTGGTTTTTGGGCAGATTGGACAGTCGAACCCCGATGGAATCTCTGCAATGCACCAGGAGGCGATGACGGCAAGGTCGGCTCAGTGAAAACCTTCCTCGATAGCGATTCCAAGGTCTTGGTTTGCACGCATGCGACGTTCCGTTTCGCGGTCGATAAGTTCGGGATGGAGGCCTTCGATGATCGACTACTTGCTATCGACGAGTTTCACCACGTTTCCGCCAATCCAGATAACAAGCTCGGAGCGCACTTGGGCGATTTTATGAATCGTGACAAGGCGCACATTGTAGCTATGACGGGCTCCTATTTCAGGGGCGACACTGAGGCTGTTCTGCACCCAGAAGACGAGGCGAAGTTTCAATCCGTAACCTACACCTACTACGAACAACTCAACGGCTACGAGTATCTCAAACAGCTCGACATCGGTTATTACTTTTATTCAGGTCCATATTCCGACGAGATCCTTGCGGTGCTCGATCCTAACGAGAAGACGATCATTCACATTCCAAACGTGAATTCGCGAGAAAGCACGAAGGACAAGATACGCGAAGTGGATCACATTCTTGAAGAGCTTGGCGAATGGCAAGGAACCGACCCAGCCACTGGATTTCAATTGGTCAAAACGCCAGAAGGCAAAGTCCTAAGAATCGCTGATTTGGTCGATGATGATGCCTCTAAACGCGACCAAGTTTCGGCAGCACTGAAAGACTCAGCTCAGAAAAATAATCGTGAGTATGTGGATATCATCATTGCACTGGGCATGGCCAAGGAGGGTTTTGACTGGATTTGGTGCGAGCACGCTCTAACCGTCGGATACCGCTCCAGCCTAACAGAAATAGTTCAAATCATTGGGCGAGCCACCCGAGATGCTCCGAACAAGTTAAAGGCCCGGTTTACCAATCTAATCGCAGAACCGGACGCTGAGGAAGGTGCTGTTGCGGAAGCGGTCAATGATACACTCAAAGCCATTGCCGCTAGCTTACTCATGGAGCAAGTGCTTGCGCCTCGCTTCGAATTCCGCCCCAAACGTCCTAACAATGGCCCGACTGAGGGCTTCGATTATGGAGAAGACGGCTATCAGGAGGACAAACCAAATATCGGCTTCAATGGCGAGACTGGAACAATCCAAATGGAGATCAATGGTCTGGCGGAACCTAAGAGCGACAAAGCACAGCGCATTTGTCAAGATGACTTGAACGAAGTAATTACAGCCTACGTGCAAGACAAGGATACGGTAGAGCGTGGACTATTCGATGAGGAGGCTGTCCCTGAAGAACTCACTCAGGTTCGTATGGGTAAGATCATCAAGGAGAAATATCCCGAACTGGATGAGGAAGATCAGGAGGCTGTTCGCCAGCATGCGATCGCGGCCTTGAACCTGATCCAGAAAGCGAAAGAAAACAGAGGCAATATTGACGAAGATACGCCAACCGCCAACACCGCTCTTTTGGATGGTGTTCGGAAATTTGCCCTTGAAGTAAGTTCACTCGATATTGACCTGATCGACCGAATCAACCCCTTCGGCGAAGCCTATGCGATCCTTGCCAAGACGATGAGCGAGGCGCGGCTGAAACGCATTAAGGAAGTCATTGAGGCGAAGAAAGTCAGCATGAGCCTTGACGAGGCTCGTGAACTAGCCCAGCGGGCTTTGAGGTTTAAAGAAGAAAAAGGTCGCCTGCCGTCACTGACGGCTACCGACCCGTGGGAAAAGAAAATGGCAGAGGGTATTGCTTTCTTGCAGCATGCCGCCAGAGAAGCAAAGGAGGAACAGAATGCCTAAAAAAGCCAGCAAAGAAGACTTCAGTAAAGACTTGGATCTGCTCGGCAAACTTGGCGTCGATACCTCCCCCAAGAAACAGGCCGCACGGACTCCGAAAGAGCAGCGTATTCTCGCAGGCTACGAGGAGGTCGAACGCTTCGTAGAAGAGCACGGGCGATTGCCAGAACATGGAGAAAATCGCGATATCTTTGAGCAGCTCTACGCCGTTCGTCTGGATCGACTCCGTAAGTCCCCCGAATGCCGCGAAGTCCTCAATGACATCGACACAAAACGTCTGCTAGAGATCACAGACGATGGTGAACCTTCGTCTGCCTTGAAGGAAGATCCGACCGACTACGAGCTTCTCAACGCTCTCGGTGTCAACACGGATGGATCCGATGATATCACGGAGCTGAAGCACGTGCGTTCCACCAAGGAGAAACAAGCGGCGGAGGAAATTGGACAGCGAATAGCGTGTGAGAATTTTGGTGTTTTCAAACCACTTTTTAAGCAAGTGAAAAATGATATCAAAACAGGACTTCGATCCATCATTCCATGTGAAGACAAGAGTGAAGTCTCAGTTGAAGAACTCTTTATCTTTCAGGGACAGACTGCCTATATTGCACAAGCGGGTGAAACTTTCGTTAATCACGAGGGACGTAAGGATTGTAGATTGAGGGTTATCTTCGACAATGGCACAGAGAGCAGAATGCTTAGAAGATCATTTCAAAAACGACTCTGGGAAGATACAGCAGCTAGAAGAATCATCAGTCCTGAAAAACTGGGGCCATTGTTTTCCGATCAGGAAGAAACAGATGATCACAAAGTAGGCTACGTTTATGTTCTACGAAGTAAATCGGAGAATGAATTCATCGCAAAAAACCGGAATGTAATTCACAAAATAGGCATCACTAACGGCTCGGTAAAAAAGCGTGTCGCCAACGCTGCCAAAGACCCTACCTACCTCCTTGCAGACGTCGATATTGTTGAAACCTACAAAGTCTCGAACCTCGATCTTAACAAGCTCGAAAAGCTCCTGCACAAGTTCTTTGATTCAGCGCGGCTCGACTTACAACTGAAAGACCGCTTTGGCTTCGACGTTGAACCAAGAGAGTGGTTCCTCGTTCCGCTTTCCGTCATCGAAGAGGCTATACAAAAGATCATCGCCGGGACCTTACCAAAGTTTCGCTATGAGCCAGAAGAAGGAAAGACCATAGAAATTGAGGAATAGATGTTACTAAGAGGTAATTTGGTATTGATGGGAAACTAATCCTAAGCGCGGATTTAGGGCCTCTCTAAAGATCATCATCAAACAAGACCGTTTAACTTCTCAGACCGCGTCATTTATTCTGTATTCATCATTTCACTCACTATACTTGCACTCACAGTGCCAGAGTCACCAGCAGAAGAATCATTGCAGGCCATATCTAACAATCATACACAAAAAAACAGTCCGACCGGACTAGATCACCAGGAAACCCCCTAACCTGTATGAACTAATACCAATCGGACTGTCTTGCATTCCTTGCGGAACACAGTAGAAAAGTAGCACTCAATGAGATGCCGTAAAGTAATTATATAACAATTAAATCATTCTTTTAGCAAACGTGTCTTCCAGTATAAAAAGTGCCTAAAATACTCCTATCGCGTTAAGTAATCAGGCATTTGATCCCTTTGTTTATCTGGGGATTCATGCTTATCATGAAAGTAAATCATCGCCCCGACTCCAGCCGCATAATTTGCCCCTAACCGGCGCGGTACATCCATGGCAGGAAAACGGAAACGTCGGGTGTTTTTCCACAAGTAAAAGACCCCTACCCAACCTAACAAAAAAAGAAAAAGGCTGACTCCAACTACAATCACGTAGAGCAAATAACTCTTCACACTTGCAATAAACCCAACGGGCTCAACT
>CALBVY010000043.1 GCA_937969495.1 uncultured Verrucomicrobiales bacterium | reverse complement strand
TCTCCTGCAAAGATTCAAGCTATAATTTATGTTGAAGCTGGAACTTCGTGATCAAAACCCTTCACCTACGGAAAACTAACACATAATCAACTCTGCCAAAGCTAGCGATCCAATCCAATGCATGTCTTCATAGTCGAACGTAAAGCTCAACCGCCGCGTGTAAAACAGACGCAAACCGAGCAAGGTTTTTATCTCTCAATGGTTTCCGACTCAGAGACGGTTAACGGTCGGATGCAGCGCCTTGTTCGGTCTAATTCTTAGAGGCTCCGCAATTAGCACAATATGATGCTTTGGGTGTTCTTAGCAAGTGACCACAATTGATACATTCTGGGCCATAGAGCGAAAGGTAATGATGCCACAAAGCATTAGGGTTAGTCTCCCGAAAACCTGTTATTTCGTAATACTTCTCACACGCCCGAAATCGCAAGGTATCTAAAGCCTCCCTCAGACCCACACCCGATTCCTCTCTATATGATTTAATCTTCTTTGTGTCTGCCCATAATAGCGGCCTTATAACTTCCCATTCCTCATCTGTGAGCATCGGAATAGGCATTTTACACCTCCAACAATGATACGTTTCAGCCATGGATTCTTATTATTACCGAACAGTTAAATGGATAACTGGTTGTAGTTTATGGGATAGACGACTGATTGTCTATTGTAGAGATTAATCAATGTGTATGTTCGATAAGAATAAGAATAGACACTCCTAAATTGTACGCTATCCTGTCCATATGAAAGCGATCACCTATTCAGCAGCGAGAGAGAACCTTGCCGCCACCATGAATTTAGTTTGCGATGATCATGATCCAGTGATTATCACGCGCAAACGGAACCAGGCTGTGGTTATGGTTTCTCTAGAAGATTATGAATCTCTTCAGGAGACAGCATACCTCCTGAGATCACCCAAGAATGCACAGCGGCTTTCCGAAGGGATTTCACAGCTCGAGAAGGGGCAAGGAGTGGTTAAAAGTTTGGATGAATTGTCATGAATATTCAGTTCTCCGATAGAGCTGGGGAGGATTATACACATTGGCAGCAATATGACCGCAAAGTAATAAAAAAGATCAATGCGCTGTTAGTCGACATCAGCCGTGATGACCCTTATCAAGGAATTGGAAAGCCTGAGCCATTGAAGCACGCATTTTCAGGATTCTGGTCTAGACGTATTACCGACGAGCATCGGTTGGTTTATAGAATCAGTGGAGATATTATCCAACTGGCACAACTAAGGTATCATTATTGAAAAAAGAAATCGAACAAGACGCTGCATCCGACAGTTACTCGTCTTGTAGACGGAAACCTTTGAGAGGTAAAAACCGTGCTCGGCCTATGACTGTTTTACAGGCGGCGGTTGATCTATACGTTCTATATACAGACAATCTTTCGGCTGGTGACGTGGTGAATATGTCTTTCATTATAAGATAGTTATCAATTAGATATGGCGTTTTATTCGGCAAAGGAGTTATGTCGGTAGTTTTTGAGAAATACAGTTATCTCTACGCTTACAAAACTTGAATAGCAAAATAAACCATCGATCTCAATCCATACACTTTAGCCCATGACTACTCGATATTATCGAGTGAATCGTGTAGCTCTGCTGCCTGCATTATTTCTTCATTCATAAAAAAAATTAGTTATTACTAAATAGGGTATTGACGTGAGGGAGCTTGTAAATACTCTTATGAACATGTGTTCTTTTGATTACTTATCGTCGGTGCCTGGTAGGAGTGATACTGGATTGGTGGAGGGTGTTGGCCGCTTATCTGGGTGTGATCAATTCGAAAGATTAGAGAAATTTGAGAGTTTGGGATTAGTGAAAGTGATAGAGGTGCCAAGTTTAGTTGATGATATTGAGCGGTGGATTTTAGCAAAGTCAATAGCTGGGGTGAGTGAAATGGCGGAGAGGTTTGCAGATTTTTATGCGTATTGCTTAAGTTGTCAGGAACCTAGCCGTTTATTGGAAGTTGAGGATGGTGATGAAGCTAATTTTAATAAGGTAGGTGGTTCAGCTTATGTTAGTTCGGAAGGTTGTGAGGGTTTGTCCCAGGCTTTGAGTGGCAGTGTATTCTGGAAAGATTATTTGGTTTTACTGGCTAAGAGAAAGATTCCGCAAGCATCGTTTGTTTACTATGGAAGACATCTGGAGAGATGGGCAGATTTTTATCGAAATCAGGCAGAATTTTCTCCATCTCATGGAGGTAAGAAAAATGCGGCTCAAGCCGATGCTCGTGGTGTTGAGGGGACGGTGGAGTATGTCTTACAAAAGCAGGCACAGTTGCGGGCAACAGTCTGTTGGGCTGAGCTTAGTGGCGATGAGAGGTTAATGCGCTGGGTGGATTTTATGGGGAAAGTGATGGAGCCTTGGCAGATCAAGCAAGCAGTGCAGGCAGTTTGCTGGGCACATCGGGATATTTTAAAGAGTCCATGGGCTGTAACGATGCGGTGGCAGATGATTTATGCAAGAATTGATGACTTTGAGCCATTGCATGAAGATCTGGTTCGGGAATTATCTAGTGAGCAGAGGGAGAAGCTTGTGACTCAGGCTGGTGTGGAGGGTGATGCGGTAAAGTGGATTGAGCAGCTGGTGATAAAATTACGTGTGCGACGATATGCATTACGCACTGAAAAAACTTATAAAAACTGGGCGGTCGATTTTTTTCGTTGGTATAAGGCAGAAGGCTTAGAGGGGAAACCAGATGTTGATGCGGCAACGCGATTTCTAACTTATTTAGCGATGGAGCGTAGAGTGGGGGTGAATACGCAGAAGCAAGCAGTAAATGCATTGTCATTTCTCTATAAATCTGTGTTTCTGATAGAAGATTTTACTTTGGGTAATTTCTGTAAAGGATCTAGTAGAAAGTCTTTACCTGTAGTGATGACGGAGGGTGAGGTAGCAAAGCTGTTCGGTGAGATGCATGGCATTTCCTTACTGATGGCAAAGCTGATGTATGGCGCGGGACTTAGATTAATGGAGTGTATGCGGCTGAGGGTAAAAGATGTGGATTTTGAAAACGGCTATTTGATGGTGATGCGAGGTAAGGGGGGGAAATCTCGGCATACTCCCCTGCCCCATTCGATTGTGGATGCATTAAAAGCGCAGATTGATAAGGTGCGTGAAATTCAAGAAGCGGATACCAAGTCTGGAACAGCGGGTGTGTGGATGCCTGATGCAATGGCTATTAAAGCGCCTTATGCTGCTAGATCTCTGGCATGGATGTGGCTATTCCCCAGTGATAAACTTTCTCAAGATCCAAAATCTGGAGTTGTTAGGAGACATCATCTAGGCGAAACGGTGGTGCAACGAGCAGTGAAGACTGCGGTGGCAAAGGCGGGTATCATTAAACGTGTCAGCTGCCATACTTTAAGGCATTCTTTTGCCACACATCTGCTACAGCGCGGTCAAGATATTAGAACAGTTCAAGAATTGTTAGGTCATGCGGATGTTAGTACGACGATGATTTATACACACGTGTTAAACCGACCAGGTGACGTGGTGAGGAGTCCCTTGGATGAACTTTAAAGCTGGAGAGAAGCGGAGAGAGTCAAGAGCGAGAGCCAAGGGTGAGAGAAAGGGAAGTTTTTGAGAAGCTGCCGCCCGTGGTCAGTCTGAATATTTTCAGAGACCTTCTTTGATATTTGATATATTTTGTTAGGTCGTGATACAATTTAGATAAATGCTCACAAGGGTATTAATTTGTCAGATGACACGAATATGTCGAGGGCTTAGTCCATTTGCTGTTATAATTTTTTGTTAGCTCATTCTATCCAGAATAGAAATTCAGATTTGGAGAAATGGTATCATCTCACTAAAAATTGTAGAGCGTTCTCATCATGAGATAACAGGGAGGGAATATTTCTCACGGTTTAGACAATAATTTATCACCATCATGAGTGAATTTTGAGGAGGATAAATTGGGCTCAGTAGGATAGTTGTGCAGGGTATAATATTCTGAGCTACTCTCAGAAGGTTAACTATTGCGGTTTTATGCCTTATATTGCTTATTATGAGATAGTTATGTTGATATTTTAAAATGATGGTATTTCCCTACATTTTGGGGTGTTTGGTGTTGGCTATACTAGATGGAGTAAAACTTTGTTTGAATCGGTGAAATTTTATGATGGATAAGTATGATTTTATTTTTAATCACAAAAACGGACTAAGTGTGTGAAAAAAGAGGGGGCGTTTAACCCAGAATATGCATTTTGATTTCGAGAATTGCCATTATCTCTCTAAACACAAGCTCGTCTGCTGATTTTTCGAGGAAAGCAATGTCAGCCCATCGGTGTATTGAACCGTGGGCATGGGGAGTTTGTGTTTATTGACCTGACAAGATTTCCTGCCTAATCCAATGATTATCTAGGTTAAATTATTTTCGCAGTGCGACGGCTAAGATGGCAATATCTGCAGGGGTAATTCCAGAGATCCGAGAAGCCTGGCCGATGGTGGTAGGGCGGATGGTTGATAGATGATGACGGGCTTCTGCTTTGAGGCCATTGACGGTAGCATAATCGAATTTGTCTGGAATGCGTTTATCTTCCATACGGCTGAGGCGATCTATTTGAATCTGCTGGCGCTCAAGGTGTCCGGCGTATTTAAAATCTATTTCGAGTAGAGACCAAAGGTGCGCAGGTGCCTGCTGAAGGATCTCTTGAGGGAGGGTTTTCCACTCGTTTTCTGAACGACGGAACCAGTGATCGAGCTTTACTCCATCATAGGAAATGGTGGGGATAAGGGTTTTAGCCATATCGAGTGCCTTGATTTTCTCTGCTATACGATCGGCTCTGATTCCTGAGACGAGACCGTTTTCTACTGCCAGTGGAGTAAGGCGGAGATCGGCATTATCCTGGCGGAGAAGGAGGCGATATTCTGCGCGCGAGGTAAACATGCGATAGGGTTCAGTTGTGCCTTTGGTCACAAGGTCATCGACCATAACTCCGAGGTAGGCTTGATCTCGGCGGAGGATAAATTCTGGTTTGCCGAGGATTTTCAGCGCGGCATTGGTTCCTGCAATAAGACCTTGGCCTGCCGCCTCCTCGTATCCGGAAGTGCCATTGATTTGGCCTGCGAAGTAGAGTCCAGAGATGCTTTTTGTTTCTAATGTTGGAGAAAGCTGAGTGGGGGGGCAGTAGTCGTATTCTACAGCGTAACCGGGGCGGATGATTTGAGCATTTTCAAGCCCAGGAATAGAATGAATGAAATCCAACTGGACTTCATAAGGAAGGGAGGTGGAAACACCATTGATATAAAACTCATGGGTATGGCGGCCTTCTGGTTCTAAGAAAACTTGGTGGCGTTCCTTTTCTGCAAATTTGACGACCTTATCCTCGATGGAAGGGCAGTAGCGTGGCCCAGGCCCCTCGATTTTACCGCAATACATGGGGGATTTATCGAGGTTATTGCGAATGATATCGTGAGTTTTAGGTGTGGTCCATGTGATATGGCAGGGGATTTGTTCCACGTGGAACGCAGCACTTGCGGAAGAACCAGATGGAAGATCAGAACCTGTGATATGACCGTTGAGGGTATGGATATCGTTGGGAGATCTCGTGAGGGTATCGGCTAAGTAAGAGAAGAAAGGGGCGGGGGTGTCTCCGTGCTGGGTTTCGGTTTTTGAGAAATCAATGGATTTGCCATTGATGCGGCATGGGGTGCCAGTTTTGAAACGTTCGACTTGGAAGCCAAGCTTATGGAGGGAGTCTGAGACGGTGGAGGTGGCATCTCCCATGCGGCCGCCTTTTTCATTTTTGAGGCCAACATGCATCAGTCCGCGCATGAATGTTCCAGCTGAGAGGATCACGGACTTTGCATTGATCTGCATCTGGAGGGAGGTGGTGACACCGGTGATGGTGTCATTTTTTACGAGGAGCTCGGCGACATTGGCTTGGTGGAGATCAATGCCTGGAGTGGACTCGAGGGTGTGTTTGATACGGAACTGGTAGGATTTTTTATCACACTGGGCACGCGGGGCGCGGACGGATGGGCCTTTGCCAGCATTGAGCATGCGAAATTGGATACCTGTAGCATCTGTGTTTAAGCCCATAGCTCCACCAAGGGCATCGATTTCACGAACCATGTGGCCTTTTGCTAAACCTCCAATGGCGGGATTACAGGACATAGCGCCGATCGTATCTAAATTCTGGGTGAGTATAGCCACACTGCACCCAAGGCGTGCTGCTGCGAGAGCGGCCTCCACACCAGCATGGCCAGCTCCAATGACAAGAACATCGTAGGTCTTAGGGTAAATAAACATTTTGCAGATAGACAAAGGGGGAAGGCACGAAGATGCAAGACTTTTGCTTAAGAGGGGGGAACCGCCAATCGTATGAAGATTGCTGGAGTTGCTTATTCTGTTGTGAACCACGGAAATTGCGGAAGAAACGGAAGCTAGGGTTAAAAAGGGAAGGGACGGTGAAAGATGCTAAAGCGTAGAAGAAGAAGTGGGTGTTCCACGTGGAACTAAGTGAACGATGAGGTGGGAAAAAAGTTCCACGTGAAACAATGATCAAAGGATAGAGCTTGGGAGCTTGCGTGAATGAGAGATTTAGGGCATTGATTTGGGAGAATGTTCGAGGTCAGAGATAAACCTGAAATGGTAGAGCGCGCTTTGCTAGTGCGTATTTACCACGACAGACGAGAGGAAGAAGAAGAAGCATCATTACTCAATGAGCTGGGGGAACTGGTGAACACGCTTGGTATTGGCGTCGTGGAATCAGTGCTTGTTTTTACCCGATCACTGCACAAAAAATATCTTTGTGGAACAGGCAAAGCAGAAGAGATGGTCCAGCTAGCGAGAGCTCACGAGTGTGACTGCATCGTGTTCGACAATATGTTTTTACCATCTCAGCAGAGAAACTGGGAAGAACTGGCTGATATGTGTGTGATTGATCGGGAGGAGGTCATTCTGGATATTTTTTCAAAACGAGCACAAACGCGTGAAGCAAGGCTCCAGGTGGATCTCGCGCGGATGCAATATTCTCTACCACGGTTAACACGGATGTGGGGGCACTTGGATCGCGAAGGTGGGGGTGGACAAGGGGGCGGTGGTGCATCTCGAGGTATGGGTGAACAACAGATCGAAGTCGATCGGCGTCTTGCTCGAACACGGATTGATCAATGCAAGCGTGAGCTGGCAGAAGTCCGTAAACAACGTAATACCCGACGCAAAGAGAGAGAGAAAATGGGCACGCCTTGCGCAGCAATCGCTGGCTACACCAACGCAGGCAAATCCACCCTCCTCAACAGACTTTCTGAAGCAGAGGTAATGGCAAAGGATATGCTCTTTGCTACTCTAGATACCACCACTCGGGCGATCGAGTTACCCGATGGCCAACCGCTACTACTCACGGACACGGTAGGGTTTATCCGAAATCTTCCTCATAGGCTGGTGGAGGCATTTAAGGCAACATTGGAAGAATCTGTGCTCGCTGACTTTATCATCCATGTGTTAGATGCCTCATCGCCCGAAGTAGAAAAATTCTATCAAACCACGATGGCAGTTCTCGAAGAGCTTGGAGCAGGGGATAAACCTATTATTACGGTGCTTAATAAAATCGATGTGCTGAATGATCCGATCAAACTAGCTGGGCTAGAGGTCTCATTTCCAAATACAATCTCAGTAAGTGCAATGACCGGAGATGGTATGAATGCGCTTCTAGAAAAATGTTCTGAGATGCTCGCCGACCGTGTTCAGACCCTGACTTATCGTATTCCGCAAAGCCGGGGTGATATACCTGGTATGCTGCACCGTGAGGCAAAAGTTCTCAGCACAGAGTATGATGGTAATGACGTTATTCTTGAGGCTGTAGTGCCTGCCAGTATTGCGGGGCGAATTGCGCAGTTTCAGACCTAGAGGCTAATAAATTCTCCGTATCCCATACACAACCTGGGTTTAATTAAGATATATTTATATTCGCCTTCTATAAAAGATGTGGCAATCTGTGGATCAGAACTATCTACTCTGTTGATTATGAAATTTTGCAACACGCCACCTATTTTATTAACTTTTCTAACATTTTTAAGCCTCTTCGTGACTGCTGGTATTATTTACGGCAATGAACCAAAGAGAGCCATCGTCGTAGACGAAAAAACCACCTCAACGCAGAAATCACCTACACCCAAGGCAAAGGAGCCATCTCAGGAAAAAAAGAAGCCCAGACCAAAAGCCATTGTCCTACCTAAAAATCGTGATGAAGCGGTGCAGCTACAGATTTTTCTCGATCAGAAATTTTTTGGCCCTGGAATTATCGATGGTAAACCTGGCACCTTCACTAAGCTTGCCATTAAAAATTACAATAAAAGCTTAAACAGAGAAAAATACGACATGCGCGTAATGGCAGAAGCTGCTGCTGAAATACCTAATATATACGCCACTGCCATTATCCCTTCATTTGTAGTTGATTACGTAGATCCCACATTACCCAAAACGCGCCCTGAACAGGCAAAAAGAAAATACATGGCCTACCGAAGTGTCACGGAATTTATGGCAGAGCGCTATCACACCTCAGAAGATCTTCTTATTGAGCTTAATGGTGCCAAAACGATGAAAAACGCCAGCTCACATAAAGCAATCAAAGTGCCTAATATTATTCCCTTTAAAATAGAAGACCTCAAAACTGGAAGATCCCACAAACTGGAAATTAATCTCACCGCTCGTCA
Organism: uncultured Verrucomicrobiales bacterium; assembly: GCA_937969495.1. Lineage (GTDB taxonomy): Bacteria > Verrucomicrobiota > Verrucomicrobiia > Verrucomicrobiales > Akkermansiaceae > Oceaniferula. Next base: position 30,504 of record CALBVY010000043.1, on the reverse strand, counting down.
CGTTGTGGTAGATACCAACACCAAGCAGGTCTACATTTACCAACTTATCATTCCCTCTGACGAAGAAAATGGAGCGATGAAAGTCAACAGCACCCGACCACAACTCGTAGCAAGTTTTCCAATTACTCCTGGAAAAACACGTTTTATCCCCAAAGGCATCTGGAATCTAAAAAATAGCATCGAGCTACCAGTCTGGCGTTATGACAAAAAACTCCTAGAAACTGGCGTACGCGGAAAAGAATCACTCACCATCCCAGCTGGGCCTAATAATCCTGTAGGTATCATCTGGAACGGCCTGACAAAATCGGGTATCGGCATCCACGGTACTGATAACCCACGCACCATTGGAAGAGCACGTAGTGCCGGGTGTATCCGCCTTACCAACTGGGATGCAGCACGCTTTCCGACACTTGTCAGACCCGGTGCCGTGATAAAGATTCAGTGATACTCAGAGCATTGGGAAAAATCAAACCAGCCAATGCTTTACAAGTAGCAGAAAGTCGTCCTAAATCCTCAAAATTTAGCACGACCAAATGCCCAAAGACCTAAGTATCAAAAAAATTCTCGTGATCGGCTCCGGCCCGATCGTGATCGGACAAGGATGTGAGTTTGATTACTCAGGTGTTCAAGCCTGTAAAGCACTCAAAGAAGAAGGCTATGAAGTCATTCTAGTAAATTCAAATCCGGCCACCATCATGACGGATCCGGAATTTGCTCCAAAGACATACATTGAGCCCATCACACCCGAAATTGTCGAAAAAATCATCATCAGGGAGAAACCAGATGCACTCCTACCCACATTAGGTGGACAGACTGCACTAAACACCTCCATGGATCTCTTTAAATCTGGTGTGTTAGATAAACACAAGGTCCGCATGATCGGTGCCAATGCAGATGCCATCGATAAAGGTGAAGACAGACTACGCTTCAAAGAAGCCATGTTAAAAATAGGTCTAGACCTTCCCCAGAGTGGTGTGGCTCACACCATGGAAGAGGCTCGTGTAATTGCCAAAGAAATAGGCAGTATGCCACTGATCATCCGCCCTGCATTTACCCTCGGTGGCTCAGGCGGAGGTATTGCTTATAATAAAGAAGAATTTGAAACCATCGTAGCACGAGGTATCGATCTATCACCAGTTGATGAAGTGCTGGTAGAAGAAAGCCTGTTAGGATGGAAGGAATATGAAATGGAGGTCATGCGTGACTGCGCAGATAACTGTGTTGTTATTTGCTCCATTGAAAATCTTGACCCCATGGGCGTGCATACAGGTGACTCGATTACCGTAGCACCTGCACAGACACTAACAGACCGTGAATACCAAATTATGCGTGATGCCTCATTTGCATGTATTCGTGAAATTGGTGTGGAAACAGGCGGATCTAACATACAGTTCTCAGTAGATCCAAAAACAGGCCGTTGTATTGTCATTGAGATGAACCCACGGGTATCTCGTTCCTCAGCACTTGCCTCAAAAGCCACCGGTTACCCCATTGCCAAAATCGCTGCAAAGCTTGCGGTAGGATACACACTCGATGAACTACCTAATGATATTACACGCGAAACACCCGCATCATTTGAGCCCACCATCGACTACGTCGTCACCAAGCTACCACGCTTTACTTTTGAAAAGTTCCCAACAGCTGACCCCGTTCTAACAACTCAGATGAAAGCTGTAGGTGAGGCTATGTCCATTGGCCGCACCTTCAAAGAGTCTATGCAAAAAGCACTCCGTTCTCTAGAAACTGGACGCTTTGGCTTTGGCTTTGATGGTAAAGGAAAGCCAAATGCTAGCTATGAGGAAATCGAGCGTAAACTCCACGTCCCCAATGCTGAGCGCATCTTCTGGCTACAAACTGCCTTTATGCAGGGCTGGACAGTAGATGAAGTCTTTGACACCACTGCCATTGATCCATGGTTCCTTGAACAGCTCTACCAGATCGTGCAAGAAGGGAAAAACCTCGCTGACCTTGATCTCCGCAAAGCAAAGCGCCTTGGCTTCTCCGATATTCAAATCGCACACTCCAGAGGTATTAGCCAGGATGAAGTTCGCGCTGAAAGAAAAGCAGCTGGAATTATCCCCACTTACCGGCTTGTCGATACCTGTGCCGCAGAATTTGAAGCACACACACCTTACTACTACTCCACTTACGGAGATGAAAATGAAGCACGTGAAACAGATGAGAAAAAAATCATCATCCTTGGAGGTGGCCCAAATAGGATCGGTCAAGGTATTGAGTTTGATTACTGCTGTGTGCATGCCGCATTTGCTCTCAAGGAGCTCGGATATGAAACGGTGATGGTAAACTCCAATCCTGAAACCGTTTCTACCGATTACGATACCAGTGATAAGCTCTACTTCGAGCCCCTGACCTTAGAAGACGTGCTGAACATCTGTGATCAAGAAAAACCAGACGGTGTGATTGTGCAATTTGGAGGTCAAACACCGCTGAACCTTGCTGCTGACCTTAAACGACATGGTGTACCTATCATCGGCACCTCACCAGAGTCCATCGAGCTCGCAGAAGACCGCAAGTTCTTCTCCGCCCTCCTAGACAAAATCGGCCTAAAGCAAGCTGAAGCAGGAACAGCTATTAGTGCTGATGAAGCCGTGGCCGTGGCTCAAGAAATCGGTTACCCAGTTCTTGTTAGGCCGTCATTCGTTCTTGGTGGCCGTGCGATGATGATCGTCTACAGCGATGAAGAGCTCATCCGCTACATGAATGAAGCGGTGGATGTATCACCGGATAGACCCGTGTTAGTTGACCGTTTCCTAGAAGCGGCTACTGAGATTGATGTCGACTGTATTTCTGATGGAGAAACCTCTGTAGTAGGTGCCATCATGCAGCACATTGAACAGGCTGGTATTCACTCCGGTGACTCTGCCTGTGTTATCCCTACTTTCTCTCTATCAGATTCTATTCAAAAACAGATTCTCACCGCCGCCAAAGATCTGGCACGTGAGCTGAAAGTCCGTGGACTCATGAATATTCAGTTCGCCGTAAAAGATGAAGAGCTCTATGTGATCGAGGTAAACCCACGTGCCTCAAGAACAGTTCCATTTGTTTCTAAATCTATTGGCGTACCTCTCGCAAAACTCGCAGCTAAGATTATGGTAGGTAAAACTCTCAAGGAGTTAGGCTTTACGGAAGAAATACTACCTGGTCACTACTGTGTAAAAGAAGCCGTATTCCCATGGCCGCGTTTCCCCGGTATCGATATCGTGCTTGGACCTGAAATGAAATCCACTGGCGAAGTCATGGGTATTGATCAAGACAGAGGAATGGCCTACGCCAAAGCACAGATCAGCGCCTTTAACCCTCTACCCACAAGTGGTAACGTATTTTTCTCCGTCAATGATCGGGATAAAGATCGTGCAGTTCCGGTAGCTCGTAACCTCTCTAAGCTTGGATTCCAGATCTATGCCACAGGTGGAACATACAAACGCTTTAACAAAGAAGGTATCAACGTAAACCGACTCTACAAACTTGCTGAACAGAAGCGCCCTAACGTAATGGACATGATGAAAAATGGAGACATCAACTTTATCATCAACACACCAAGTGGCCATGAGGCGAGAACGGATGAGGTAACTATCCGCTCTGGAGCTGTAGCTAACAAGATTTCACACTGCACAAATCTCTCTGCAGCAGAAGCCTCCGTCAGTGCAATTCAGTCATTACAAAACAAGGAAATAACCGTAACTACCTTACAAGAATACCACGGAATCTAGAGCCTCAATCAGACTTGGGTAAGTGGCACTAGCTTTCTGCTAAAAAACAAGGATCAGAGTTTCTATGTCGATTGAGTTTATTAATGCAGATTTAGAAATCACATCTCAAGAGAATCTAGAGCCGATCACGATTGCCTTTTCTCAATACGGAGACCGGCTTTTTTCGATGCACTGTGGAGAGATTACTTCAAGGTCTTATCTAGCCTCTTTTGAAATCCACCTCGATCAGAATAAAGACAATCATACCGCCGAAGAGCAAATTCATGCCTTTTGTGATTCTATCGAAAAGCTACAGGGTGTTGCAGATGATCTTTGGAAGCGTGCTACAAAGAGGGTTATCGATCTTGGCTATCAAGCAGACAACAACTGCCAAGCCTTTAACGACAATTTATCGACGAGCGCTCTACATAGGCTTGAATCACTTGGAATTGATCTCGCCTTAACCATCTACCCTCAACAAATCAAACAAGCAGAACAAGAGAATCTTACACGGTAAAAGCGGCTACCCGCTCCGAGTCAAAATGATTCACCTAACCAGAACCCTTAGACCACTATCGAAACGTCCACCAACGATAGCGGGTGCCAAAGCTTAAGCGTTCTACTTACTCAGAAACACTAGGTCCCATGGTACCTTTAGTAGTTTCTGATTGAGGTGTATCTTTCACTGGCTGCTGAGTAGACTCTAGCTCGATACCTTCTGCTGCTGCAAAATCTGCTAGAGCCATTTCTGCGAGTGCTTCTTCCTCGGCGGCTTTCATGTTGATATCCCCCATATCGATAGAATCCTTAGCAACGCGTGCACGACCTGCAGCGAGGTTACGCTCTTCCTCCACCATATTTTCAAGACGATTCAGAGTATCTCCAGATCCTCCAATTTCAGTAATCATACCAGATGCCATTTCATTGAGCTCAGCCATGGCTTTTTGCACCTTCATGTCATCAATATTGCGTGAGAGATCCTCGATCTTTTTCTTGGCAGTTTTCACACTAACATCGCGTGCTTTGACAAGTTCTTTGTAGCGGAGCTCTGCGGCTTCAAGCTGGCTGAGCATTTCATCATGCTCTTTATCTACACTTTTAAGCTTCATGGCATATTCACCAGCTACCTGGCGATTTCCAGCTTTGAGATTAGCGGTTGTTTTTGCGCGAAGTTCGGCTTCTTCTTTATCGAGTTTTTTTGTTTGAGAGATTAATTTCTCCACGAGCGCGGCATGGGTGGCGAGGCCTTTATTAAATTCTGAGATTTGTTTGCGGAGGTTTTCCTTTTCCACATCAAGCAGAGCTTCTGGGTTACGTTTTTCAATGCCGCCGATAAATAGGCCGATGAAGCCTTTGAAAAGATTGCCAATACGTTTAAACATGATGAATTAAGTAGATTTGGTTAATTGCGCGCATCATGCAGCAAAGCTGTGCGCACCGCAAGTATAAGAGGTGAAGGAAATTATAACCGATTTTTACACCACCAATGCCCTGAGCAGCACATCATCGCCAATTTGAGTAAATTCTTGATTGGTGAGATTCACTTTACCACTGAGCCCTGTAAAACCTGCATCTAAACCTCCAGTAAGAAGAGGCGCGTAAAAAATAGCTACTTCATCTACAAGATCGGCATCTAGAAATGCGCCAAGAAGCTTACCTCCTGCTTCTACCATTACTTGATTGCAGTCTAAATTACCCAAGGTCTTCAGGGCTTCATTGATATCTCCATTTTCCTGCACCAAAGTTCGTTCTGCATATTGATCTGTAAAAATTTGCGCCTCAGATGGAAGAGAATTTTGAACACCTTGGGTAAGAACCATCCTCCATGGTTGGTCTTTGTTAGGTAGCTGCTCTGAACGAATGGTCAAAGCTGGATTGTCTTTGCGAATCGTATTTCCCCCAGTAATGATGGCATCACTTTCAAAACGCATCCGTTGCACAAGATTACGAGATTCTGGTGAAGTAAGCCACTGACCTTCACCTGGGGGACGGGTAATTCTACCATCAAGACTAATAGCGGATTTAATCACAACCCAGGGTAATCCGGTGCGCTGTTTTTTAGCAAAAGCTCGGATAAGATGCTCACATGCTAATTTCTCCACATTTGTGGAAACTAGGACTCTCTGGTTTTCCAAAAGCCTTTTGGCATTCCCTTGATGAGCTGGATTAGGATCTTCCGCTCCATACACGACACGAGTTATCTTTGCTTCTAGAATTCCCTCCGTGCATGGAGGAGTGCGTCCATGGCTGGAACAAGGCTCTAAGGTAACATAAATTGTAGAATCTGTAATGTCATTACCCTGTGCTCTGGCATTTGCAATCGCCTCACGTTCGGCATGCGGTTTCCCCGCTCCTGAATGCCAACCTTTTCCTAATAGCTTACCGTCTTTCACGATAATAGCACCCACTGGAGGATTTGGTGATGTGAGACCAATACCTTTTTGTGCCTCTGAAATGGCAAGCTGCATCCAGTCACTATCGCTTCGCAAATTCATCTATGCAGTTCTAGGCTTCATTACTACAAAAGGCAAGATGTGAACAAACGCGCTTAAAACGTCAATAACTTGTGATAAAACTGTGCTCTTCTATTACGGATCTCCAAAATACCCTTAGTCGTTGGTGTCTTTCCTACGGTAATGCGCAGGTTATTCTTCCCGTGGAACAGTGATAGAATAAATGGGGAACAGCTATTTTTTGGACTTATCCACATATAGAAGAAGAAGAGTCTTTATATATTTAAAATAATCTCTTCATAACAAAGTGAATAACTAATAAAACTAACAAAATACTTGCTATCATTTCAAGACCACTTCAATTTATTCGCAGTAATGAAAACAACTATTATAGGAATAGCTATACTAGCCATGTCACCGATTCTCTCAGCAGAGAGTTCGAGTCCATGGGAATTCAAATTGGGTGGTGATTTTGGAACGTATGACAGATCTAACTATGAGTATGTTGGATTATGGGGTGGATTAGGATATCAAACAAGCCATGGGATGCATTCAATCATCATTGGGGTAGGAGATATTGAAAATGGGCATGGTGGGGGAAAGTTCTCCCCAGACACGAGTACGGGAATGCTCTTCCCAGACATTAACTCTTCTTTTATCGCATATCGGTATTCTTACTCTATTTCTGAGAAGCTTGATTTATTTGCCGAGTTAGGTGCTGAGCGGTTATCTTGGTCAGAAACGGTTACTGATGCCTTTGGTAACCCTCTCTTGCTGGGATTTGAGGATACTAATTACTTTTTTGGCTTTGGTGCAGAAGTGCAGGTCTATGAAAACTTGTATTTGACTGGATCATTACGTTATTATTTATCTAATAATGAAGTGTTAGAATTGAGTGGATTGGGATTTGATGTATTCGGGAATCCAGTTACTATTCCTCAAGACGTACCAGATTGTATGGTGAAGATCGGCGTTGTTTTTAAGTTTTAGCGATTTTGGTTTCATCGTTATTGTTTCAAGTTTTTGATGAGCTTTGCTAAAATAGCGTGCTAGCCCCCAAAATGCTTAATTGGAAACCCTAGTTGAATGAAGATCAGGGATCTGACGATTTCTGATCTGAATTATCTCAAACTATTTTCACATCAATACTTTGTAATCCTAGCTTGACCCAATCTGTGGAGTGTGGAGCATGGGCTAAAGAAAACGTTCTACACACTATGAAAAATCACGATTTACTTCACACAGAAAAAATTCTCGCTGATCGCAAAACATTCTATTTAGATCTTAAGGAAAATGCGCGCGGGAAGGTGGTGAAAATTACCGAAGAGGTTTCAGGAAACAGAGACACGATTATGGTACCCGCAGAAGTGTTGGGTGATTTTATTGATGCTCTTACAGATATTCAAAGTACCGCCCAGAATGGTGAGTAACTTTTCTAGATAGAAAGTGTATAGTTCTATCATGAGTAGAGAGCTATACTACGGAAATAGACTAGGAGCTCTGATCTAAGCCTAAGTCCCAGCGGTTTACCCAATCAGCAGGAAGTCGCTGTGGTTTACCCTCAGGCATCTGTACCATCGCGAGTGACTGTCTGCATGTAATCAAATCTTGATTGCTTCCCTTACGGCGCATGGTAAATGCACACCAGAATCGAGCTCGGCTTATTTTCTCTAGCCAGCCGTGGATTTCCAGTTGGTCACCTAATTTTGCCGGGCAGCGATAGTCAATTTCTGTTCTGGTAACCACTGGAAACAGGGAACTTTTGGCCATGTCTACAAGGGTAAGACCCATCTTCGCAGCAAGTTTAGTCCGGCAGGTTTCAATCATTCTGAGGTAGGCGATATTGTGAACCACTCCACCACAATCAGTATCAAAAAACATCACCTCCTCATAGGTGGTAAACTCTGGGGTAGCGGATTTATTATCGGGCATAGATGAACTATCTAAAGTCTCTCCTGATCATTCAAGCGTTCTCTTAAGCTTAAAGCAATCGACCTAACAAAAATAAGAAACTCCAGTAGTGCTAGTTTGACTTGCTCATGGCCGCTAGCTAGTTCATCGTAAAATCATGCTTAAGAAACCAGCATTACGATCAGTAAACACAGCTCGGCTGTTGTATCTATTGGTATGTGAACTTGCGGGTGCTGGTATTGCGCATCATGCTGGAGGGCCAGATAAGATCTGGGTGGGTATTGTTATTGGCCTTATTGTAGCGGCATTTTTTATCCTCGTGGAATCGCTAATGAAGCAATTTACTTTGAGGGGGTTCTCCAATGCCACAATTGGACTTTTAATCGGACTTTTTTGCGCGTGGTTATTATCACGGGTAGGGGTATTAACCTTATTAGAAATTACCCTGGGTGAAAGCGTAACCAATATTGATACCATTACCTTGGGGGTAAATGTGGGTTTATATTCTAGTCTTGGTTTTTTAGGCGCTGTGCTTGCCCTTAGGAGTGGTGGTGATGATTTTTCTTTGCTTATTCCTTACGTGCGTTTTCACCGTGAGTCCACACCTGGGCCGCCACTTCTACTGGATGCCCATGTGATCACAGATAGCCGTCTTTATGGCGTGTTAAGTGCTGGTTTTATTGAAGGTAATTTGGTGATTCCTCGATTTGTGTTAGAAGAGCTACACATTATGGCTAACTCGCCTTCCTCTAGCCGAAGGGCTCGTGGTCTGCGTGGTTTGGAAGCACTGGAGAAGCTACAAGCCAGTGAACATTTTCGAATTAGTATCCATGATTCGGAAGGAGGATCAAATACAGATACGCATGATGCCCGCCTTATGTATACCTGTAGGCTGCTGAACGCGCGCTTACTAACAACGGATGAGAACCTTACCAAGGCTGCCCGCCTTCAAGGAGTAACGGTATTAAACATCAATTACTTGAACCAAGCGCTAAAGCCTAAGGTTGCAGTGGGTGAGCGTATCCGCTTACCGCTGGTGCGTTCTGGAAAAGATGAGCATCAGGCAGTAGGCTATCTACCAGATGGTTCGATGATTGTCGTTAATAACGCAGTGAATAAGATTAATACCACTCAGGACGTTACGGTAATCAGCACTCTGGAAACAGATGCTGGAACCATGGTCTTTTCTGAGCTTTTTGAGCAGGAGGAATAGGGTGCGAAATACCAATCAGCTTACCTATTTTTAAACTCTCCGATGGGGTGACATCGTGTTGATAAAAAATAGGTGTTTGCTGATTATGCTGACTAACCTCCGGTTTTAGGGGTGCGTTTCTTGGCTTTATCTGGCGTAGCATCGCGCATGGGCTTTTTACCTTTGCTCTTTGTTCCCCCTTGTTGCTGAGCGCGCTGTTGTTCTTCGAGGCGTTCTGCCATACGCTCCATAAAGGTTTTTTTACCCTTTTTACCAGGTTTGCGTTTTACTAGCTCTGCTTCAGGCATGCGGTTGGTGAGCCAAGTTTGGCCGATGGAAAAGATATTCTGCGTCGTCCAATAAAGCGCAAGCGCTGAGGCGAAGTTATAACAGAAGAAAAAGAACATCAGTGGCATAAACATGAAAATACGCTGCTGCATTTTATCGCCCGTCTTAGGTGTCATCTTCATTTGCAGCACCATGGTGACAGCCATGAGAATAGGGAGAAGGTTTACCGGAAGCGTATCACCCATGAAGGGGAGGCTAAAGGGGAGATTGATGGTGTAGAGGGTATCCGGCATGGCGAGATCCTTAACCCAGAGAAACTCCTGACCGCGTAATTCTACCGCGAACTGAAGCATTTTATAATATCCAAAGAAAATGGGGATCTGTAAGAACATGGGTAAACAACCACCCATGGGGTTGATTTGATATTCTTTATAGAGCTTCATGGTCTCCTGATTCATCTTCGTGGGATCATCAGCGTATTTCTCACGGAGGTCCTTCATGATGGGCTGCAGCTTGCTCATGCGCTTCATAGTACGCGTGGACTTGTTATGCAGTGGCCAGATGACGATACGGATAAGAATGGTAAGAGCGATGATGGAGAGACCCCACGCCCAGTTGTCTGCCATTTTGGAGAATGCCACATCGTGTAGCCAGTTCAGCACGTTGTTAAGTGGCACGGAAATAAAGCTGAACCATCCGTAGTTCATGACTTCGTCTACCTCGCCATCTATTTTTTTAAGTTCAGAGTAAAGCTTAGGACCGATGTAGACGGAGTAGGTAAATGTCTGTATTTCGCCAGGCGCCATTTTGTTAGTTGGCAGTGAGAAACCTGAGCGGATGGCATATTTAGGTTTTTCTGGATCTGCACCTTTAACTTCTACAGCTGAAGATTTTGCCCAGAATGTGGAGGCGTATTTTTGCTGTGGCTGAATGATAGTGGCAAAAAACTGGTTAGAAACACCTGCGTAACCAAGCTCTCCAACGCTTTCCTGAAGTAGTGGCCGAGCTTTTCTAAAAAATCCTTTTTTAAACCAATTGCTGTCTTTGTTATTAAAATCTCCATCGTCTAGGTAGAATACGCCTCCTTGGTTTTCCCACTCACGTGGATAGAGTGGTGAAGAGCTACCGGCGAAGAGTGAGTAATTAGCTAGATTGATGCTGCCTTTTCCTTTGTTGCTGAGGGTCATTTTCAGGACCAGCCGCCATGGTGCGCCGGCGGTGGTTTCGTCTTCCTCTAGGCTCCAGCGCTTAGTAATTTCCAGTCCATTATCCGTGGTGTGCTGGCAGAAGATGGCGCCGTCTTTTTCTTTTAAGATATAGTGGGCAGCGAGAAATTCATCTGGCCCTTCGCTAAGTGCGCCGATGGGTGCTGGTGCATTTTTATTAAGCATGACGGGCTCTGTATCTGAGCCTACTTGCATCTGCTTAAGCATTTTGGCAGATGCCACACCGCCACCTATGGAGGAAAACTTAAACTCAACATAGTCCTCACCGCCCTTGGAGGAGGTGAGAGTCGCTGTTTTTTCACCTACTTTGGGAATAGATGGTTCACGCAGGAGCTCTGCACCTGGTGAGTCCTCGGCTAGAGGTGCTTTAGTAGCGCCATTATCTTCGACCTCTTCCTTGGTAACCTTGTTAGGTTCGTCTGGGAGTGGTGCCGGTCTTTTCGGCATGAAGTAGTAGTTTGCTGCTAGCAGAATGCCGCAGATAGTGAGTATGATCCAGCCTTTGCGATCCATGACTTTAATGTGAAGTGGTTAGTTTGAAGTGAGAAGAAAGTTACTTTTTGGGAGGTACGGAGTCCTCGCCGCAGCCACCCCACGGATGGCAGCGGAAAATGCGACAAATGCCAAGCCATGATCCACGATAAGGACCATGAATTTTGACAGCTTGGAGAAAATAGTTCGAACAACTAGGTGTAAACCGGCAGCCACTATTTGGTCCACCGATGAAGTGGAGCAGTGGATTAAGGAATTTCTGGTAAAAGCGGATGCCAAAATAAATAAGAGTGCTAAGGATGCGGCTGATCAGTTTCACGGGGCGATGATACCAAGGCGGGTTGCTTGTTTAAGCCAATCGGCCTCGAGTTGTTGAAATGTAGCTTGGGGTGCTCGCCAGCGGATGACGGTGACGATGTAGCGTTTTCCTTGGATGTGGTGAAGGTGGCGGGCGAGAATAGCGTGGATACGTCGACGGAGTAGATTGCGGATAACGGCATTACCTACCTTTTTGGTAATAATAACACCAGCTTTATGGTGTGGCAGATCGGTGTCAGCTAAGGTGCTGAGGACAAGGTAGGCACCACCTTTGGCTTCTCCCTCCTTACGGGTGCGGGAGAATTCCGCGTGGCGCGTCATGCTGTAATCTCTACGCAGACGCATGGTGTGTCATGGGTGATAAGCTGATTTGCCGAACGCAGAAACGGCCACCGTGGGGTGACCGTCTCAAGATTGATTCGATGTGCCACCTTAATCTCGCTTTTCTAGAATAGCGATAGCGGGGCAGATACGTCCAAGTTAAGCAGCCTTGGTGTGCTGCTTGATATGACGTTTGAAGTGGATCTCTGCACCCTTTGGAAGAAGGCGCTTACGGCCTTTTTGGCGACGGCGACGCAGTGTGTCACGACCTGCTTTAGTGCTCATGCGGGCGCGGAATCCGTGTTGACGTTTGCGGGTGCGCTTGGATGGTTGAAAGGTGCGTTTCATGATGAAAGACGTTAAGTGATAGTTCTTTGTCCAGGTCTTGAAAAAGAGGCGGTAAGCTGCTCCTACCCTGTGGACGGGCGGGCAACCTAGGGAATTTTTACTCATTGTCAACCCGGCATTGTCTGGAAAAGCCAAATTTATTAAAAAAAACTACCCAGAGGGTGAAATCCTGATAAAAACGAGGAGTTATGACAACGCAGCATTCACTTCAAGATCTTGATCCCGATTCAGTTAGATCAAAGGCTGGCAGAGGGCATGCGGATGTGCGGGTGGAGCCAGCCACCATTGAAGATCTCCCAGAGTTGATAGAATTAATGATGGAGCTTATGGAGCTGCAGGGTGATTTTACACCTGATAAGAGAGCCCATGAACGTGGTATTTCCCTGATATTGGAGCAACCAAACCGAGGCAGAATCTTTGTGCTACGTAATGATGAGTGTATTTTTGGTATGGCAAATCTCTTGTTTACTATCTCTACAGCTCTTGGTGGGCTGGTAGTTGTGCTGGAGGATTTTATTATCCATCCAGATCACCGTGGCCAAGGCTATGGCTCAATGTTACTGGACGCTGTGGTGAATTTTGCCGAGCAAAAGGACTTTAAGAGAATTACACTCCTTACAGACCAAATTGGTGAAGAGGCGCAGAATTTCTTTAAGAAAGAAGGTTTCGAGCATTCTAAGATGATTCCTATGCGCCGGATGTCAAAAAAGAGCACTTGACCAGGAATCAATAATCAAGAAAGCCTAAGCTTTTTCTTAAAAATTTTGCGGTTTTTAAAAAGTATCAAATAAAGATAAGGTGGTGTTCTGCGGTGTGGGAGATTGTTGATTACTACTGGGAGAAATATTGATCCAATCTGTAGGCTGGTGCTGATCGGCACACTGAACGTGAACGTGATCTAGACCCTGCTGACTTAGCCCTTCAGAAATAATACGCTTAGCAAGCTGCGGGCAGTTACAGTCTGAACTAAGGTGACTGAGCATAACATGGCGCAGCTTTTCGCAGGCGACTTCACTGAGGAGTGCTGCAGTCTGGTGATTAGAAAGGTGGCCGTGGCGAGATGAGATACGCTGCTTGGTGGACCAAGGACGCTTGGTATCAATTTCTAATAAATGTTCATCGTAGTTCGCCTCCACATAAATAGCGTGGCTACCCTTGAGCTGTTCACGCATGAGATTGGTAGCATGACCAACGTCACTGACCATACTCAGCTGTGCGTCAGCGCCATGAATAATAAAGCCAACAGGTTCAGCGGCATCATGGGGGATCTTAAATGCTTGGATAGTAAGATCACCAAGATCAAAGTTCTGGCCACTGCGAAATACACGCCATGGGATGTTACTTTTCATCTTATCACTCAGCGCCTCACGTGTAAGGGCGTTTGCGTAGACCGCGATATCACGTTTACGCATGAGAACATCAACACCGCGAGCATGATCACTGTGTTCGTGAGTGAGTAAAATGGCATCGAGCTGCTCTGGCTGAATACCGAGCATGGCCATTCTCAGGACGAGTTGTTTAGCACTAAGGCCTGCGTCTACGAGAATGAGCGTGGAATTACAGTGAACTAGTGTGGCATTACCCCCACTACCACTACCAAGTACCGCCATTCGCATCATGAAGCTGATTGTGCTCACAGTGCTGTGCTTATTCAAGTGTGTAGTAAGAAGGTAGGTGTGGATAAATACTTGTTATAGCGGTATTTCTCAGACAGATTCCTCCCATGAACATTACTCAAATTCTGCTCGGCGCTACTGCCGCCATGCTTCTAGCAGCGTTAGTCTTATCATTTAGTGCCATGAAAGATGGTGAAAAAGAAGATGTACGTCGGATGTCAGCGAAGGAGTTGATCGATGAAAATGCTCGACTTCAAGCGGAGGTAGATCGTCTCCGTGGAGGCCGCCCGATGAGTGCCCCTGAGCCTGCCCAGCTGCCAGACTCAATGTCTATTGCCAAGCTTAAGGAGCTTGAGGAAATAAACCAAAGATTACAGGCAGAAAAAGAGGCTGCAGAAAAAAAGCAAGAGCAGGCTGAAGCCGAGACACTAGCCATGAACCAACGTTCCTCTGGTCAGCTTAAGAAAGAGGCCTACCGCGCCAAACTTATTGGCCAAGCATTGGTTATGGCCCAAGTGAAAGAAGTGGTTCTAGAAAACGACCAAGTTCAGTTTGTGGTTATTGATGTCAAGCAAACCACCCTCAGTATGGGTCAACGTTTGGCGATCCGGAGAAATAATGGGATTGTAGGTGAGGTGGTGGTTAGCCGCATGGATGCAGAGGCTAGCTTTGCTGATCCTTTGCCAAATGTTGCAGGAAAAATCGATATCGTAGAAGGTGATGAACTAATCATTGCTCCACTATAGTTATCACTCTGTGCCGAGGCTCTATTTGCTAAAATGATTTTAGGAAAAAATGATGATGTATAATCAAAACAAATATGCAGCAGCGCTTGTTAGCACCTTAGTTTTAGTGATCCAGCCAGTGGTTGCGCAGACGTCTGAATCAGTTAAAGTCACCCCTATTTCTGCTGATTTATATGGTGGTGTTGATCCTCACAATACATTGTTAGAGGAAAAAGATGACACCAAGGGATACCTAACATTTTTCTTTGATAATGATCTCTTCGGCGGTACCGATGAGAACTATACCAATGGTGCCCGCCTCTCTTGGATCACCGAGGGTAAGCCAGCGATTAATATTCCTGTGATGCAGGAGAATTTACACCGTTTTAGTGGCGGCAGTGATAGTTTAGAATGGATGCAAAAAGTATTTGGTTTTCGTCACCCGGCGCAGATTGAGTATAGCTATGGTTTTGCACTGAGTCAGCTGATGTTTACTCCAGCTACTGCTGAGACAAAGACGCCTCCTCCAGGAGAACGCCCCTATGCCGGATGGGCGGGTATTGGCTTTTCATTACATGCTAGAGATACACATGCGCAGAACTCTGTGGAAATTACTATTGGTGTAGTAGGCCCATCAGCCTACGCAGAGGATACGCAAAATTATATCCATGACATCCGTGACATTGATAGATTTCAAGGCTGGGATAGCCAGATTCCCAATGAGCCAACATTAAATCTTTATTTTAATCAACGCCGTAGAATAGAGCTTCTTGATCAATGGCAAAACGTGCCAGGGAATATTAAGTTAGATGGTTTTTATGAAACAGGATACGCACTTGGTAATTACCGCACAGGTGTGCAGGTTGGTTTTCTTGTTCGTGCAGGGTGGAATCTTCCCGTAGAATTTGCCGATCCACGTCTTACGCCTACGGCACATAGTCAGCGTATTTACAGTGGTGGTGTTAACACCTCAGATTGGTCATTTTATGCTCTTGTTGGCGCACAAGCTAGCGGCACGCTCCACGATATCACTCTCGATGGTCCAGTATTTCGGAATTATGATACTGGAGTAGATCGAGAACCATTTGTAGGTGAGCTTTATGCAGGGTTTGGCATTCGCCATAAAGATTGTGAGCTCAGCTACGTGCACACATTTCGGACAAAGACCTTTAAGACACAAGATGAGAATCAGTCTTTTGGTTCTCTGGCAGTGCGATTTCAGTTTTAGTCCAATACATATTCTGGGTTAAACATACTTTTTGGAGAAAATGCTCCAAAATAAGGATAGATTCGTAGCTTGGATACAGTAGTAGAAACGTAGATGAAAATTGGCGTACTACTCCTGACACTTGGTTATTTTTTTCCCTTAGTAGCTCACGCTGTAGAGCGGCCTAACGTCATTATTATCTATGGAGACGATGTAGGCTACGGTGATCTAGGTGCTTATGGAGCTAAGCTGATCCCTACACCGCATCTCGATAAGCTAGCTACAGAATCGCTGAGATTCACGGATGGTCATTGCTCTGCAGCTACATGTACACCGTCGCGTTTTTCCATGCTCACCGGGGTTCATGCTTTTCGACACAACGTGCGCATCCTTCCACCAAACGCGCCTATGGTCATTAAGCCCACGATGTTTACTTTGCCCAGATTGTTTCAAAAAGCAGGTTACAAAACAGCCGTCATCGGCAAGTGGCATCTGGGTATAGGCGATGGTAAAACACCTGTAAACTGGAATGGCGATGTGAAGCCTGGACCACTGGAAGTAGGCTTTGATTATTCCTTCCTCTTACCTTCCACGAATGATCGTGTTCCTTGTGTTTATTTGGAAAATTATCGCGTCCTTAATCTTGATCCCAAAGATCCTCTCTATGTGGGAAAAAAGCCACCCGAGGGCTTTTCTGGCACGGTTTATCCAGATGCCAAAAAGACTCCTGCCGCAATGAGCTATTACAAGAG
This sequence comes from uncultured Verrucomicrobiales bacterium, assembly GCA_937969495.1. GTDB lineage: Bacteria > Verrucomicrobiota > Verrucomicrobiia > Verrucomicrobiales > Akkermansiaceae > Oceaniferula. The sequence goes on along the minus strand of CALBVY010000043.1, from coordinate 13,945 downwards.
CACTAGTGGTCATAACCATAGTGTGATAAACGGTATCGGCCGCATTGGCTACATGTGGGGTGGTAAATCTGCCCTTTGGAATGATGAAACCATGGCACTAGAGTTTACCAAACAGGCATGTAAGTATATCTCTGCACAGAAAAAGGAGGAGCCCTTTTTCCTCTTCTGGGCAGCAGCCGATATTCATGTGCCGCGTGTACCAAATGAGCGCTTCAAGGGTAAGTCGAAACTTTCCTATCGAGGAGATGCCATGGTGCAGCTGGACTGGTGCGTGGGCGAGATCACTAAAGTTTTAGAAGAACAAGGCTTGGTGGAAAATACGATTGTCATCTTCTCTAGCGATAATGGCCCCGTCTATGACGATGGTTATGCTGATGGCACTACGGTTAAAAAATCTCAAAAAGAATCTGATCGTGGCCACGATGGTTCAGGCCCCTATCGAGGAGGGAAATACCAAATTTATGAAGGGGGAACACGCGTTCCATTCATTGTACGCTGGCCAGCTAAGATCAAACCAGGTGTGTCTGCCGCTATGATTAATCAGATTGATTTTATGGCAAGTTTTGCGGATTTATTGGGTGTTCAATTAGAAGAAAATCAAGGTATCGATAGTCGCAGCGTTCTTTCCTCTTTATTAGGAAATGATCAAGTAGGTACAGAAATACTTATTCAGGAAGCGGGAGTAAAAGCACTGAGGAAAGGTCACTGGAAATACATTTCCGCAAATAAACCTAAACGTGAGGAAGCGCAGCTTTACAATCTAGCAGAAGATATCGGTGAGCAAAATAATCTTCTTGATCAAGAAAAGCAACGTGCCAGCCAGATGAAAAAATTACTTGATCGATTAACTCAAACAAAGAAAGGTGTGCGTGCAAAATTAAGTGAAAGTTAGTAGCTACCCAAATCTGCTATTGTAATCATCAGATTTAATCGTTAAATCAACGAGCAACAACGCACATATAACCAACCAACTCCAACCAACAAAACAAAATACTATGTTAAAAGACTTCAAAGAATTTCTCATTAAAGGCAACGCCTTTGATATGGCAGTGGGCATCATTCTCGGCGTTGCCTTCGGTCTCTGTGTTAAATCCCTCGTGGATAATATCATCATGCCAGTTATTGGTGGTCTTTGTAATCTTCCAGATTTCACCCAGATGTATCATGCCATGGATGGTAAAGTATATGAAACACTGGAGGCTGCTCAGAAAGCAGGCCCTACCATTGCGCACGGTGTGTTTATCAATAATATCATTAACCTGATTATCGTCGGTTTTGCACTATTCATTATGGTCAAGTACGTCGAAAAGGCCTCTAAGAAAAAGGAAGAGGAAGCACCTGCTCCAGAGCCAGATAAGCAAGAGGTTCTCCTTGGAGAAATCCGTGATCTACTCAAGAAGTAACACTTTTTCCATTTAACTATTCTGACAAAACGGCTTACCTATGATGGTAAGCCGTTTTTTATGATGCAGCCGGAAATCCCTACAATTGCCGGCGAAATATGAGGGCGATAAAAGATAGCCCGATTAACATCGATGACGATGGCTCTGGTGCGGCCAAGGCATCGGCAAAGACGATGTCACCAAAGGGGTTGGCTGGATCGTGAACGTAGCGGATCGGAGTGGCGGAGGTTTCGGTGATATTGAACTGCGTCCAGAAAGATGGGCTTTCTGTACCAGGGTTATTATTATTGCTAAAATAGACCCAGTTATCATCACCACTCTGAGCACCGTTAATAAATCCAGCCGTTGTGTTAATACGATCGAGTTGGTGGAATGTAGCGTCTGTGATGGCAATAAACATGGAAGAATCAGTAGGAGCAGTGTCTGGCCTTGTTAGAAATGGATCAGGTACTAAAGATGCTTCGGATGCCCTGAAAAAAATACGGGTTTCTCCGAATGATGCGAACGACGCATTCAGCTGACTAGGAGGGGAAGAAGGAAAAGCTTCATTAACTCTAAAGCCAGAAGTATCGATATCGATAAAGCCATCAATAAAAAATGTGCTGACATTGTCGGTTATAGTCGTGCCAGGCCCAACGTTGGTACTGCTTTCCACGACAGTAAGTGCGGCATGCGCTTGAGTGATTCCTAAAATTGTAAATGATGTTAAAAGTGCGTTTTTCATAACACATACAAGCATGAAAAATTCACGGAATTGCGTCAATATATATCTAAACTATGGAATCATAGCACACTATTACTGATTTGGATTTCCAATGCCTCTTAACAAATTCAGAGAAGGCTGGTGATTCCGATCGATACCAAGGGCAGTGCGGCATGCTTCAAATGCGGCTGCTTTATCACCTTTGCGGAGGTGAATGGTGGCGCGTGCGTAGGGGTAATCAATTTCAGAGGGGTTTATTTTTTCTGCACGGAGAATACTCTTGATGGCCTCATCCAATTTGTTTTGTTGTTGATAGAGAAGACCTAAGTTGTAGTGGGCGCGGGCGTAATTAGGGTCCATCTTGATCACTTGAAGAAACAGCTTTTCGGTTTCGTCCTTCTGCCCAAGTTCTGAGTAGTTAAGTGCTAACAGAAAAACAAACCGTGGATTTTCTGGTGCCAGCTCGATGGCTTTTTGCAGCTGTGCGAGAGACTCTTTGGGTTTGTTACGTTGGCTTAGCAGAGTGGCGTAAGCAGCACGGGTGGTGGGGGATGTTCCATCGAGAGTAATGGCGCGCTGCATCCAGCGTTCTGCTTTTTCTAGCTGTCCGGCATCGATGGCTAGCTGTGCTGTGCGCATGGCTCCAGCGGGTTGATCAGCAGAGAAGGCTAAGGCATGCTCCAGCTCGTTACGGACTTCAGAACGGAGAGAGAGGCGGTTACGCATAGCCCATGCAGCAGCCATGCGGACTTCTTTTACTGGGTCTTTAAGCATGGGCTCTAGCCAGGGGCTGTTCTCAGTGCTAAATTCTAACACCATACAGGAGGAAGCGCGTAGTAGTGAGTCTTTACTATGGACACCTTCGCGTGCGATATGTTGCACACGTGGATCAACACCCCAGGGCTGCATGATCTGCATGAGGGTGGCTTGCCATACGGGATTTTTTTCATTGGCGTAAGCCGTGAGGAGTGCATCGATACTTTCTTGTTGGCCATTAAAAGCTCCGGCAATGGCGCGGGTGCGGGCGCGCTGGCGTTTACGCTCTGGGGAGTTCATTTTTTCACCGAACCAGGTATTTGTCCATTTGATTGCCCATTCTGTATCTTTGTCCTCATGGCATTTGTTACATGCGTTAGGGGTACCAAGTTCTTTGGTCATTTGTGGATCTGGGACGTGGAAGCCATGATCGCGGCGGGGATCACGCCCCATGTAAGTGGTGTGCGTCATGTGGCAGTCTACGCAGGAGTGGCCAGAGCCGACACCGTTGTGTTTACCTAAGCCGAAGTGCTTGGTGTGGGTAGCGGGATCAATGACAATGGCGCCATCTACTCGGCCGTTAGATCCTCCAGAGTGGCATGACATGCAGAGTGTGTTGTTGGCTAAGGGTAGTTTGAGTTTCGTGGTATGCGGGTCATGACAGTCCATGCAGCTTACGCCTTTGTGGCCCATGTTAGAGAGGCGGAATGATCCCCATACGTAGACTTCATCGCGGATTTGCCCATCTGGGTAGTAGAGCTGTGGCATGGTGGGGAGCTGAAGTTGGTAGTGGTCTCCGTATTTTTTACCGTGTTGGAAGTTATCATCAAATTCAGCACGCCGTGAGTGGCAGGATGCGCAGTTCTCCATGGTACTGTGCGGGTGGACTTTTTTGGTTTTGGCATGTTTGACAGGATCGATCATACAGCCAGTTTTAGGATCAGATTTTTCAGCCATATCGCCGTGGCACTGGGTGCAGCCTATACCCATTTCTTTCCACGTGGATTTGTAACTGTCTGTGGGAATATCATAGTTCTTTTTAAAATCCGTCATGTGGCAGAATGCGCACTGAGTATTCCAAGTCATACCACGGCCAGTCCAGTGTCCCCAGTCCGCAGAGGTGCGGAGGTCATCGTTAAAAACATCAAACCATTCTTTTTTCTTAGGATCCCATGCGGCATTGGGCGTCTGCCAGCGTCCATCTTTAGAGCCAGTGAGATACTGGATGAGTGGTTCTACACCAATGGCCATGTCTACTCGATGAGGGTCTCCATTGGCTGTGACGATGGGTTTACCGTCGTTGAGTGTGAAGCTCCATTTCTCCGATGAGGTCGTGAGGTTTTGATTTGCAAAGGGCTTGCTGTCTAAGGCTAGATCGATGAGGCGATTCGCCTGTCCATGCTGGGATTTTTGCCAGTGGTGATGGATGTCCTTGTGGCACTCCATGCATTTTTGGGATATCGCATTCTGGCCAGGGAGGCTGGTCAGATAAGCGTGCAGATCAGCATGATCTTCTTGGGATGTGGAGATGTTCTCTACCTTATCCTTGGACTCTGGAGCTGCGGTTTCTGGTTTTTCTTTACCACAGGAACAGAGCAATAGACTGATGGCGAGAGCGTAAAGTCTGATAGCTTGAGATGATATCATAGGGTGGGGAAAAAAATTATGATGGTGGCTGAAGCTCCTGCACGATGAGGGTAAAAGCGTTAAAGCATGCGTGAATGGAAATAGGCACCCAAATCGTGCCTGATAGTTCATATGCTATAGTAAGGCCGATGGCCAGAATGAAGAGCGGGAGCAGAGCGGGAATGTGAAAGTGCACTATGGAAAAAAATAACGAGGCAATAAACGTAGCGATGATTCGCCCCGTGTAGCGTTTACAAACAGGGTAAATATACCCCCGGAAAACAACTTCCTCTACGACAGGCGCGATGATGACAATCATGATTACGAGTAGAATCCGTATGGAAATCGCGTGGTGCTCTTGGTAGATCCGCACGACTTCTTGGACTTTTACCTCACCAAAGATACTCTTGAGAGCACTGGAGTATCCGGCGATTTCCATGGCCATAAAGATAATCTGTACCGCAACTGCAGCAGTGGGCCCGATAAGTAAAAGAAGGGGTGCCTTTTTCCAACGGATACCAAAGAACTCTATTATGTTCACTTGGCGGAAAACAAGAAACACGATGACGATGATACCTGGTACGGCTTGACTAATCATTCCTGCGATCAGGACCTCGGGTGTGAGTTTGACGGTCTCTGGGCTTTTCAGCGATTCCTCGGTGAACCAGCCCATGGATACTAACCAGTCAGTGAGCTGTGGTAGCTTTAGAGCAGACGTGAGGGTGTAGAGTCCAAATAGCAGGCTGATACCGATGAGATCAGCCGGTGCTAGTGCTTCTGTGCGCACGGCTCCTCTGTAGTTCCATCCGGGCTGAGAAGAGCTTCTGCGTAAGTGAGCAGCCAGAGGCATAGCTCCTAGTAAAGACAAGAAACAGATAAGAAAAGATGCGATCAGAACGGTCTGTGAGAGATCAAACATAAAAGGGCAAGCGCACTCTAGAAGCAGGTAGCACAATTACCAGCGTTGAGTTTGTAGGATTGCACCTCTTGGATGGTTTGTTATAAAACAGCATATGTCCGCTGCTATCATTGATGCCGCCCGAGAGTTAACGCGTGTGCTGAAGCCGCTTCAATTTGCTGATCCTGTAAGTTGTGTCTATTTACCTACAGAGTATGCGTGGGAAACACATCGGCAGTATTTGGAAAAATACGGTAAAGGGAAAAAGCAGGTTCTCATGTTAGGGATGAATCCAGGTCCTTGGGGGATGGCTCAGACGGGTGTGCCCTTTGGGGAAATTCCCGCTGTGCGAGACTGGATGGGTATTTCTGGTGAGGTGTTGAAGCCAGATCCGGAGCACCCAAAGCGTGAGGTGATTGGGTTTGAGTGCCAGCGCTCTGAGGTGAGTGGAAAACGTTTATGGGGGTTATTTGCTGAGAAATACCCAGAGGCAGAGAATTTTTTCCAAGATCATTTTGTTGTAAACTACTGTCCATTAGTCTGGATGGGTGAAACAGGAAAAAACATCACGCCAGATAAACTCCCAAAGGCAGAAATGCAACCAGTGGAAAAAGCCTGCCAGAAACACCTCGCTGCGGTGATCGCCGCCCAAGAGCCGGAATGGCTCATCGGTGTGGGTGCCTACGCGGAGAAAAAACTCATCGAAACGGTGAAGGACTATTTTCCTAATAAAAAATTTAAAACTGGGAAGATTCTCCACCCATCACCAGCGTCCCCAATAGCCAATCGAGGTTGGGAACCACAGGCGGAGAAACAGCTACTGGATATGGGCGTGTGGAGATGATGCCAAGCGGCTAATACCCTTTTTCCTTCATGTAGTCGCCTACCCACTCAATACCGTAGTTGCCAGTGATAAAGTCTGGGTGATCGATGATTTCCTGTTGGAAGGGAATAGTTGTTTTAATACCTTCGATTTTAAATTCAGACAGGGCGCGCTTCATTCTGGCGATGGCAATCTCACGTGAGGAGCCAGTGACGATGAGCTTGGCGATCATGGAGTCATAGTGTGGCGGTACGGAGTAGCCTGAATAAACGTGGGTATCTAAGCGCACACCCTTACCGCCCGGGGTGTACCAGAGAGTGATTTTCCCTGGGCTAGGGCAGAAATTATTATATGGGTCTTCCGCGTTAATACGGCATTCAATAGAGTGACCACGTGGATTTACGTCCAGTACGTGTTTAGAAAGTGGTTCACCACAGGCTACGCGAATTTGTTCTTTAATGAGCTCACAGCCCATCACTTCTTCGGTCACTGGATGTTCTACCTGGATCCGAGTGTTCATTTCCATGAAGTAGAAGTTTTCTGCTTTTTCATCCACGAGGTACTCGATGGTGCCGGCGTTTTCGTAACCGATAGATTTGATGAGATTAACGGAGGCGGTGGCCATCTCTTGGCGCATTTTTTCAGAAATGAGGGGAGACGGGCACTCCTCGATGATCTTTTGGTTTCGGCGTTGCATGGAGCAATCACGTTCACCTAGCTGAATGAAGTTCCCGTGGGTATCAGCGATGATTTGCATCTCAACGTGGTGCGGCTTAAGCACTAGTTTCTCGAGGTAGCAGTCACCGTTACCAAAACAGGCAATCGCCTCTTTACTGGCAGCATCATAGAGGGAGGTAAATTCTGTTTCATCAAAACATGGACGCATACCGCGGCCGCCACCACCAGCGGTGGCTTTAATCATCACAGGGAATCCCATTTCTTTTGCCAGCTTTAAGCCATGTTCAGCAGATTCAAGGATTCCGTCTGAGCCAGGTGTGATGGGAACACCATATTCTACAGCAGTGGCACGGGCGGTATTCTTATCACCCATGCGGCGAATAACCTTAGCAGAAGGCCCAATAAACTTGATATTACAGCTATCGCAAATTTCTACAAAACGTGCATTCTCAGAGAGAAAGCCATAGCCAGGGTGGATAGCATCAGCGTCTGTTATCTCGGCTGCGGCGATGATACGGTCTGGCTTGAGGTAGCTATCTTTACTGGGACCAGGGCCGATACAGACGGATTCATCCGCAAGCTGCACATGCATGGAATCTACATCTGCCTCTGAGTAAACAGCAACGGATGTTACACCTAGCTCACGGCAAGCGCGGATGATACGAAGGGCAATCTCCCCCCGGTTGGCGACAAGTACTTTGTTAAACATGGGAAAGAAAAAGTGAAGGCGGTTGACGCAGAATGTAGGAGCGCCATCTACTGAACGCGGAACAGGCCATCGCCAAACTGTACGGCCTCGCCGTCTGTGGCGACAATGGCGGTTACCGTACCGGCTACTTCAGATTTGATTTCATTCATCACCTTCATCGCCTCAATGATACAGAGTGTCTGCCCTACGCTAATGGTGTCTCCTACACTGACAAAAGCGGGAGAATCTGGTGATGGAGAGGCGTAGAACGTTCCTACCATCGGTGCTGGGATCTCATTGCCTGGAGTGGCCGCTTCCGTCGTATCTGCAGCCACAGGGGGAGTAGTAGCAGGCGCAGCAGCGGTAGCAGCGGTAGGCATGGCGGCTTGAGCTACTTGCACGATATCAGCACCCTTTTTCATCTTGAGATTGATGCCCTCCTCTTCGAGGTGGAAATATGAGAGTTCATGCTCGTTCATGAGCTCGACGATTTTACGAATTTCCTTAAGGTCCACGGTAGTATTTCTTGGCTAATGGTTTGATAGGGGAATGAATAGCAGCTCTCTGGGGTAAAGATGAAAAATACCCGCAAGCTTTGTCAGGGGGAAGACTACGCACCGCCCATATGCAGCGTCAAGCCCTCATGCGTTCTTGCCATAATAGCTTCTGGCTGCCAATCTGTGGCCACCATGCCCATGATTTCCAGACGTAAGGCTCTCTATCCAGTTAGTGCCTCGCTTGGCCAGTATCTCTACCATTTTGGCCGCTATTCTGAGATTCCTCTCGTTTATGATGATTTATTGAGATTTAACGGCTCTGTTCCTTATGAAGATCCGTCTGGGAAGGAAACTCTCTGGTTAACGGTGATGTATCCTCAGGAGGCGATGAGGGAGCTGCGCCCTAGGCTGACACGTATTTATGCGGAGCTTAAGATTGGGGGTGATACCACACACCATGAGCACCTGATTGTGGATAGAATTGATTTTGGAGAGTTTGGAAACTCACGCCCGTTTCGGATTCGTATCACCAATCAGTACAACGATAACTCAGATTACTATTACGTAAAAAATGCAGATGCTTCACGCATCTATGGTCTGGAGCTAGAGCACATCCTTTCTCCTAACAGGATTAACTATCTTGCCAGGGGTAATACCCTGATCGAAGAGCACATCGCAGGTTTACCAGGAGATGTCTTTGCGGATGATTATTTAGCGAAGCCTGATGTTAATCGCGTGCGTATTGCCAAGGAGTTTGTGAAGTTTAATGAACGGTGTTTTATTCGCCTGTTAGGTGACATGAGATCTGTAAACTATGTGGTGGATGTTACCCCAGACTTTGAGGAAGTACAGTACCGAGTACGCCCTATTGATTTTGATCAGCAGTCTTATGAGCGGAGGGGGAAGATCTATATGGCGTACCACTTTGATAGTAATAAAGATGTAACGCGCCTTAGCTTCCGTGAGATGAACCGTAAAACCATTGCCCAGTATGCGGAAGAAGAACGCACACAGATGGCGCGTCGCGCTCAAGCGGAAAAAAACCGTCTTCAGGCACTACTGAACATCATGGCACGTGAACAACTGGCCCCACCAGAACACGTTATCCAATTACGCGAAGACCTTGGGAGAATTCACGGTACCAAGGAATTTGAAAGCTGTATCACCATGGGTGAACTTACCGATGCCCACATCAAATTTATGTTAGGTAGCCGGCAGTTTTCTTATGCCAGACGGGTAAGAGAAGCTAATTGATCGATATTGATAGAGGCTGCATCGAAAAGAATTCCTAGCATAAAACTGAAAGTTTATCTCCGAAGTTTGTACAAAGTAGTAGTGCGCTTACTTACACCTACCCAGAATGGCTAATACATAGCCTGTGCCATAGGCGTAATGGTAGTTGAAGAGGGGGAAGTCCCACCAGCTGCCATTTTTTTCCTGTTTGGAGATCATGAGTTTGGCGAGTTTATCTTGCCATGGGCGGCGTTCGTTTTCTGGAAGCATGAGAATACACTTAGAGGCGTAGTAGTGGCCGTAGTAATAAAAGTAGCCGGCGACGTCCGCGTAAGCTTCGTGGGGGATAGGGCGTTTTCTACCGATGTCTAACCAACCATTACGATCAAATAAGCGCTGGAGCCATGTGCGCAGAACGGTATCTGTAAGGTTGTTATCTTGGAGTGCGCGTGAGGCGGCATTACATGCCTGAGAGCGGCTTAACGAGCCAGCTGGACGATTGAGTGGTCTGCGTGGAAAGTAGCGGAAATCGCGTGCGTAAACGTAGGAGAAGTCTGGGGTGCGCATTTCGCGGAGTGCGGCGAGACTTCGCTTCATTATATCAGCAGGTAGCTTTATACCCATGGTTTTTGATGCATCAGTCAGTGCAAGCACTACCGTGGCGGTGGTGAAGCTCATCACTTTACCAGTGGGCTTTTCTGAGATGTGATTAAAATCATAGTAGCCCCAACCACGGTTGAGATCCTCGTGTTGCTGAAGTTTTTTGATCTGAATTTCTGCCTGACGGATGTATTCAGCGCGTTTTGTGGGATCTTTATATTCGCGATAGAGTGATGAGAGAGCATGTAGGCCATAAGCGTGTGCCCAGATGTTATAGGTGGCGACGCGGTTAATACTGCGCTGTTCAGGCAATGTGGAGAGGAGCCACTTTTCACCTTTTTGAATACTGGCGATGGTGGCTGCGCGTCTATCACCACATTCTAACAATCCGTGCAAAGCAAGAGCAGAGCTGGCAGCTTTATAGGCCTGATGACCATCGGGTAGCGGGGTAAATACGTTAAGCCCTTTGGTGCGGTGCGGGCTACCCCATGAGCCATCTTTGTTCTGGTGTTGAACGAGAAAATCGACGCCTTTGGTGATGGCTACCTTGACGTCAGCATTACCAGCCAGAGCGTATTGACTGATGAGGATGAGGAGCAGGAGAGCCTTCATAAGCGATATGTTGCAGGTTAAAGTGATGAGAATTTACTTTACGATCACTTGTCCTGCTTCCAGACCTTTAACGATAACAGCGTGCTTTTTGTTTGCCGTGCTGATTTCTACGTTCCGGTCTTCTGTCTGACCATCAGCGAGTTTAAGCTTCACGGTATGACCACCATCATCTGATTTTGTTAGGTGGCTAATGGGGACTACGAGAGCTTTTTCCATCTGGTTGCTAACAAAGCGCATGGATGCCTTCATCCCAGTGACAATGCCTTGATTGTTCTGAGTATCTTGAGTGATTTCCACATAGTATTTACCGTCTGTTTGTGGGTATTTGTTGATTTGTTGAATGGTGACAGGGAGGCTGGTATAAGCCTGTAGTTGAGTGGTAGCTAGTCCCTTGGCGCCCTTCTTTAGAGTAGCTAACTGTCCTTCTGACATAGAGGCTGATAGAGCGAGAGTGGGCTTAGTTGGAATTAATGTGAACAGGGTAAGGTGCGCGGGAACTTTACCACCAATTTTTAAAGTTTTGACTGCGCCGGAGGGATTCCATTGCCCGTCTTTAATACTGCCGTAGTAGACAATGCCATCGGCAGGTGCGGTGATGTTCATCATCTCACGGTCAGCCTTAAGCTTGGCAAGGTGGTCGGCTTTTTCTGTATCATCTTTTTCCGCTTTGGCGACTTCGAGGCGTTTGATTTCTAATGCGCGTTTGAGGCTTTCTTGTGCGGCTTTATTAGCGATGCTGCTATGCTTGGCGCTGCGTTGGTGGCTTGCAAGTTGACGCGGGAGTTCAGTATCAAGAGTGTATGCGGTCTCGATTTTAGTGGATTTGAGAGTAAACTCAGCCTTTTCTATGTAGTTCCGTGTGCGGATGAGGATGATTTCTTCTGTTTCCTCGGTTTTGTTATCCTCAGAATACATTTTTTCCAATTGTTTGAGCTCTTCCTTTTGGTAGGCAAGCATTTGTTCGGAGCTTTTTACTTTGTGCTTAGCGGCCTCGATGTCACGGGGCATGCCGATCTCTGTGAACCATTTGAGATAATCGGCGGCTTCTTTCTCGGTACGAGCGTATTTCTCCAGATTACGTGGTGTGCTGATTTCTAGCTGGGCGAGCTCGTGCTGCGCTTGGGCAAGTTTTAGTAGATCAAGTTTGCGTGCCTTTTCTGATTTGGCGATATGTTCATCTATTTTTTGCGTATCGATACCGATGAGTGCGTCACCCTTTTTAACCACGGCACCTTGGCTTACCAAGCTGGTGATACTGAAGTCTGTCCATACCTTTGGCGCCACGCTGATCGGGGTGGACTCTTTAGGGAAAAAAGTGCCACTGAGTGTGGTGACTTTTTTAAATGGCTTTTCGATCACGGTGTAGTCATCTGCTAGTGTAATCTGAGCAAATACACTGGTAAGACAGAGTAGTGAGAGAGTAGTGCGGGTCATGAGTTTAGGAATGGTTGTTGAAGAGAAAGGGGACGAATTAGCAGATTGCGTAGTAGATACGGGTGTTTAATAGCTTTTCTTTCTGGCTAGCCAGATAGTGTGTGTACGGCGTTTACTGCCTTTATGAGCTGCGGCAACGGCGTTTTCGCTGACATCGAAGCCTGCCTTTCTCAGTGTTTTAGTAAAGGCTTTATCACTGCGTGCAGACCAGATGGCTAAGATACCACCACCTTTAAGAGCATGCTGAATTTCACGCAGACCGTTGAGTGTGTAGAGGCTATTGTTTTTTTTCCCATGAAATGCAGAGGGGCCGTTGTCCACATCTAATAAAATGGCATGATACTCAGCGTTTGCTTGGCGGATGGCCTTTTGTACTGGGCCGATTTTGATAGAAATACGGTCGTCGTCTAAAAGGCCAGGGTTCAGGTGGGAAAGATGGGTGCGGTTCCACTCCACAATGGCGGGAGTAAGCTCTGCTACAATAAAGCTAGCACGTTGTTTTACCACGGCACGAGTGGCTGCTGCAAGTGTGTAGCCCATACCAAGACCACCGATGAGAAATTTTGGTTGGTTCACTGGAGTAAATGGCGCACAGGCTAATTCTGCGAGAGTTTCCTCAGATCCATGGGAGAAGCTCGTCATGAGCTGTTCACCATTGGAGCAGATCATAAATGTACCATCGTGCTCGATGAGCTCGAGAGGCTCTCCTTCGGGGGTAGTAGTTTCTGTGATTTTAACGTAAGGTTTCACGAGGAGTCATCAAAGTAGGAAGATTGAAAAAGCACTTATACTGCATGATTGTTGCTTGCGTGCTTCTGAGCAAAAATGTTATAGGATAATTATGTCTGACGATCAACAACAACCATCCGTAGAAACTCCCACCGAGCCGGCAGTAACACCTCCAGCAGCACAATCATCCACGCCCCAGCAGATACCTGGAGCGGAAAAGAAATTACTAGCAGGTTTGTTAGGTATATTTCTAGGTTGGATAGGAGTGCATAAATTTGTTCTTGGTTACCAGAAAGAAGGAATTATTCTCGCTATCATTGGCGGTGCTAGCCTGATGACATCTTGGATTCCGATTATTAATTGTATCACTGTTTTTGGAATGATGGGAACAGCCATCGTGGGGCTTATTGAAGGTATCATCTATCTCACGAAGTCTGATGAGGATTTTGTAAATACCTACGTTCAAAACAAAAAAGCTTGGTTCTAGTAGATTGTCTGTTAGTTTTTATTCACCGTAATAAGATTTAAGGTGACGGAAGTTTTTGTTTCGTGATGTATTCATTGGCGAGAAAGCATATGTTATGTAAAGTAGATTCATGACGTATCATGGTTAAGATTTAATAACCAACGTATTATGGTTCATAAGAACGATGATTGACAATGGCTTCCATGTTAAGCAAAAGCGTGGTTTGCCAAACCGCAGAGAGCTTTGTTTGATTAAGAAATTAATCGGCAAAGTATTGTTAGAAGTCCTCGGCTGCTCCGCCGGGGGCTTCTTTTTCTAATAACCTTCAGTAGTAATGATAGATCCTCCTTGAGGCCATGTTGGTTGGCTGTCATGTAGAGCATTAAGTCCCTAATTTGTATTGTTGTATTAGAAAATATTTGTGACCTTTGATTCCAATGTCCGAATCTAAACCTGAAGAAAAGCAGCATAGCACCAGTGCTAGGGGAAAAAAGAAACAACGCTCCAAACCGTTGCAAAACAAAAAACGCAAGTTACAAAGATTTAAAGGGAAAGCTATCCCAAAAGGTAAAAAGCCAAAGAGATCTTAAGCTGTAATAGGGGGGCTTGATATTTTTCAGGTGTTATTCGATTATTAGGCAACACGGCTGTAATTAGAGCAGGGTCATCCAGCTAGGGAAATATTGACAATTTAGAGTTGTACTTTTTGTTAGGCGCCTTATAATTTCTGGATGCCCAGAAATCCAAATAAAAATGACTACTCGGGAGGTTTACCCAATGGTTTTGAACGATTCATCGT
>CALBVY010000042.1 GCA_937969495.1 uncultured Verrucomicrobiales bacterium | reverse complement strand
CTGCTTTTGACTTGTGGTAGTGTAGTGGCATGCAGCATGTGTAGTAGCTGTAATTACTTTTGCATGGGCAGAGAGATTCTGCGCGGCTTTTGGGGAGGTTATCTTCTTGTTCGATGTTATCTGGGGTATCGCTCACGCGTCGTAGACTAGAGTGATTGAGCGTGGAAACAATGGCATTATTAGGTCTCTTCTGAATGCGTATATTCTGGATTCAAAGAAGGTAAATCAAGATTGCCAAAACATGATTGAGACGCTATCATCATGCTCTTGAGAGGGCGCGGAAGCGTCCTTTCTCTGTCTAACTGATTGTTCACTCATTTGGGTGATGATAACTCAAGCGATAACTCACATCTTTTAAACCGACCCTTTTATTCTATGGGATTCATTGATGCCTTTAAACGATGGCGCCTCGCACAGCGTGGTATGTCATCCGGCAAGAAACGCCGCACGAAGACGAGTGGGAGCACAGTGGTAGGTTCCATGGAGCAGAGTGGATGGGTAAAGCTGCTGATTTATGCGGTGTTTGCGGCACTTGTATGTTTGACGATGGCTTACTACTCATCAGAGGGCATTCTTTTTGATGGTCAGGTCATTCAGCGTATTCTGATGTGTCTGATTCTCGTTGCAGGTGTGATTCTGTTTTTCCATATGCATCATAGCTTACAGGTAAGAAATGGGAGTGTTGCCTTAGTGTTCGGGGGGGTGCTTGTGCATCTAATTTTATTGAGACTGACTTGTTCGCTGGTGCATGCCAATGTCTGGGGGGGGGATTATATCTTACTTTTGCCCCCGCTGGCCCTTGCGCCATTGATTCACTCTGTTCTGCTGGGGAGATATGCAGGGTTCTTTTCGGCGCTGAGTGTTGCTTTGTTTGGCTGTATGTTGGTGCCAGAGTCTGATTTGTTTTTCTTTTTAAGTATTAATCTGATCTCAGGCTGTATTGCGGTGACACTGACACGGAATGTGAGGCGGAGAGGGAGCCTGCTACGTGCTGGTTTTTACGTTGGTGCTGCCACGATGTTACTTGCAATGGCTTATGGGAAAATTGATCTCACGGTCATGAACTCAGCTAAGGGGGTCTCAGAGGAACTCCCTAAAATAGCGGTAGTTCTGGCAGGTGGCATGCTGACAGGCATGGTGGTTAGTGGGCTATTACCAGCTTTAGAGACCTTATTTTTAATTACTACTGATATTAGTTGGTTAGAGCTTAGTGACTTGAATCACAAGCTTCTGCGCCGATTACAGCTAGAGGCTCCAGGAACCTATCATCATAGTATGGTTGTGGCATCTTTGGCGGAGTCTGCAGCAGAGGAAATAGGTGCTAATGCTGCTATGTGTAGGGTTTGCTCATATTTTCATGACATTGGAAAACTGAAAAAACCGGAGTATTTCATCGAAAATCAAGGTGATACTAATCCGCACGATAGCCTAACGCCTACGATGAGTGCTATTATTATCATCGCCCATGTTAAAGATGGTGTAGATATGGCCATTAAACATAAGCTTAATCCTAAAATCATTGAGGTTATCCGTGAACATCATGGTGATTCACTAGTGAGCTACTTCTACCACAAGGCAAAGGATCTACGCTATGAAGTGGAAAAAAGAGTGGAGGAAGGACTGGAGAATAAGGAGGATATTCCAGAAGTGGATGCCAAGAACTTCCGCTATCCAGGCCCAGGCCCAAGTTCACGTGAGAGCGGGATTATTAGTCTGGCGGACTGTGTAGAGAGTGCCTCGCGTAGTCTTAAAAAGCCAACGCCACAGAAGATTAAAAATCTGGTCAATGATCTTGTTATGGCGCGTGTTACCAGTGGTCAGCTAGATCATAGTGGTTTGACCATGGGGGATATCAAGAGTGCTTGTGATAGTTTTTCTGCCACCTTACGGAGCATGATGCATACGCGTATTGATTACCCTAAAGATGAGGAGACTGGTAGTAAGGGGAAGGAAAATAAAAATGATGTTCATGAACCAGCACGTGAGGTGAGTCTCCGTGGGCAGGTTGAAAAAAATACCTCCGCTACTAAGAGTAAAAAAAAGCCGCAGCCAGTAGCGGTGAGCAAAAAAGTCAGCGAAGTTAAAGGCTGAGTGTTTTCTCTGTTATGTTGCTGCCGCTACCGGAAATAACGGTTTATAATCATCAGGAAGCTATTCTGATGTCTGATGAGTTATTAGAGCTTTTTGAGGCTGCTGCTGTGGTGGCGTTACCTCGCGTTTTAGAAGCTGCACGTGTACCTCGGAGTGTATTAGCCAGTCTAAATGAGCTGGAGGTTAGTCTGGTGGATGATGCTACGATTGCAGATGTTCACATGCGTTTTATGGATATTCCTGGCGCCACGGATGTGATTACCTTTGATCACGGGGAGATTCTTATTAGCGTGGAGACTGCAAGAGCTCAGGCAGAGGAGTTTGCCAATGGTTATGAACGTGAGGTGATGCTCTATATTATTCATGGACTCCTGCATTTGGCAGGGCATGAAGATGCCACTACAGAAGGCCAAGGACAGATGAATGCTCTTCAGAGCTCAATTCTTGATCAAGTGTGGACGAGTGAGCTTTAGGTTGTTTTTTGTAAGCCTTTCTCTGTTAGTAAATAGTCCATCTGGATATCGTGTGCCTCACAAGGAATGCTTTCTAATATTTGCCAATCCATGCATGTGCCAATGACTTGTGCAGTTGGATTTTTCCTGCTGAGGATCCGGTCATAGAAGCCACCACCTTGGCCAAGCCTGATGCCATCTAGAGTGAATGCGAGTCCAGGACAGAGAAAGAGATCGATGTGATCGAGGGTAAAGTTGCTGTGCTGCTGGGGATCAGGTTCTAAAATGCCATGTGTCCCTGGAGTGAGCGTTGTTGGGTTCTGGACATGGTGAAAAGTCAGCCTGCCAGCAGAATGACAGAGAGGGTAAAGTAGCCGTAAATCTGGGAGTAACTGATGGAGCGAGGAGAGATTTACCTCATGACCATGAGCAGCATAGGTGGCGATAGTGGACGCTCCCTTGAGTATTTGCTCTGCCTTCACGAGGTGAGTGCAAATTTGTTGAGACGCGGATGTTAGATCGCTGCAAGATGCTGTGGCTTGTACTTTGCGTATGTCTCGCCGTAATGTTATTTTGTCTTTCATGGAAATTGCCGCTTGCTTGATTGCTCTAGCAAAGAGAAAATAATGACAATGAAGCAGATATTGCAAGGTCTCCTTATTCTCACTTTCATCTCTGGTGGGGCTTTTGATGCTCTTTGTCAGGAACAAAAGCAGGACTTTCAGGGGGCTTATAAAAAACCAGTAATCAACCTGAGGCTTTTCGGTGAGGATCTGTCCATGGGGAATAGTGAGCGTGATGACTATGCCTCGAATCTCGCCGCCTATGCAGTTAAAATGGTGCTAAAGCAGAATGCGGATCAGAAGTCTCTTGGTCTTGCGCGTAAAATTCTAGGTTTAGCCTTACATCTTTCACCGCGTAATAAAAAATGTGTGGTTGTCAATAGCCAGCTCGCACGTGGAGTTCTTCCTGATCGCGTGGTGGCGGATTATGAGGATGAAGTTTTTGCGAGCTTACTTTTTGCCCGTGGTCAATTACTGGAAAAGCACGAGCAAAAAATTAACACGATACTAGCTCGATATTTCATTGATCTCGCGGCCACGATTGATCCTAGGAATGAGGACGCGGTGTATGAATCTGAGCTCAGGCGTATTGACCACGGAGAGCTATCGTGGAAACTTCTTACTGGTGAGAAGAAATAGTGCAGAAATGTGAACTTGTTGTGTGAAGTGAACCGTGGCAGAATAAATTCCGTGAAAAATGATCAATGCACTCACTTTTTTGTCGGCTACGCGCGTTTCGCGATCTTAGCTGGCTTAAGTGCGCTCTTGATAGCGTGTGCGGCTGAACGAACAGTGACCAAGAAACAAGTGAAAAAAGACGTTTGGGGGAGAGACGAGAAATTCTCCGTTGGCAAAGACAAGGATGGAAATCCTGTTATGCAATCAGATTTGCGTAGCAGTATGGAAGGGAAGATGAATTACACGGCCTCTGGTCATGATTTCAATGGCCGTGACTACACTAAGAGTTCCTACCGCAAAAAGCGTTGGGGGGGTAACACCATCTTTAACCGTAAGAAATACGGCGGTAATACAGATGCTAGCCGTTATAAAAACGAGCCTTGGTTTGCAAGAAAACAGGCGAGTGCTAGTAACCAGTCCGCCACCGCAGATGGTAAAAGCTATGGAGTGAATGCATTTAACACGAGCAATGCTAGAGAGCAGGACAGTAAGCGGATCACTTACGGTTCAGATGCTGAAACAGACAATCGGCGACGTATTTTTAAGCAACCAGAGATTAAGAGCTGGAGAGATCAAACGGGTATGTCTATCAGCGATACTAATCAAAAGCTAGGGCGCTAAACCCAGAATCTTTAGGCAATGCCGCGTGGAATGTGAAAATATTCACAGAACGTTTGAAAAACACAGGCTAAAAATATTGAGTAATCAATACCGGCGGCGGGAATCGAACCCGCACTTCCGAGGAAACATGATTTTGAATCACGCGCGTCTACCAATTCCGCCACACCGGCCTGTGATTGAGACGAGCGAGAATCTGCGCATTTGGACAGAAATGTCAAGTGATGTGGTGAAAAAAGGTAAGCACCTGATGGGAAATTTCTTACCGCTGACACTTGGGGCAGTAAAAGGTAGAGCGGTTTGAGATCACCACGCGCTTAATCGTGCTTCCACATGTTCGGCAGGGTTTTCCTTCGCGCCCGTATACATTGAGTCTCTGCTTGAAGTAACCGGGATCTCCCTGTTCGTTGACAAAGTCACGCAGTGTCGTGCCTCCCTGCTGGATCGCTTCTATCAGAACGGCGCGGATGTTTTTTGTTAGTTTTGCAAGCCTTGTGATAGAGATCTTACCTGCCTGACGAGTAGGGTGGATACCGCTACGAAAGAGTGCTTCACATGCGTAAATGTTACCAGCGCCTACCACTACCTGATTATTCATGATGTGTTGTTTGATCGTTGTTTTTCTGCCACGGCAGCTTTCCCTGAGAGTAGTGGGGGTAAATGCGTCACTGAGTGGTTCTGGGCCGAGATTCTTAAGTAAGGCGTGTTGGTAAACATCACCATCTGCCTGATCATGCCAGAGCACGGCACCAAACCTACGGGGATCATGCAGCCGCATTTCTAGGTGGGTGTCAGAGCCGAGTTTAGCAATAAAATGATCGTGTTTCCGTAGTTCGGCTTCTTGCGGGCAGATACGCAGACTTCCAGACATACCGAGGTGAAGAATGAGTGTGCCTGCTGAGCAATCTATCAGAATGTATTTGGCTCTTCTCCGAACGGCGTTGATTTTTTCCCCTTCCAGAGCGAGCACAGCATCCTCCACGGGCCAGCGCATACGGCGCTCCCTGAGGTGAAGTTGAGTGACGATTCTGCTAACAAGATAGGGCTCGATACCGCGTCGGGTAGTTTCTACTTCTGGGAGTTCAGGCATATTTCCAGAGCCAGGATATAAAAAATACGCCCCTTTGTAATTGAAAAAATCATCTCATGCCCTAAATCAAACAGGCGATGAAACGTAAATACCTATTGATCTCCCTCATCTCAGGCATTGTTGCCTTTACCTCATGTAAGGAGAAAGCCACCCCTACCTCGTCTGATCATTCTGCTACACCCACTGATCAAGGGGCTGAAGCAGTATCTGAGCCTGACACTATTCAGTCTACAGCGAGTGCTGAGGAACGTGCCGCTAAGCTTGGATTTGCTAAATACATGCCTAAAGATTTGGTTTCCTACGAGGCTTTCTACAATGGTCGTAAGGCTTTGGATCAGCTGATTAAAACTCCCATTGGCGAATTTATCCTTGAGCGTATGGCTGATGAAGGGGTGACCTTAGAAGATCTGATGGAGGATGACCAAATGGCGTCACAGCTCGCTATGTATGGTGAGGAATATTTTGTTGGATATGGAGAAGGAACGCTTAAGGCAACGAATCTTGTGATGAGTTTGTTGGAGCGTGTTTGTTACTACGGAGCACGCACTGGTATTTTTGTTGCAGATGCGCAAGTGCGTGACGGTAAATTTACACCTGAATCTCCAGCTGTTTTTCTCGATGGGCCTCTTGATGGGGCGATCAAAGATGTTCTGGCGATGTTTGCAGAAGCTGAAATGCCAGCCTTCTATCAAGGTTCAAAAGTCAGTGATGAAGAATTACGAGAGGCCGTTGCCCTGCAGATGGAGGGAGCCATTTCCACGATCGAAATGTTTGGTGGCGAAATGGTGGAGCCGATAACGGTGAAAAAAGGTGAGGGTGAGTTCGCAGGATATAAGATTTCAGGCGCCAAGTTAGCAGAGCTTATAGAGAGTCTAGATATGGATACCATCAAAAGCTTTATTGATACTGATGATATCAACACCTTTAAGGCTTCATTAGCTAAGAAAAACCTCATTATTCTATCCGGTGTTATGAATGAGTACGTCATTCTATTTGTCGGTCAATCAGAGGAAGATTTTGTGCTCGTTGAAAAGGTAGAAGAGTCTGTCTGTGCCAATGAAAAAATGGCTTATATTGATGGTTATCTTGATAAAAATATTCTCTACGCGGGGTTTTATGATGAAGAGATGGTGACCGGGCTCTCCTCATTAGGCTACCGTATGATTAGCTCCGCCGTTAACGGTGCTAACAAAGGCTTCAATGAAGCGGGTGCACTGGGGGATACCCGTGATGTGGAGGCTCTCCTTGAAGATTTTGCTAACCAAGGGCTAGCTCTCGCTAAGCTCTTTACCTCTACAGACGCAGGATACATCGTCTATCTCGAAGATGGTATTAAGGCTGAGGCTTATGGGGGGGCTAACATGCCTTGTCTTGATTCGGAGAAACTCCACACATTTTCTCCGATGGATGCAGGTGAGGGCACGATGTTTTTTGCGAACTGGACCAGCAATGAGGCATACAATCAGAAACTCATCAAGTATATCGATACTCTGGGCGAAACTGCCTACCTAGTGAGTAAGCGTATCGCCGCACTAGACATTGATAATACCGACTTCAGCAAGTTTAAGGGAGGGCTAGACTTCTTTGATACAACATTCCGCACTGATGCTCTTGAGCTTTGGAAAGCCCTCAGTATGGATCTTTCCGCAGGCCTAGGAGCGGAGTCTGCACTTATCGTTGATGTCAATGGCACTTTCCCCAAAATTCCTAATTTCAGTAAGACACTTAGTAAGCAGGGTAAGGTACCTCGGATCGCTTACGTGAGCCAGGTTTCTGATCGTAAGAAACTGCAAGCTTCTTGGAGCCGCATTAATACATCGATTGAAAACATACTTAAAACGATCAGTGAAATGCGAGGTTCTGAAATCCCTATGCAAGTCCCCATGAGTAGTGAGAAAAATGATCTCAAGACATGGTTTGTCCCCATCCCATTCCAGAATGACGACTTTGTGCCGTCCGTTTCAGTTAGTGATGAGTTATTCTTTGTGTCTACCTCCAAGACTTTCTCCGAAGGGCTTGCAGAAAGCGCGAAGCAAGGTGGTGGTGCTAGCCGCAATGGCGCGTGGCTAAAGGTAGATTTTAAAATTCTAAACGCGTATGCACAGCAGTGGTTTAAGCTGATAGAAGATAATGCTGAAGAAGTGTTTACTGATGAAAACCAGCGTGATAATTTTATAGCTAATAAAGAAAAACTTAGAAAAGCTCTGAAGGCATTAGAGACATTGGAGAATATGACCCTCCACACCCGCAGTGAGGGTGGGCGCACACGGAGTTCTCTGCACTTGAAAGCTAATTAATCTTTGATCATTTCTCACGGCAGAGCTTGTTACTTCTGTGCAAGCTCTGCTTTTTTTATTGTCTGTGTGGTGGAGGTGTTCATCTTAACGTCAGTATTTTATTCCTTATGAAAACAGTCCTTTTTATCTGCACAGGAAATACCTGCCGCAGCCCCATGGCGGAGGGGTTACTTGTTGCCGCACTTGATGAAGGTTCTAAAATCGCTGTCGGATCTGCGGGTGTCGCAGCTATGTCTGGTCAGCTTGCTAGCCGTGAGACAACGGCTATTCTCGAAGATAGGGGAGCTACTCTGGAGCAATTTAAGAGTCGCCAAGTAGATCAAGATCTCGTTAAGGAGGCAGATTTAATTATTGCTATGAGTGAATCCCATGCAGATGTCTTGAGCCGCCTGATTCCAGGGTTAGAGGTTAACTTGCTTACGGATTTTATTGATCCAGAAGAGGGCTTACAAGGTGTGGATGTGCCAGATCCTTATGGGATGAATCAGGCCGCGTATGAAGAGGTAGCTGAGGTGATTGATCTTGCTATTCCGGGTATTTTAAAAGCTCTTGATTGTTAGGGGGATGGAGAAAGATAACCCTATTCAAGATGTGGTCAGCCAATTTGCCATCAGTGGTGAGTTGATTGGCAGTGAAGTGATTGAAAGTGGGCATATTAACGCAACGTATATTGCCAGCTTTCAGAAGCGTGATGGTAGAGTGGAGCGGTATATTCTCCAGCGGATCAATGGAGATGTATTTTTAGATCCTCCAGCGGTGATGCGCAATGTTGAGATGGTGACGCGTCACATCAATGAGAAGGTCATGCGGATGAAGCGGGATCAAGGTGGTCAGACATTAAACCTCTATCCAGCACGTAGTGGTCAGTTTTACATTACGGGGAAAGGCGGGGGGCTATGGCGATGTTATAATTTTATCGAAGGCTGTAAGACCTATGATATTGTAGAAAACACACGCCAAGCTTATCAGGCGGCTCATGCTTTTGGGTCTTTTCAAGATCTTGTTGCCGATATCGCTCTCGATGAAATTCACGAGACTATTCCAGACTTCCACCATACGCCAAAGCGTTTTCAGCGGCTCATGGAAGTGGCTGAACAAGATTCTCATGGGCGACGAGTAGATGTGCAGCCTGAGTTAGACTTTGTCAAAGAGCGTGAGGGTATTGTTTCCAAATTAATTGATCTTAAAGAGGCTGGTATGCTTCCAGAGCGAGTCACTCACAATGATACCAAAATCAATAATGTGATGATGGATATCGCTACGGATGAGGCTGTCTGTGTGATTGATCTCGATACCGTGATGCCGGGGCTATCACTTTATGATTTTGGTGATCTCGTCCGCACGGCTGTTAGTCCTGCTGCTGAAGATGAGCGTGATCTAAGTAAAGTGGAAATGCGGATGCCTATGTTTGAAGCGCTGGCACAAGGTTATGTGGATGCTTGTAGCTGCTTATCTGATATGGAAATTAAGCACCTTGTCTTCTCTGGGAAATTAATTTCTCTGGAAATAGGTATGCGCTTTCTGACTGATCACCTTGAGGGCGATGTCTACTTTAAGACACACAGGGAAGGTCATAATCTTGACCGTGCACGGACGCAGTTTAAGCTTGTCGAGCTGATAGAGGCTGCGGAGCCTGAGATGGAGCGTTTTGTGCAGAAGCTAGTGAAAGGGTAAATCCATTGATTAGAATGGAAGCTTGGGCATTTTACCACCCTTGCCACCAAGGAGGTCTTTCATGTCACCCATACCTTCCATTCCCTCCATACCTCCTAGCTGCTTCATCATATCTTTCATTTTTCCTTTAGATTTCATCATCTTACGCATTTGAGTGAACTGCTTAAGAAAACGATTTACTTCTAACATAGTATTGCCTGAGCCTGCTGCGATGCGGCGGCGGCGGGTGCCTTTGATTAGTTCAGGGCGGCCACGTTCTTTGGGGGTCATGGAGAGGACGATGGCCTCCATTCTTTTCATTCTGCCTTCGTCAAGGGCATCGGTGGGGAGTTGTTTTTTAATTTTACTAAATCCAGGCAGCATTCCTAACAATCCATCAAGTGGGCCTAGCTTCCGTAGCATATTCATCTGATCAAGAAAGTCGTTAAAATCAAACTTTCCAGACTGCATGCGCTTGGCGGCATTCATTGCCTGCTTTTCATCAATCTTCTCAGCAGCACCTTCTACCATGCTGACGATATCACCCATACCGAGAATGCGGCTGGCGAGACGATCTGGATAGAAAATGCTGAGTTGATCGAGTTTCTCGCCCTCACCGATAAATTTAATGGGCTTGCCAGTGACTTGTCTCATGGAAAGGGCAGCACCACCACGTGCGTCGCCATCTAGTTTGGTAAGGATAATACCAGAGATCCCAACGGCTTCATCAAAACGTTGAGCCACGGAGACAGCCTGCTGACCTGTAGCGGAATCTGCTACCAGAAGGGTTTCGTTTGGGTTAACAAACTTGTGAAGCTCCTTGAGTTCGGAAACGAGTTTTTCGTCCATTTCCTGTCGGCCCGCAGTATCAAAAATAAGTACGGTGCCGTTTTGGTCTTTTGCCCACTTAACTGCTTGTTTAGCGACTTTAAGTACATTTTTCTCTCCTGCTTCTGGGGCAAAGCACGGGACATCTACTTGCTTGGCAAGGGTTTTGAGCTGTTCGATGGCAGCTGGTCGATAGAGGTCACAGGCGATGAGGAGTGGTCGGCGGCCTTCTTTCTTTAGGCGTAGGGCTAGCTTACCAGCCGTTGTGGTTTTACCTGCACCATTGAGACCGCAGAGGAGGATGTGGCCAGGTGCATTTAGATCAAGGGGGACCGCGTCACCTCCTAACAGTTCAGTGAGTTCGTCATTGAATACCTTAACGATCTGCTCGCCAGGTTTAATGGATTTGATGACCTCAATGCCCATGGCCTTTTCCTTCACTTTGCTGATGAAGTCTTTGGCTACCGAGAATTCTACATCGGCTTCGAGCAGTGACATCCGGATTTCACGGAGTGCATCGGTGATGTTTTTTTCAGAGATTTTACCTACTCCGCGTAAGTTGCGGAATGTTTTATCGAGATTGTCTGATAGGGAAGAGAACATGATGGATGAATAGAATAAGTTAAAGAATAGGAGGTGAAAAATTATTGAGGCTGATACGCGGCTTCACGGTTAATGCGGAAGATCCACGTCATGGGATCAGCATACTTGGTGGTGCCTTTGATTCGCCATGAGAGGATAACTTCGCACGTGCGGCTACGCAGTGTGCGATTAACCTGCCATGAGATCGTTTTGGTCTGGCTGTTATAAAGAGCGGGAACTTTACCAAAGCCAGCTACGCGCATGATCAGTGAGGGGACATCGAGGTTTTCTATCTTGGAGAGATCAGCAGAAATGATAGGCATACGGTTGGTGATCAGGGCTCCTGGTTCGGGGGTCACTGGATGATCGGTAGACTGGACAATGGCTCCATCAGAGCTAGCGCTGGTGGCGGTGGCTTTGAACTTGGTGGCATTTCGGAAAATATAATCGTGTGTCCCAAGAATAATGTAGCGCGGTAAAGTGAAGTTAGATGTGCTACGGAGGGTTTTACCAGGAACGACGGTGAATAAACATTCATAACCACTTTCGGAGGCAATGGGAAACATCTCATCACAGAAAAAACCACCTGGATAGGCGTATGTGGTGATATCACCAGTGAATTTTTCGCGTAAGATTTTTCGTGATTCACCAAGCTCTTTTTGCATGTAAGTGGTAAATTTCTCAGTGCCCTTAGCCAGCATTTTTTTTACTTTAGTGGGGTGGGGGTGTGATATTGAGTGACTGCCGATGGTGCAGCCGTGCTCTTGCATTTCCTTGATCATGGGCGTGGTTAAGGCTTTGCCGCCGCCGTCTACGTAGTTGGTGTAGAGAAAGATGGTAAAGGGGTAGCCAAACTCCTTGAGAACAGGAAAGGCATCTGTGTAGACGGATTTCCAGCCATCATCGATGGTGATCAGCACAGACTTATCCGCTATTTTTCTCTCTCCACGTTTCCATTCTAGGAACTCCTGCATGGTGATGACATTTAGCTTCAGGTCACGGATAGCCTGCATTTGCTTACGGAATTTATCCGTAGGGATAATCATCTCTGTTGCTTTTTCAGTTTTGGAAAAATCATGGTATCCCAGTATAGTCACCCGAACGTCGTCGTTATTAGCTTCGGGAGCTGTTGCCACCTCTGGAGCAGCTTGGACACAGAGAGAGCCGATGATTACCGTGATGAATGAAAGGAGTTTGATCATAGCGTTCGCACACAAGTGAAATCAAAGTATAAGCGGTGCTACGAAAAAGGAAAGAGCCGAGAGTCAGTAAAAATTAAGAGACTATGAGAGAAGTCATTATTCGTGAGTAGGTCATGTAGCACCCAAAAAAGAGGTAACACGGACCGTGCTACCTCTTTTTCTGAAGTTTTTGGTATGGAAAGTGGCTTAGTAGCCAGTGGTGTGTTCTTTTTTGTGGCCAACGGCGTAGCCTACACCACCACCAGCGGCGGCACCAAGGAGGGCTCCTTGAGTAGCGTTACCAGATTGGTTGCCAATGATAGCACCGCCAATGGCACCGGCGGCGGCACCGATAGCTGCGTCATGATGAGCAGGGCGCATCATGCCTGGATCACAGCTTAGAAGAGAGAGGGAAGATGCTGTTACGGCAGTGAGAGTGAGTAGTTTTTTCATAATCAGTGTATCTGTTTGTTTTAATTTGGGGGAGTCGTGGTGGTGTTTATCACCTCCACACTTAATGACTCTATGATAGAGACGAATTTGCTCAAGAAATATTCAAAATAAAATAACCACATTCTGGGGATTGCCTCAGCAGAGATGGGTGGGTAATGTAAGCAGTATGGATTTCACCGAGATTGATCGCGAGGATTTTAGGAATTTACTCGGGGAAATAGGTAATACGATGATGCCGTTTGGGCGGTTCGGTCCAGATAAGTTTCCTCCGCACGGGATTCCTATCATGGATTTACCTCCAGAATACCTTCATTGGTTCCGTGAACGAGGGTTTCCTAAAGGTCGCTTGGGTGAGCTGATGGCATCTGTTTCAGAGATTAAAGATGTGGGGATGGATAGTATTTTTGATCCATTACGCGCAGCGCGTGGAGGTCGCCAGAGTGTGCGGATACGGAAAAATAAGCGGGGTGATTCTGTGGATTTTCAGAGTTAGCTCTCTTGCTGGTTTATTTTGAGTGTTTGGCTTGATGGTCGAAGTAGCCGATGATTTGGCGGCGTAGCTCAATGGTGTCAAACTTACCATTGTGTCTCCAGATTACCTTGCCTCCGGGGGCGATGATCACGGTGTGTGGTAGCGCGCCATTCCATTTGGGATCGATGGCTTCTGCGAGTCGATCGATATTTTCTCCGCTAAAGATGTAGTTGTTTGAGCTTCGGCCTTCCTCTTTCAGTGTCTGGCTTACTCGGGGTGAGGCGGCGGCATGTTGATTTTTTACGAAATTGTGGACCTTGCTTCGATCAGCGATAGGATCTGTACTGATGGTGATAACTTCCATGGGGCGCATGTCATAGCGGCGAGCGATGTTAACGAGGTCAGGGAACTCAGCCACACAAGGGCCACAGGTGGTGGACCAGAAGTTGATGACACGTAGTTTTTGGGATTTGTTTTTAGCTAGAACCTTTGCCTCGGCCTCATTCAGATCTGCTAAGGTGATGGGTAGTTGTTTCCAGCGTTTTTCATCTTGAGCTACGGCATCTCGTTTCCAAGTCCACTTCGTAGAGCAGCCGTGAGCACGCGTGATAGGAGTGGCTACTTCTTTTCCAGTAAGAAGCGCGTCCAAGGCCTGACGCACATAGGGAGTCCCAATATCCTTAGGGCTACGGCGAGCGTCATCGATTCTTCCGTGATAGCGGAGCTTCTGCTGCTCATCAAAGATAAAGACATGAGGAGTGGCTACGGCACCGTAGGCTAGGGTTGTGGCCTGAGTCTCACCATCGTAGAGGTAGGGGAATTGGTAATTCTCTTCTTTGGCAACGATTTTCATATCATCAAAGCTATCCTCATAGACGGAAAAGCTAAATTCAGCGAGCCGCAGAGCCTGATTGTCATTTCCTGAAATCGCCACGATTTTTACCCCCTTGTCCTTATAGTCTTTGTGGAGGGCGATCATCTTACCACGGGCTGCGCGGGCATCAGGGCAATGGTTACATGTAAAAATGAAAACCATGGCCTTAGAGTCCGAAAAGTCTTTGAGGCTATGATTTTCCCCATCCACCCCAGGCAGATTAAAGTCTGGAGCTTGGGCTCCAATCTCTAACGTCTTGATAGGCGCAGGCTTTGCTTGAGCCACGGCAAAAGGAAGTGAAATGAATATTGCAGAAGTAAGAGAAGGTAACCATCTAGACATAATGGATATATGACACTGCTTTTTTGCCCTTTCAAGAAAAGATCATTATCATTTTTCCGTATATATGTTATCTATTTCCAATCAATTTCCACCATGACTAGCACGCGAATCATTACTTTTATTGCAGCATCACTGACGATTGCTTCTCCATTACATGCAAACAAAATCCAGAAAGTATCTGAAATAACTGTCCAAGAAGGGTTTAAGGTAGAGAAGCTCTACCAAGTTGCCCAAGGACAGGGTTCATGGGTAGCGATGACGTGGGACGATCAAGGGCGCCTGATTACTTCTGATCAATATGGCGGGCTTTTCCGTGTGACGCTTGAGCCATTCAAGGTAGAGCCACTTAAAGTAAAACTGGGAGCAGCTCAAAAAGCGAAAATAGCAGCTGAGGAAACGAGAATAGCAGCTCAGAAAGAAATTAAAAAAAATCAGGAGGCGAGAATAGCAGCTCAGAAGGCGAGAATAGCAGTTCAGCAAGAGAGAATAGCAGCGAAGAAAGATGTTCAAGAGGCCAATAAAGAGATCGAAGACGCTTATGGAGAAATTAAAGATGCTCAGAAAAAGATCACAGAAGCTCAGAGAAAGACACAAAAAATCCCGAAAGTAGCCATAGGAGGAGCTCAGGGCTTATTATGGCATCAAGGTGCGCTTTATGTTTCGGTGGCAACAAATCATATCACAGCACCTGGAATTTACAGACTAACAGATAGTAACGGCGATGATGAGCTGGATAAAATTGAACTGCTTGCAAAGCTTAACACGGGTGGAGAACATGGTCCACACTCCTTAGTAGCCTCTCCTGATGGGAAATGGATTTATATGGTATCAGGGAATTTTACACACTTACCAAAGGAAGTTGACCGTTTCTCTGCTACTAAAAATTGGAGTGAAGACCATTTACTCAAACGAATGGCTGATGGTAAAGGTCATGCTGGTGGGCTGAAAGCTCCTGGTGGGTGGATTATCCGTTTTTCCCCAGATGCTAAGACGTGGGAACTTGTTAGCAGTGGTTACCGCAATGTCTATGATATGGCATTTAATGAACATGGTGAGCTTATTGCCTATGATGCGGATATGGAATATGACTTTGGCACACCATGGTATCGCCCTACACGGATGTGCCATGCAATTAGTGGATCTGAGTTTGGATGGCGGAATGGTACAGGGAAATGGCCTGAGTATTATCTTGATAGTATGCCCTCTGCTGTGGACATCGGACCAGGTTCTCCTACAGGAGTAGTGGCAGGGCTTGGTGCTAAATTCCCGGCGAAGTACCAGCGTGCTGTGTTTGCTCTCGATTGGACATTTGCCACTATGTATGCTGTTCATCTTCAGCCCACAGGTGCTACTTATACAGGGACAAGGGAGCCATTTTTATCAAGCACCGGTTTGCCGCTAACAGACGCTGTAATAGGTGCTGATGGAGCCATGTATTTTATGATTGGTGGGCGTAGAGCCGGCTCTGGACTCTACCGCGTCACTTATGAAGGCGCAGAGAGCACAGCGCCGATTTCACCCTCACCATTACCTAAGGACTTTGCGCTCCGCCGGAAGCTGGAAGCGATGCATTTGGGGGAAGATCGAGACCTTGATTTGATTTTATCAAGTCTCAGCCATTCGGATCGAGTGATTCGTTCTACTGCCAGAGTGGCACTGGAGCATCTACCTGTGCAGCAATGGATTGGCAAAATGCGTGTTGAGAAAAATCAACGCCCACTATGCCAGATGGCTGTGGCCGTAGCCCGGCAAGGGGATAAGGAGCAGGCACATGCAGCACTCAAGCAGCTCGCTCAGCTTGATTTTGCGAAGCTAGATACTGATGCACAGCTGGAATTACTCCGTGCACAAGCACTTCTGATGTCACGTCATGGGAAATCAGAAGCGCAGCTAACAGCGCAGATAACTACTCAGCTGGAGCCACATTTCCCAAGTAAGAATGAACATGTAAATCGTGAGCTCTGCCGTATGCTTAGCTACCTACAAGTGCCCAGTGTGATTGGTAAAACGCTTGCTCTTATCGCAGAGCCTAAGGAGGTGACTCCTCCAAATTGGATTGCTTTAGCTGGGAAAAATGAACGTTATGGAAGTGATATCATCAATATGCTGAAGAACATGCCTTCCACGCAGAGCCTTCACTATGTCTACTGCCTGAAAGGTGTGACAGCACCATGGACAGAGAAGCAGAGGAAACAGTATTTCACCTGGTTTAGTGATGCGATTAAAAAAGATGGAGGTAAGAGTTATAAATATTTCATCAAAAATATTTATAAAGAGGCATTGAAAAATGTAACTCGTGCAGAGAGAAAAATGATTTCTTCATGGGAGCTTGATGTCACCATTAGCGATCCGTTTAAAAATCTCCCTATGCCCAAAGGCCCTGGGAAAAACTGGACAGTAGAAGAAGTGGTAGCGCTCGATTTAAAAAAGGCAAATCTTGCCAATGGAGAAAAAATGTTCCGTGCCAGCTACTGTGCCGCTTGCCATGAAGTTAAAGGTAAGGGTGGTGGCTCAGGCCCTGACATGACCTTTTCTGGAGGGAGATTTGGGCCGAAGGAGTTTGCCGAAGCCATCATCAAACCTGGTGATGTGATTTCTAACCAGTATTCTTTTAAGGTTATTAAGAAAAAAGATGGTAGTACGGTAGTTGGTAAGATTCTTGGTGAAAATGATGGGTTTTATGTCGTTGCTTATGATGCCTTTAATTTTGAAAAGACCATCGAGGTGGATGAGGCAGATGTGGAGTCAATCACCGAATCACCAGTCTCACCGATGCCTCCAGGGATGATTAGCAGGCTTAATGAACAGGAAGCTACAGACCTAATGGGCTATCTGATGAGCCTGAAGTAAATCTAGATTTGATCCCCCCTTCTTTTTTAATCCACTGCATCATCTGGATTGAAGAAGGGGGATTTTTTTTATTCGTCAAAACAAGTAGGCATGTCTTGACGCTATCCTTGTTCTTGATCATAGGGCGGCTGTGTTTGGGATGGTATCCCTCTCACTGTGAGCTTCACACTCACACTGCCGTTATTCTTTCGAGCTTGCTCAAGGGGGTAGCGGCTTTTTTATGAATTCTTTGAAGCCCCGAATCATGACGAAAAGGTTGAAGTTGAGTGGCCGGAAATCATTCTAAACTATCAGCGGGGGATGTGATTGTGTGCTGCATCTTGTTCGGTATTTCTGATCGAAGCACTAATTGGCCAAAGATCTCCTGTGATCTCGGGATATAGAGGCCAATCGATGTGCCATGCTGTAGCGCCATCTTCTCTATGGATCAGCAAACGACTCTCATATTTCGTTAGCCTCAATGAAGGCCAATTGGTCGTATATTCAAGTTTATCGAGCTCCGGAGCATTAATATTGTCAAAGGTAATATTAATCAGCGAATCTCCTTCCACGTCAAAAGAACCATGTGCGAAAACAAAGTTGTATCCGAGTGTGTCTAGCTTCACTTTCCTCTCCTTCATGAAGGTCAAACGGAAATGAGCGCCACAATTATGCTCCATGCCATTCCAGCCGTAGAAAGTGATCTCCCCCCTCTCTTCGATCAACCTTTCAATACAAATCTCTGGGGAAAGCTCTGCATCATCACTTACAGGAGCATCAGATTCACGGCACCCACTTATAATAAGTAATGCACAGATTAATATTAATCGCGTATACATTTTTTATCCGAACTGTTGTTTTATGAAAACAGATCCATCTGCGGTGAATCTGCGTCTGGCATATCCTTGGACTTGGTGCGGGTGTTTTTTGCCTTGGGTTTGCCTTGGG
Source organism: uncultured Verrucomicrobiales bacterium (assembly GCA_937969495.1). GTDB lineage: Bacteria > Verrucomicrobiota > Verrucomicrobiia > Verrucomicrobiales > Akkermansiaceae > Oceaniferula. The sequence goes on along the minus strand of CALBVY010000042.1, from coordinate 22,912 downwards.
TCTCGGGGCGGGTGGAGTTCATTTCTAAGTGGGAGAGGATGTCTTTGGCGCGATCGATGATGGCGGGGGGGAGACCAGCGAGGCGGGCGACTTGGATACCGTAGGACTTATCAGCGGTGCCGGGGAGGATTTTTCTAAGGAAGATGATGTCATCGTTCCATTCTCTAACGGCTACGTTGTAGTTCTCTACGGCTTCCTTGCTGCGTGAGAGATCTGTAAGCTCGTGATAGTGGGTGGCAAAGAGGGTGCGGGACTGAATAGTATCGTGGAGGTGCTCAGCGACAGACCATGCGATGGAGAGTCCGTCAAAGGTAGCCGTGCCTCGGCCTATTTCATCCAGAATGACGAGGGACTTCTCCGTGGCGTTATTGATGATAAGCGATGTTTCGTTCATCTCTACCATAAAAGTGGACTGGCCACTGGTGAGATCGTCTGAGGCTCCCACACGGCAGAAAATACGATCTACAAGGCCGATTCTTGCTTTTTCCGCAGGAACGTAGGCACCGATCTGTGCCATCAGGGTAATGAGGGCAACTTGGCGGATGTAGGTGGATTTACCGGCCATGTTTGGACCCGTGATGAGGATGAGGCGCGCGGTGTCTGTGGCTATTTCAGTATCGTTCGGAACGAATTTTTCATCGATCATTGTTTGCTCTAACACAGGGTGCCGGCCATTGGTGATTTCAAGATCACGGGATTCATCCAGTGTGGGTCTGGTGTGCTGGTGCAGCTGGGCGAGTTCGGCGAGGCCGAGTAAGACGTCAAGAGTGGCGAGAGATTCAGCGCATTGCTGGAGCCGATCTAACTCATTGGCAACAGCTTGGCGGAGTTTAACAAATTCCTCGTATTCTAGCTGCTTAGCACGTTCATCGGCGCCGAGAATTTTATTTTCCATCTCTTTGAGTTCGGGGGTGATGTAGCGCTCGGCATTGGCCATGGTCTGTTTCCGTTGGTAGTCGTCAGGAACCATGTCTACCTTAGCTTTGGTGACCTCAAGGAAGTAGCCAAAGACGTTATTGAACTTAATTTTGAGAGTATCGATGCCAGTGCGCTTACGCTCTGATTCTTGGAGTTCTGCTAGCCACTTTTTACCACTGGAGGAGGCGGAGCGGAGTTCATCAAGCTCTGCGTTAAAGCCATCGCGGATGATGCCTCCATCTCGGGTATTGGCTGGCGGTTCATCGGTGAGGGCTTGTTCGAAAAGTTCAGTAAGCTCTGGAAAAATGTGGAGCTGGCTTTCTAACCGAGCATGGAAATCTGATCCAGGAAGGTGCTCGGCGAGGGATTCAAGATGGTTTTTGAGATCGGGTATTTTCTGTAAGGATGTAAAGAGAGAGAGTAAATCTCGGGCGTTACCGGAGTTCTGAGAAAGCCGTGAAGTGGTGCGCTCGATATCACGGATACCCTTGAGTGATTCACGGCACTGGCCTAATAAAAAGGGCTCTGCGAGAAATGCGGCGATCATTTCCTGCCGTGAGTTTAAAGTAATGAGATCGTGAAGTGGGTGTAGGATCCAATCTCGTAATTTCCTAGCTCCCATAGGAGTTCCTGTGCGGTCGAGAGCTCCTAACAATGAGTGGGCTCTACCTGTAGGGGAGTCAACTAGATCAAGGTTTCTCTGGGATGATGCGTCAATGAGGACGTGTCCGCCATCTTGTCTAACGGACAGTGTGCGGAGGTGGTCACAAGAGCGGCGTAGTTGAAAAGAAAGGTAGTGAAGAATGGCGCCAGCAGCAGAGATAGCGGCGGCCATATCATCACAGCCAAAGCCACGGAGGGACTGCACCTTAAAGTGATCACAGAGTGCGTAGCGTGCCTGATCCGTAATAAAGGCATAGCCGTCATAGGGTAGGCATCCGGGGAGGTGGCCAAAGGTATTGATCTGATCGTCTGGGATGATGAGTTCCTTGGGGGCTAAACGCTGAAGTGCGTCTCTGAGAGATTCTTTGTTAGGGAACTCGGAAACGGTAAAATCTCCCGTGGAGTGATCCGCACAGGCGAGGCCAATGGATTTCCCCGTGCTGTAGACTGCGGCGAGGTAGTTGTGGCGGGTGTCATCGAGCAGGCTCATGTCATCCACGGTGCCAGCGGAAATGATTTGGGCGATTTCGCGTTCGACGATTTTCCCTGGCTCTGGTGCTGTGGTTTGCTCGGCAATAGCGACGCGTTTACCTCCCTGGATTAATTTAGCGATATATCCCTGAGCAGCGTGATGCGGAACTCCGCACATGGGGATGTCATTGCGCTTAGTGAGAGCTACGTTGAGGATGGCGGAGGCATTTTTAGCATCCTCAAAAAACATCTCATAAAAATCACCTAGTCGATAGAAGAGTAGGATGTCATCTGGTAGAGAGCGCCGCATCGTTAGATACTGCGCCATCATTGGGGTGAGCTTTTTCTCTGTCTTATCTGTGTTTTTCCCTGCTGCCATGTGTTGGCTACTTTGTAAAGAGAGAGAAGGGGGCTTGTCGAGTCTACGCGTGGGGGTAATTCATCTGAGATTTGTTGACAAAGGTTAAACGCGGTCTTTTACTACTTTTGTATGAAAAAAAATACCTTATCCACCTGGTTTTTCCTGCCTATTTTTATTGGCTCATTGGCACTTTCAGCATCTGTTTCTGCGGATGAAGAAGAGGGGCGCACGCCGCTAGAATCGGCCATGGAGCAGACCAGTGATGCTTTAAAAAGCCTCCGTAAAATGGATAAAAGCGATTGGGCTTCTGGTGCTAAGGCTGCCCGCACTGCAGCGGATGGGGTCCGTAAAGGGATGGAATTTATCCCAGCACTAGTCAAAGACATGGAGGATGGTAAGGAGAAGTCCAAAGCTATTGCAGACTACCGCCGGATCATGGGGATGAGCTATGTGGCTCTCTGTGAGTTGGAAATAGCCTATCTCGAAGAAGATCAAGCCAAGGTGGATGCCGCGGTCAGTAAGGTGAAGGCAACCAAAAAGGATGGTCATAAAAAGTATACCGATGACTAAACTTTCTCAGTATAGATGATGAGTTGATGTTAAAAGTTGGGTCATTCTATCACAGGCGTTTTAGCCGCTTGCTTAATTCAGCGTGTCGTCTTCATAAGCGGGGCGGCGATCGTCTTTCGAAGATGGAAATAGGCGATCTCGGAGAGTGCATCGCCTGTGCTGAACTAAGAGCGCGTGGGGGTAAGGTGCTCTACCGGAACTACCGTGGCCCTAAAGGAGGAGAGGTCGATATTGTCTTGAGGGATAATGATACGCTTGTGTTTGTGGAAGTAAAAACAAGAACGAGTAAGGGCTTTGGTAGACCACTTGATGCAGTGAATGTAGCTAAGCAGGAGCTGATAGAGCGAGGTGCTAACTCGTGGCTGCACTTACTCGGCCGTAGGGATATGCCCTGGCGATTTGATGTGGTGGAGGTGATTCTCATTGAGGGTGAGCTGCCGGATGTGAATTGGGTGATGGATGTTTTTTAGAGGCAGCTTGAGCTGCCCTACATCGCTGCTAAATAATCAAGCTCAGCATTGCCAAATGCGTTAACTTCATAGAGTGTAGCGCCCGAAATTAGCTATGCCTACTCCACAAGCCCAAATGCCGCTCTACGTGATCGGCCATAAAAACCCTGATACAGATGCCATCTGTGCTGCTATCGGCTATGCCGATTTACTTCATAAAAAAGGTATTACCAATGCTCAAGCGGCACGCTGTGGCAAAGTTCCTGCGCGTACAGAGTGGGTCTTAGGCCAGGCGGGGATGAAAAAACCCTTATTACTAGATGATGTTTCTGCCACCGCAGAAATGATCTGCCGGAAGGATGTTATTAAAGTCGATGAGCATGATACCTTTCTCAGTGCATATGGAGTAATGTTGTCCAGTGGCGTGCGTAGTATTCCTGTTGTTAATGCGCAAGGTCAGCTGCGTGGATTACTGAAATACCTCGATCTACTACAGCTGCTGATGCCCACTGATACCGATGCGGAATCAGTCCGCAGAATCAGCGCATCACCAGATAAAATCGCGAAGACTCTGGACGCGGTAGCCTGTGGTGCACCACTGACTACTGAGGAAGATCAGTTAGTTATGCTGGTGGGAGCTTCCAGCCAAGAGACCGTGGTAGATAGGTTAGAAAAAGCTGCCGCTCATGGTAATGTAGGTTCTTATGTCGTCATCTGTGGAGACCGACCAGCGATACAGCGTGATGCGATCCAATACGGCGTCTGTATGCTGGTAGTGACTGGTGGTTTTGAGGTGGAGGCGAGCTTACTCAAAGAGGCCGAAAGTAAGGGCGTATCCGTACTGCGTTGTGGGCAAGATACCGCCACTGTGGCTAAGCTGATACGCTGTTCTCGTGTGGTGCTTCATGCGTTAGATGATACGGTGGTGAAGATCTTTGCAGATGATTCGGTGAAAGGTTTAAGAAAGCGCCTTGCTCAACAACGTCAGGATCTTTTCCCCGTGGTTGATCCAGGTGATAATACCTTGATTGGTGTTATTTCTAAGTCTGATTTAATTGACCCTCCGCAAATTCGTCTCGTGCTGGTGGATCATAATGAATACTCACAGGCCGTTGAGGGAGTGGAAGAAGCTGAGGTGACAGAGGTGATTGATCATCATCGCCTCGCTGGAGATCTCATCTCACGGGAGCCAATCCGCTATCTCAATGAACCCGTGGGCTCCACCTCCACGCTTGTGGCGCGTGAGTATCGCTATGCGGGCATTGATATCCCCAAGGGAGTTGCTCTCTGCCTCATCGCAGGCATGGTGTCTGATACGCTGAATCTAACATCGCCTACTACATCTGATTTGGATCGTGAAATCTTACCTTTGCTCTGTGAAGTGGCAGGTGTAGATGCGGAGCAGTTTACCCGTGATTTCTTCGCCTCTGGATCATTGTTAGCCCATAACACGGCTGTAGAAGCAGTGGCTGCGGATCGGAAAGTATTTGAAGAACATGGCTCCAAAGTGAGTATCTCGCATGTTGAGGAGAGTGGGCTGGATCTCTTTGGTAAGCGCCGTGATGAACTTGATGCCGCGCTTGAAGATCTGATAGATGTTAAAGGCTATGATCTAGCGCTCCTGATTGTCACGGATATCATCAGCCACTACAGCGTGCTATTGGTCAGTGGTAATCAAGAGATTATTGCGGCTCTGCCTTATGAATGTGATGAAAGTGGTGTGTTCCAAGCTCCCGGTGTAGTGAGTAGAAAAAAGCAAGTCTTCCCTGCGGTGTGCCAAGCGCTCCGTGTGGCAGCTGCGCATCGCTAGGAACCCTTAGAAATTTTTTATATGTCTGAAGCTATTGTAGTAATCAAGATTGGCACGGGTGTGTTGACAAGGGAGCAGGACGGCACCTTAGATGAGGCCTCGTTGGTTCGTTTGGTGACGGCTGTTTCCGAGCTGATCGTTTCCGGTGTCCCTGTGGTGATGGTATCTAGTGGTGCAGTAGGAGCAGGGGTTTCAGCCTTGCAGTTAGATGGATACCCCGATGATACAGCGTCCCGGCAGGCCTGTGCGGCTGTGGGGCAGACACGTCTTATGCATGCTTATGAGAATATTTTTCAAAAATTTAGACTGAATGTCGCCCAGCTCCTCCTGACGGCTGGGGATTTAGATAACGAGCAGAGTAGCGGTCTTGTTATGAACACGCTTCATAAATTATTAGAAAAAGGTGATATTGTACCGATTATTAATGAAAATGATAGTGTCTCTGTGGAGGAATTAAGAGTGGGGGATAACGACATGCTTTCTGCGAAAGTAGCGCGCCTTCTTCAGGCCAGACTTCTTGTGCTTCTGAGCACCGTGAATGGTCTTCAGAGAAAGGATGGTAGTGTTATTTCTGTGGTTTCAAGTATTGATGATGTTACCAGTCATGTACGTGAAGATCATGGGAAATTCTCTATCGGAGGGATGGCTTCTAAGCTCGAGGCAGTGCGTATTGCTTTGGAGGCAGGTGTCGAAACGGTGATTGCCGGTGGACGTCAGCCTGAAGTGTTAAATGATCTGGTTGCTGGTGCTGAAGTTGGCACGAGATTCACCAAGAACTCATCTTAACTCTTCGCAATGAATATGGATTCATCTTGACCCTAGGAGTGCTGAGCACTAGCTTCTCGCGTCCGCGCCACAAGGCGCTTAAAGTTCATGAATATTCACGAGTATCAGGCGAAGGAGTTGTTCGAAAAATACGGTGTTGCTAGTCCAAATGGACAGGTTGCTGGAACAGCTGAAGAAGCTAAAGCCGCGGCTCAGGCCATTGGTGGTAGCAATCTAGTTATTAAAGCTCAAGTGCATGCCGGTGGGCGTGGTAAGGGGACGTTTAAAAACGGCTTCCAGGGTGGGGTGCACATTCTTGAGAGTGCCGATCAAGCTGCTGAATATGCAGAAAAAATGATTGGGCAGACTCTTGTTACCAAACAAACAGGTGAAGAGGGTAAACTCGTGAACAAAGTGATGATCGCAGAAGCGGTAGACATTGAACGTGAGCTTTATCTGGCGATTTTGATGGATCGAGACACATGCCGTCCTGTGATCGTGGCCAGTACCGAGGGGGGGATGGATATTGAAGAGGTCGCTGAGAGCACACCGGAGAAGATTGTGCGTCAGTTTATTCACCCACTGGCAGGACTGCAGGGCTATGAAGTGCGTAAGCTAGCTAAAGCACTCGAACTCTCAGGTGATCAGGCCAAGCAGTTTGGTAAGCTTATTTCCAACCTGTATCAACTATTCCTCAAGTGTGATTGTTCGATGGTGGAAATTAACCCTCTTGTGGTAACGCCAGATGGTCAGGTGCTTGCACTGGATGCCAAGTTTGGTTTTGATGATAATGCTCTTTACCGCCATCCAGATATTGTTGCTTATCGTGATACGGATGAGGAAGACCCGCGTGAAGTAGAAGCATCTAAGTATGATCTAAACTATATCGGTTTAGATGGAAATATTGCCTGCCTTGTGAATGGTGCGGGTTTAGCAATGGCTACGATGGATATCATCCAGCATTGTGGAGGCTCTCCAGCAAACTTCCTTGATGTTGGTGGTGGTGCTACCAAAGAGCAGGTTTCTGCTGCATTTAAGATCATCCTTGGTGATCCTAATGTGAAGGGAATCCTCGTTAACATCTTTGGTGGAATCATGCAGTGTGACATCATTGCGGAGGGTATTTTAGCTGCCGCAAAGGAAACGGAGCTTAATATTCCACTCATTGTTCGCCTAGAAGGAACGAACGTAGAAAAAGGCCGTGAGCTTATTGCAAGTTCAGATCTCGATGTTATTACTGCAGTTAGCCTCAATGATGCTGCTGAAAAAGCTGTTGCCGCTGTAAACGGCTAAAACCCTAAATTACTAATTTCTAATACCCATTTTATATGTCCATTCTAGTAGATGAAAATACCAAGGTGCTCGTGCAGGGCATCACTGGAGGCTTTGGTGGCAAACACGCCCAATTGAGCCTTGATTACGGAACCCAAATTGTAGCCGGTGTTACACCAGGTAAAGGGGGCCAGACGTTCGGTGAGAAGACTCCTGTCTTCGATACTGTCTCTGAGGCTGCTGGTGAAACAGGTGCTACGGTTTCTGCCATTTTTGTGCCGCCACCGTTTGCCGCTGATGCTATTCTTGAAGCTGTAGATGCTGAGTTGGATCTCGTTGTCTGTATTACCGAAGGGATTCCCGTCGCTGATATGATGCGCGTGAAGGAAATGATGCAAGGCAGCAAGACCCGTTTGATCGGGCCAAACTGCCCTGGCCTTGTTACCCCTGGCCATGGTAAAGATTCTCACGGTGGGTGCCGGATTGGCATCGCGCCCGGATACATTCACAAACGCGGTAACGTGGGTGTGGTATCACGTTCAGGAACCCTGACTTACGAGGCTGTTTATCAGCTTACAGAGCTTGGTTATGGTCAGAGTACCTGTGTTGGTATTGGTGGTGATCCTATTAATGGAACATCGCATCTTGATGTGCTTAAAATGTTTAATGATGATGATGAGACTGAGGCGATTATCATGATTGGTGAAATTGGTGGTAATGCTGAAGCAGAAGCTGCTCGTTGGGCTAAGGAAAACTGTAACAAGCCTATTGCTGGATTTATCGCAGGTGCCACAGCACCTCCAGGACGTAGAATGGGACACGCAGGTGCCATTGTTGGTGGTGCTGATGATACAGCTGAAGCAAAGAAAAAGATTCTTGCTGAATGCGGTATTGCGGTATCTGAGACGCCCTCAGACATGGGTAAAACTCTCGTTGGTATGCTGTAGACAAGCCATCGGATTTCTTCAAAGCGCCTCCATATCATGTGGAGGCGCTTTTTTTATGCGATATTGAGGATGGCTTGGGCAGCAGTAAAGTAGATGACCATGCCGGATATATCTACCAAGGTGGTGATCGCTGGGGCTGCCACAACGGCAGGGTCTAGCTTGATGGCACGGGCACCAATGGGGAGAAGGGCGCCAGTAAGAGTAGAGGTAGTGATCTGGGCGGCCAGTGCTACGGAGACTGCGATGGTAAACTGACCTAGTGATACTGCCAGAGGTAGCTCAGGCTGGAAGAGAGGGAGAATCAAGATGGTAATCACGGCGATGCAAGCCCCCATGACAAGACCTAACATGACGCCGAGAAGTGATTCTTTGATAAGGACTTTTCTGGTGGTGCCTTCCTCTAATTCTCCTAGAGACATGGCTCGGATGACCATGGCGGCGGCTTGGCCACCCGTATTTCCTCCAGCGGCCACTACCATGGGGAGGTAGAGGGCAAGTAGGAAGATGCTGTTAAGGACGTTTTCATAGCGCAGCATAACGTAGCCAGAGGCGATGGCGAGTAGTGCTAGAATCAAAAGCCATGGAAAACGCCGTCTAAAGTGGGTGGTGAGCGTGGTATTGAGGTAAGTTTCCTCAGATTGTTCACCTGCAATCCCTGACATTTTCTCAATATCTTCGGTCGATTCCTCTTCGAGAATTTCCAAAATATCATCGTGCGTGATGACACCGAGTAGCGCTCCATATTCGTTGACTACGGGGAGTAAGGTCATGTCATACTTGGAGAATATCTGGGCGGCTTCTTCCTGATCCGCAGTGGCAAGAATGGTGATGTCCACTTCTTGCATAACTTGTTCTACGGTGGCACTGCGTGTGCTGAATGCTAGATCGCGAAGCCTTAGCTTTCCTACGACGCGTTCGTCTTTATCTACGACGTAGATACGAGCGAGGGATTCAGCAGAATCGTAGCTCTCCTTAAGTAAATCAAGAGCTTCTCTGACCGACATCTGTGGGGTTAAGCGTGCCACCTGGGTGGTCATGCGGCCACCAGCGGTATCTTCGTCATAGCGCATCAGGCTGCGCGTGGCCTCCATTTCCTCGGGCTGAAGTAGGGCGAGGTACTGTGGTCTGGACTCGGCTTTGACATCTTGAAGGATGTCGGCTCGGTCATCGTCTAATAATTTGCCGAGGATTTCTTTTTGGGCTGTTTTATCAAAACGTTCGAGTGTTTCCTCAATCAGAGATCCAGGTAGTTCTGCGAGGATGTTAGGGAACCGATCTAAGTTAATATGCTGGGTAAAAAAAGATCTCCCTTGATCGTCTAGATCTTCAAATACAGAGGCTAAATCCGCGTAATGCAGCTCCTCTGAGCTTAGGGTGAATTGTGGGACATTTTGTTTAGAAATAGCACTCTCTAAAGATTCAATGTCTAATGTCAACTCCTCAGGCATGGTGATGTTTTAACGTCACATTTGGGAAAACCAAATGCCAAACTTAGGAAATAGCATCATTCGAGCTCATTGAGCCAGTGAAGGAATTGTTTATGATCGTTGGTATCATATTGGTGGCATTGGAACCCTGCCTTTTTACCTGCTGCTATATTAGCTGCTAAGTCATCGATATAGGCGGTATTTTCAGGGGTGAGCTGCCAGGTATCGATGGCGAGTTGATAAATTTCAGCCTCAGGTTTGATGTGTCCTGTATCATAGGAAAAAACGCCTCCCACGAATCGGTTAAAAATAGGGTAAGTTTGCAGCAGGTGTTCTTTATGAGGGTTGTTGATGTTAGAAAATAGGATGAGTCGGTGACCCTCAGCATAAAGTGTCTCGATAGTTTGCCACATAACATGGTTTGGGGTGAAGATGTCTATCCAGGCTTCGAGGAATTCTTGCTGACTTCCTGAGAACCCAATTGTTTCTGCCGCCCAGGGGAAATACTCCTCGGGTGATATTCTTCCCGCCTCGAATTCATCTTTTTGGGTTAGGATGGTGGTTAATTTGCGGTCAATATCTTCAGTGTTTTCGGGGATAAGTCTCCTTAGTGAAGGGATGAAATCCACCTTGATGATGACGTTTCCAATATCGAATAGAAAATCCACGTTATGGTTGTTTTAAAGGTTAGCTTGTTTGAGAATGAAAGTAGCAGCGGTGTTTGCTGAATTGGGGCGAGCATGTCTTGTTAAGTCACGCTTCATTTTACGCCATGCAGTGCCGTTATCAGCGAGCATTTCCATGAGCTGGGATGCGAGTGCGCCAGGTTGATCAGCCAAGTGGCCACCATTAAGATGGCGAAGTAGAGCGAGGTTCCCTTCTTCCTGCCCTGGAACTAAGTGGTGAATGAGCATTGGGCAGGTGGCGGCAAGTGACTCATGGACTGTGGCACCTCCGGCTTTACCAATCACCACATGGTGGCTGGTGATGAGCTCAGGGACTTTTTTTGTCCACCCTTTGATTTTTACTCGATCAGGGTAGTTATTTTGGATTTCCTTAGCGCGGGAGTGGAGCTTACGGACATTTCGGCCTAATACGATGGTGAGCTTGATACTTGGGTGGGAATTTAAGATCTCGCGTGCTATGCGTCGGACGTGGGGTTTTTTTGCCGTTGGAAAATAGAGAGCTTTGAAGGGGTTAAGTGAATCATCGGCAGTGATAGGCTGTAGGTCAGAAAAGTGAGGATTTACGGGGAATCCAGTTTCGATTACCCGTTTTTCTGGGAGTCCTTGGCGAGTTACCATTTCTCGTGTGTGTGCGTCTGTCACGAGCCAGAAGTCCGTAGGAGCCTTCCTCCAGGCGGCATTGATCTCAATGGAGTCTGTCACTACGGTAATAACAGGGACTTTGGCGATACCAGCTGTGAAAATACGCTGAAGAAAATAGGGATACAGTGGGTAGGTGCTGACGATGGCTTTTGGCTGATGCTGTGTAATGAGTTTGGCGAGTAAGGCTTCTGGCTTTCGCATCATGGGGAGGCGTTCCTTGGAGAAATCTTGTTTCTCGGTGGAGAGGTAGATTTTTCTCCAGAGCCATGGTGCATGGGTGGTGATGATGCGGTAAAAACTCCGTAAGCGCTCATTGACAAAAGGTGCGCCTAGGGCGCAGGGGTCTAGGCGCAAAACCTGACAATGCCGCTCCAGAGCAAGGTGGAGGTTTCTAGCCGCACTATTGTGGCCATCGCCAAAGCCTGCTGTTAGTATGAGTATGTCCGCCTTGCTTTTGCTCACGGGAGATGACAGTATCTGTTTGTTGCAGCGGCGTCGACCCTGCATTTAGCCGAACTTCTGATGGGTCATATGGATAAAAAATCACCACCAACCAATAAAGCTCAAGAATTGAAAATTGTTACCGATGAAAAACCTCTGCGCTTAGAGCCGAAGGAGGGTGGGTCAAAGGGTGCAGTTAAGTCTCATAGAACAGGGGTAATGAAGGATGTGAACCTTGAGAATAGAGCAGGCGAACAAACCCCGGATGTAGATGTTCAGGAGATAAATCACGAAGAGGGATGGGGGGAGAGGCCAAAGAGATCAACCGCTAATGGTTGGCTTGTGCTAGCACTCTTAGCAATTTTTGGTTTTACCTTGTGGGCTATTTTTTCAGTCTACAAGGCGCCAGATGAGATCGAAGAAGTCGTGGAGCAAACAGATGAACCTGAGCAAAAAACGGCCGATGACATAGGAGAAATCCATACTATGCAGAAGGCCTTGAAGTCCACTGTTAGTGAATACCTTGCTGCGGAGACAGTGGAGGCTAAGCTATTACACTCACGTCATCCAGAGAGAGTGGGTGCATTGATGAAGCAGTTTTACCAGAATAAGAAAATAGAACCTGAGGAGTTTCTTAAATTTGGCGAGGTATCCATCGGCGCGATTGCTGGCAGGCCCTTCACGATTGCGGAAATAAAGACGGATAGAGGTGAAAAGAGTTTAGCAATCGAGCAGATTTCTAATGAGCGGTTTTTGGTCGATTGGGAGACGGATGTGTATTTTCAGCCGATGGAATGGATGGACTTCCTTCGGGAGAAACCTACTGATCCAATCGCTATGCGAGTTATTGTGAGTATGGATCATTTCTATGCTTATGAATTTAATGATGAAGAGAAATACCAATGTTATCGCATCACTGACCGTAATAAGAAAGAGCATGTATTTGGCTATGTGGAGCGAGGTAGTAAGCTGATGCAGGTCATGAATCTCGTTTTCACAAATTACTCAACCCCGAAACTACCGCTTATTCTGAAATTACGATTTCCTAAAGAAGGTGACGTAAAACGTGGTTTAATCATTGAGGATTGCATCTCAGATAGGTGGTTATATGCAACGCCTCCAAGCTAATGGAGGGCACAAAAAACGGAAGAGCAGAAAAGCCCTTCCGTTTGTCAAAAATGAGGTGTTTAGTAGCTTAGCTTACGCATCTGCACCTTTATTACCTCTGGGGCCTCTCTTTTTTCCGCCCTTGCCTTTACCTTTTTCGCCACGAGGTCCTCTGAAGATGGCGTTAGGATAGTTTTCTTTGACCCACTCACGAACGCCCTCGCGCTCATCCTTGCTGAGTTTGCCGTCTTGATCGGCATCGAACTCTGCGAGAACAGCAGCACGGATCTTTTTGTTCTCTGCCTTGAGTGTTTCACGAGCGGTTTTTTTCTCTTCATCGCTAAGTTCACCGTCTTGATCAGTATCAAAACGCTCGAGCATCTTCTGCTTCATTGCTGCGCGCTCTTCAGGGCTTGGCTTGTGATTTCCCTTATCCCTTTTGCCTTTTTTACCTTCTTCTGCGTGAGAGGTTAAGCTGAGAGCAAGTGCGGCTGTGATTCCTGTTATAATTGATTTGGTCATTTTCATAAGTTTGGTGTTTTGTTGGTTTTGAATGGTGTTCTGGCTACTCGTTAGAGTGAGGAGGGAGCTGCGAACATGATGTATAAACCATGGAAAAAAGATGTGGTTGCACAAAAAGGTGATTTTCATGGGAGAAAAGTTGTCGCAAATCTCATTGCCACTATCCTCGGAACCCGCTTGGATACCCATGTCCATGAGTTCTTCTTCCGAACCTAAAAAATCCAAGGCGCAGGTCTTTGGCGCTAGATTAATGAGCACCGTATTTTTATGGGCATTGGTGACGCTTGTTTTTCTAAGTGATAACATTTGGGCATTTGTGGGTGTTTTGACATTACTTGGGATTTTTACCGTTAGGGAGTATTTTCAAATGACGCGCAAGGGTGGTATGCCATCACAGCCGAGATGGGGGATGTTAATGGGCGTTGCTTACTTGGTGACAGTGGGGGTAAAAATTGCCCTTGAGGGGTATGATGCATTAGAATCGTTATTAGCGCTTGATGTAGTATTTGTTTCAGTGGTGGTGACAGGAGGCTTTGTGTTACAGCTACGCCGAGCTGTAGATGGTAAAGACACTGTGATCGAAGTGGCGATAACTACCTTGGGCTTTGTCTACGTGGCGGTGCTGTATAGCTTTTTACCACGTTTGTTAGTGCTGCCTTACCCTGATGGAGGAGATGGAGGGGTGTCTGGTGCTTGGCTATTGATCTGGCTGATTGCGGTTACCAAATTTGCCGATATGGGTGCCTATATTACGGGGTCATTGATTGGGAAACATAAGATGATTCCTCACATTAGCCCTGGAAAGACATGGGAGGGCTTTGGCGGGGCATTGTTCTTTTCCCAGCTCGCGGGCTGTGGCCTTTATGCCATGCTGCCAGAGGATCTTGCGGTGCTTGGCTGCTGGGGCTGGGTGATGGGGTTAAGCTTTATTCTATCACTTCTAGCGGTAGTGGGCGATCTTGCTGAGTCTGTTCTGAAAAGGAGTATCGGAGTGAAGGATTCTGGAAATACGCTGCCTGGTATCGGGGGTGCTCTGGACCTGGTCGATAGTTTATGTTTTACCGCTCCTGCACTTTATTTTTGTTTGAAGTGGATGTCTCATTGATTGACCTTATTTTTTACCCATGCAGAAACGTAAAGTAGTCTTGTTAGGATCGACTGGTTCTATTGGCACCAGCACACTCAAAGTAGCAAAAGAGATTCCTGATAGGATGGAAATCGTTGCTCTCGCTGCGAATTCCAGTGTAGTAGATCTGGCGCGACAAGCTAAGGAAACGGGCGTGAAGCATGTCGCTCTCTATGACGTATCTAAGGAAAGTGAGCTAAGGGCGGCCTTGCCTGAGGGGGTGCAGATCCACTTAGGGCCGGAAGGTCTACTGGAGGTAGCTACATTAGCTGGTGCGGATATGGTGTTGGTAGCCATTGTGGGGACCGCTGGCCTACACCCTGCGCTGGCTGCGATCGAGGCAGGGAAGGACTTAGCCGTGGCAAGTAAGGAAATCTTAGTGATGGCTGGAGAGTTGGTAATGGCCGCTGCCGAGCGAAAGGGGGTCAATGTGCTCCCTGTAGATAGTGAGCATAACGCTATTTTTCAATGTCTCAATGGCCATCAGGGGGGGGAGCGCGAGGTTTCGCGATTGATTCTCACTGCTTCTGGTGGGCCCTTCCGTCAGACCTCTGCAGAGGAGCTTAAGCATGTGACGCTGGCGCAAGCTCTTAAACACCCTACTTGGGAAATGGGACGTAAAATAACGATAGATTCTTCTACGCTATTTAACAAAGGTTTGGAAATGATCGAGGCGCGATGGCTCTTTGGTATTGAGATGGAGAGGATCGACGTCATCGTGCATCCTCAAAGCATCGTGCACTCGATGGTGGAATATATCGATGGTAGTGTGCTTGCCCAGATGAGTAACACTGATATGTGTTTCCCCATCCAATATGCCGTTACTTGGCCTGATCGCGTAGTTGGTGGCTTAAGTCCGTTAGATTTTGCGCAGCTCGCTAAGCTAGAGTTCGAGGCGCCGCGTTATGAAGATTTCCCTGCGTTGCAATTAGCCCGTAGGGCGGGGGAAGAAGGTGGGACATTACCCGCAGTTTTTAATGCCGCTAATGAAGTGGCTGTGGATGCTTTTTGTGATGGATTGATTGGCTACCTTGATATTGCTGATGTTGTGGGTAAGGTGATGGATGCTCACTGCACTCTCCAGGCTGCTGATCTTGAAACTTTAATTTCAGCAGATCTTGATGCGCGTCATTCTGCTCATGGGTTCATTCAGTAGTGTCTACGATTTTAAGGCGTAGAAACCTTTCTGTGAGAGGGCTTACCGTATCTGTTACTGTGACCACAGCAGGGGTGGTAGCTGTTTCATTGACGGCAAAAGCACTGAGATTGATTATGGCCGCGCCCTCAGTACTGGAGGCGATGTCATTCCATGTTGTTAGGTTATTGCTTGCTTGAACGATGTAGTTAATATCTGTTTTATCTGCATAGCGATGGAAAATGAGCTGGAGTCTACCACTGAGATCTTGTGCGTGAGTGGGTAAGACAGTGTTGATGTCATGGGTGTTAGGGTTACCATTAAGAGCGTATTCGAGTAGGTTTTCTAAGCCATCCGCATCTGGATCTGCATCGTTGGCACCAGAGCCGATATTGGTAGAGCTGCCAAAGTGTGTTTTACGCCACGTCTGTAGTTTGCTTAGTTTGGTCGCGGAGACCAGGAAACTGTAGGATGCCTCGTTATCATCGTTCGATGGGATGGTAACCGTAGTTGTATAATTCCCAGGTAGTGCTGACATGGGGAAACTGAGTTGGAATGTCGTTAGCGCGCCTGGAGCGATCGTGCTGGTGAGAGGAGCTGTGAGCGTAAAGTCTGAACCTGTGATGGAAATGGCTCCAAGTGTTAGGTTGTTATTGCCTCTATTGGTGATGGTGAAAGTGCGAGTTAAAGTAGGATCCGTGCTACTGCGTTCACCGAATTCAGTATGATTAGATACATGGGGGCTTGTGCTATTGTAAGGGATGACGATGTTATTTCCTGTTAAGTCGATTTCGGCATGATTAAGCCCCCCTTCTACTTCTAGATCTACATTGAGAACAGGTGAGTCTGGATCATTGGATTGAATAACAAGGCATCCGTAGTAAGAGCCAAATGGAAGAGTGGCAGGGTTAAATGTTAGGGTGTTGCTGGAAGTTGTTGAGGGTAACACGGTGTCTGTGGTAGGGCTAGTGCTGAGCCAGTTACCAATACTTGTTGCGGGAGGTAAGATCCGGACGGCCATCATGTTTGTGAGGAAAGTTGAATTAGCAGCAATGGTGAGTCCCTCGTCGAGAGAGGCATTTTGTATACCTACTGTGTAGAGATCAGTGGATGGCACAGACTTATAATAAAGCTGAATTTCACCTGTTGATTTCAGAACAATTTGGCAACTAAGCCGATCATCACTGATGGATGGAGAAGAGTTGAATTGATAGACGCCTTCATACTGAATGATGAAAGTATCAGGATCGGTTTGCAGGTAGTAAACTCGGCCTTGATTTGCTGCCGTATAAGATGAACGGAGATCTAAGTCATCCCAGTATACCGCGATGATGCTCTCAGGGGCGCCAAGGCTTGGTAGGCTCAGAGTGTTAACAGGGGTATCTAACCAGCTGCCAAATGTGATGAACCCTTCTGTGGAGACAACGAGATTAGAGTGTAAACTGTCAAAAAATGGAAAGTTAAACCCAATGGGAATGCTTGCACTGCCGCCATTGTCTGTGGGGTCTGCTGAGCCGCTCCAGCTTGTGATTTCGGTGCCAACCGATGAGATATCTGTCCATTGGTAAGTGGGGCCAGAAGTATGATTGGAGTCACGGTAGAGGTATTTGGAAGTGATGCTGTAGTCGAGGTTTCCTAAGCCGTTATTCTCAATGTTCATGGTTGATGTTCCGGTGGCACCTGCGGCGAGTGTTTTTGCGAAGCTGTTGACGGGGAGATTGATATCGGGTGTGTTGGGTGTGCCGATGCCGGTGATGGTAAATGTAAAGCTGGCTTCATCGGCATCGTTGGAGTCGATTGTGACAATGGCTGTTCTCTCTCCTACGGCTGAGGGCGAGAAGTTTATGCTGAATGTGCTGCTGGTTGTTGCTGGTAGTAAGGTGGTAGCGGGCTGTAATGTTACTGAGAAATCCGCAGAGTGGGTGCCTGAGAGGCTGATGATGGGAGTGCCTGATAGAGTGAGGTCACTGGTGCCATCATTGGTGATGGTAAATGTGTAGGAGTTTGAAAAAAGGCTGATCTCTCCAGATCCGAAGTGAGTATGGTTACTTTCAAGTGAGCCGGTAGAACCTGTCTGGATAGGTTGATTATTTCCAGTGACAGAAATTTCAGGGCCGGTGACGGCGCCAGGTGTGGCGTTGATAAAAACGCCTTGGCTAGAGTTTAGATAGCTTGCTGAGGCGCTGGTTTCTAATTTTACAGCACGAACCATGTAGGTGTATGCGGTATTGGGAACACCAGAGAGATCATCATAGCTTGTCGTAGTAACAAGGGTGTTATTGAGGCGGACAAAATCTCCTGTGGTATCGGCACCGGCTGCGCCACGGTAGATGGCATAGCCTTGAATGTTAGAGTCTGTAGAAGCCGTCCAGCTGAGGTTTACTTTGCCTGGGGTATCTGTGCTGCTTAAACTGGTGATCGGCTGGACTGGGAAAAGTCTGAGTGATGGATCACCCATGAGGGCGATATGGACTTGCCCTCCGCCAAAACCTGTTGGGTAGTCACCTAAGTTATTTTGAGTAATGAGAGTGCCGTAGCCGAGAGGTCTACCTGTTGCCATTGAGTGAATATGCCAGTGCGGTCTGCCCGTCCACATATTGGCTAGAGCAAGTCCTCCGGTGGTATTTGCAAGAGGGGCACGGAGGAAATTATTGTTGTTATCCCAGTCACCAAAGTAACTGCCGAGCATCATACAAAAGACTGCCTTGGAATCAGTCGTGCCAAATTGTGCTGATGTGCCAATTCCATTCGCGCTGGTGTATGAGCCAGGGCCACCACCAAATGCCCACAGATAGGTGTTTGTTTCCAAGGTGCTAAACCAATTTGCGCTGCTGACATTGTTAGCTCCAAAGAAGGCAGTAAAGTTCCACCATGGATTCGATGCAAAAGTATCTTCACCTCGGTACCCCCAGTGATCATCAATAAGACCTCGGCGCGGTACAGATGTGTAGTTTCCTTGGAGATGTCGGTAATCGTGGTTACGATCGAGGTAGCGACGGAGGAGGTCAATTTCCGAGGTGCTGGCATCGGGAAATACGGTCATCCCATTGAAGTCAACACGTCCAATCTGAAGTTCTGCGGCACTGGGCAGAATAGATTGATCATATTTACCATCACCGGGGATATTATCTGTCCGGGAGGGAGCAGAGGTGATGTTGACGAAGGTATCGGTCCAGATGCCATCCATCTCTGCGTAGAAAACATCTGCTGGCCAGGCGCCTTGATGGTTGTTAGTGTGACCATCCGGAGCGATGTTACCGGAGTAAGGAACGGGCACTCTACCGAGAATAAAGACACTTTTTACATCAGGTGTGGAAGGGCTGTTGTAGTGACCTGTAACGATGGCTTTCACATCGGTGACTGTTTGTGCAGCGGTGATATTCTCTTGGATGATATGCCAGCCGTCACCGGCTAGATCGTTGCGTAGTCGAGTTAGCTCCGTTGTTAAAGCCAGGGCGGCATCCTCTTTAACAAGAAGGATCAAAGTGCCGCGCCGATCCACCTCAGCTATGCGAATGCCAGATTCGATGTAGCCAGTGGAAACGATCGGGCCATTGGAAAACAGACGGATAATTCTGTATTCGTAGCGTTCGCCTGGGGTTACGTTGGTATCTGTATAAGTGAGATCGCTGGGTAATAGGCTAGCATACTCATCTCCCCATGATGTAGCTCCAGGGGTGCGGCGCCATATTTTCTGATGTGTAATCAAATATGACGGACTGGATGCCGCTAGCCAGTTAAGCTGGATTTGATCCGGAGTTTCTTGGATCGTTGCTGTCAGACGGATTGTTTTATCATGGTTCGCTTGCGCAAAAAGCTGGAGAGAGCAGAGCCAAGTGAAGGCGAGAGTGAGTAGCAGGCGGTGGATAAGAGAAAACATGGTAATCTTGAATTTGATGAATGAAGAGGGCTCAGATGCGCGTTATTTAGGACGGGCTACCAGAATGCCTGCATGCTTCTTGAATTTTTTCAGGTAGTTGGAGATACTACTATCAATGACCACTTTCTTATAGGTAGTGGAAGCATGCATGAATCTTGCTCGCCCTTGAGAGTCTTTGACGATGATGCCTACATGCGAGCAATAGCTGCCATGATCGTGACGTGCGATACCGATGATGTCTCCATTTTGAAGGTGGCTTTCGATACTAGCCACTTTGTGTTTGGGGATCATGTAAAATTTTTTCTGTGTCAGCCTCTTTTCGTGCTGTGCCATGCCCTGGCGTAAATCTGGATTATGCTTGAGGTAGCGGTAGCTTTTCCATAGTTGGCTCATTTCTTGGCATCGATTCTGCATTCTCTGGGTGGGGAACTTCCGGGTAAGATCGTTGATGTTCTTGCGCTTATGGTTATCTTCATACCATTCCACTAAGTAGTGAATACGATCTAAATAATTACCCTGACAGCGACCATTCCGGTAGCGTGTCCATTCGATTTGCTTGAGTAAATCCTGTGGTGTGTAGCGTTTTTTAGGTGTTTCTAGCATGCGGCAAAATGCCAAACAGGTTTCAAAAAATGTCCAGCAGTCCATGCCGGTAAAGTTAACCGATGGGCTCTCGATGTGATTGTGGATTTCCAAGGTGTAGGACTTGTAGGGTAGACCTTCTAGTTCTTTGGCTACCATGACCATACGCTTACCGATATCAAGACGCCCCCAGCGTTCAGCCACAGCTTTTCGCGCCATCTGGTTGAATTTCTCCTGACCTTTGAATGTGCTGGAGAGGGGAAGGTGTTCTCCAGAGTGAGCCGTGAGAGGTAGGAGTAGGAGCAGCCCGATAAGGAACATTCGCATACTTCATAAAATAGCCTCTTTTTTGAAGATGGGAAACTTGAAATCGAGAAAACGAGCTGAGGCACAGAGCCTTTTTCATATCGTTTCATAGCCTATTTGAGTTCACCCTATGGAAGAACAGTAAATTGTCCGCTTTCTGGATACACTTTACTTGAATGCTCTTGCCCTGAGTAGCAACGCTAACTATTTTCTCTGCGGTTCTCCACTTGAGAGGCATCTTATTATTATGGAAATTTGGCAAGCTATCGTCGTCGGCATCGTTCAGGGATTGGCCGAGTTTCTCCCTATTTCATCCTCTGGTCATATTGTGCTTACTCAGTTTCTTCTGGGGATGAGGCCATTTGCTGAAGGTGAGGCTAATGATATTGTCTTTGAGGTTATTCTACACCTAGGCACGCTCATGAGTGTGTTGGCGTATTTCTGGCGTCGATTATGGAATATGACGCGCTCGCTCTGGACGAAGGAACTAGAAGAGGATCGCCGCTGGATTTGGCTTCTGGGGCTAGCCACCCTTCCGGCTGTTGTGCTGGTAATTACGCCGATCAAGTTTGCTACTGATGCGGTGACAGGTGAGAGTGAGAAGGTGACTCTGGGTGATGTCTTTGAACGTGCTTATGATAATCCAGTAGTGGTTTCTTGTCTTTTACTTGTTACAGGTGCGCTGTTATTAGCTCCACGGATCATTCGGATTAAGCATCGTAAGCTCGGCTGGGTGGGCGCACTTGCCATGGGCATAGGGCAGGCTATTGCTATTCTACCTGGTATTTCACGCAGTGGATCGTCCATTACTGCAGGTCTTATCTCAGGAGTAGATCCTAAAAAGGCTGCGGAGTTTTCCTTTCTTATGTCCATTCCAGCCATTGTAGGTGCAGTGGTTTTTAAATTGGATGAGTTTAAAGAGAAATTTACTCCAGAGACGATGGCTCCATACCTAGCAGGAGCATTGAGCGCCTTTATCGTAGGGGTTTTAGCGGTAGCCTTAGTGATGACCGCAATTCGGCGGGGGAAATTTCAGTATTTCGCCTACTACTGCTTTGCAGCTGGCATTTCAGGTATCCTCTATTTCTCGTTCGCAGGATAAAGCTCTTAGGCAGAGTATAGCTTAGAAAAAACAACCTAACAAATCTATGGCAAGAAAGAAAAAAAACACCGTCATTAGTACTGTATTTACCATCATTGTGATCGCAGCGGTGGCCTGGATGAAGTTTAAAGAGACAAAAGGCGGACAGGAGCGTGAAGGCTCAGTGAGAGATGAAAATGTGGAGATGTCTCTTCCCAGTGAGGAGTCTGGTGTTGCCTCCAGTTTACTGACCCCTGTGAGGTTGTCTTCGGATCGGTTTGAGTTGTTAGATGACTGTCAGTTGATCGATCGCCGGGGCAACGATGGAGATAGCTTTCACATCAATACCCCTAAGGGAAAAGAAGAAGTGCGTTTATATTATGTGGATGCTCCTGAGAGTGCCGCCCGTACTTATGGAAATGGTGACACTAATCACAAGCGTATTTCTGAGCAAGGTGCAGCCATGGGAGGGCTTGATCAGCATGAAACAACGCAAGTAGGGGTAGTGGCAAAAAAGTTCGTTATAAAGCTTCTCAAAGGAAAGAGATTTAGAATCGCTACCACACGTGAAAAGGTTTATGGGTCTCACAGAATTTATGCTTATGTCATTGTGCAGTGGGAAGGGCAGGAACGTTATCTACACGAGTTACTGGTAGCTCAGGGTTTGGGTAGGATTCATACCAAACCCATGACACTACCCGACAATACCCCGGCGGCACGTCATAAATCACATCTCTACGAGTTAGAGAAATATGCTAAGTCGAAAAACTACGGTGCCTGGGGTGTCCGATAACTCTTTTAATTGATCCAACAATGTTAGCCAAACGTATTATCCCATGTCTTGATGTCACTGATGGCCGCGTGGTCAAGGGCACGAATTTCGTTGATCTCCGCGATGCCGGAGACCCTGTTGAGTGTGCCATTGCCTACAATCATCAGGAGGCGGATGAACTTGTCTTTTTAGATATTACAGCCTCTTCAGACGAACGTAAAACGATGGTAGAAGTCGTGCGTCGCACTGCTGAGAAGTGCTTTATCCCTCTTACCGTAGGAGGAGGTATCCGATCTGTAGATGACATGCGTGAGATGCTTCTTGCTGGTGCTGATAAGGTAGGAGTGAATACCGCAGCAGTGAACCGGCCTGAACTCATTAATGAAGGAGCCACAGCTTTTGGTAATCAATGCATCGTTGTTGCTATTGACGCTAAGCGCGAGGGCAAAGAGAAATGGGGCGTATACACCCACGGTGGACGCACGCCAGTAGGGCTAGATGCCGTGGCGTGGGCAAAAGAATGTGCTGAGCGTGGGGCGGGGGAGATTCTTCTAACAAGTATGGATTCAGATGGCACCAAAGCCGGGTATGACATTGAGCTGACACGTGCTGTTAGTGAGGCGGTTAATATCCCAGTGATTGCATCTGGTGGTGCAGGGAATCTTGAGCATATGGTTGACGTTCTCAGAGATGGAAAAGCTGATGCTGTCCTTGCCGCAAGTATTTTTCACTTTGGTGAGCACACGGTAGCGGAGGCAAAGGAGGTCTTTGCTGAAAATGATATTCCAGTGCGCCGATGATTACGTGTTGCGCCATTATGCATGACTCTCTACTGATGGCGTGTTGAGCCAAATAAAAATGACACCGAAGGGTATTGGTCGTTGTGCCGTAATTGATGACACCCAAGGTTGCTTTGAATTAGATGTTTTTTAGTGGGATTAGGCAAGTTTTTCTTCCGCGGAGCTGCCCGTGGAGACGT
>CALBVY010000041.1 GCA_937969495.1 uncultured Verrucomicrobiales bacterium | reverse complement strand
GCTCTGTAACCCTTTGATTATATGGTGCTCGAGGCGGGAATCGAACCCGCACCCGGTTAACCCGGACTAGATCCTTAGTCTAGCGCGTCTACCAATTCCGCCACCCGAGCACTGGTGCCAAACGTAGAAACGTGGTGCGGGAGGAAGTAGTGCCCCAGCGGAAAAAAGGCAAGAGAACTTTTATAAAAAATAATCATCGCTTTAGCGGCGGTTCTTTCTCTGTCTGTAAGCTCTATCACGCATTTTACGTAGGTAGATCATGTAATCTTGTTTTGCTTTGCGGTCATGATCGAGTGAGGGGTTTAGAAATGGGTTATTTTTCCCATACTGCGACCATGGTCCACGAGGGACGCGTGAGAAGTCTACGAAGCGCCAGTGGACTTTGGCGTGTGATTTTATACCAAGAAAATCACGCACGGCAGGTGAGACATCGATGCCTGCTGCGTTGTTTTTGGTGTTTTTTGGTGGTCGATTACCAAATACATAATGGTAATCATCGGTGACAAATGGGCCGCAGTCTTCCCACTGTGCATAGCAGACCTTACCGTTGTAGACGATTTGTAACCATCGACCTTTGAGGCTGGTTTTACCCGGGCGTTTATCTGGGCGACGGTGCCACCATGGAATGACTCGGGACGCTTCCGGTTTATTCGTAGCGTAGTTGATACAATCATTGTATGGGAGAGCAATGTAAAATGGGTTCAGCCCTGGGGTGAATGCTCTGGGGCGATAGCCTGCGCGGGTGGATTTATCAGGATTATCGTAGCCTCCGTAGTTACGCTGCCATTGGGTATCCCATGAGCTGGCATGGTTGGGGGTAGGGTTATTGGGGGTAGGTTTTTCGCCAATCCAGAAAACGGTGGCTGTGATGTTTTTTCGCCATGGGTAGCGGATCACGGTGAAAGGATTTGCCCGGTTCCCTGTGTGATGTGAAGTGGGGGTGCTGACACGGGGGGCTGTGTGTCTGCCTGTGGTTTGAGCTGCTACCGTGGTATTGCCTATCATTAAGAGCAGGCATAGGGTGGTGATCAGGATCCTCAGTGATGGATGAGACATGGAAAGGGAAGGTGCGTTACGAAAAAGCCATGATTCTGGTTATTTCAGACCACTGTGCAACCTTGTTTTTCTAGAAACGCCTGAGGGTGATAGGCTTACAAGATTTGGTGTCTTGTTCAGGATAATCGAGAGTGTAGTGGATGCCTCGCGATTCCTTCCGGCGTAAAGCGCAGTCCACTACCAGCGAAGCTGTTGCCACTAGATTACGGAGTTCGAGAATATCTGAGGTTACGCGGTGTCCCCAGTAGAAGCTTCTTACCTCTTTGCGTAGATTAATGAGCCTGTGAGCGGCACGTTCTAGGCGGTTTGTTGTCCGTACGATAGAAACATAGTCCCACATGAGGCGGCGAATTTCATCCCAGTTGTGGTAGATGACCACTTGCTCATCGGGGGGGGCGGTATCACCATGTTCCCACGGTGGGATGGTGGGGGCGTCTGGAGTGGGTCTTGAAAAGGGATAAATACGCAGAATTTCCGCGAGTGCTAATCTAGCCATGACGTGCCCTTCTAACAAGGAATTTGAGGCTAATCGATTTGCTCCATGAAGCCCGGTGCAGGCGACCTCGCCAATGGCAAAGAGGCCTCTGATATCAGTTTTGCCATTTACATCCGTTACTACGCCACCGCATTGGTAGTGTGCTGCAGGAACTACAGGGATGGGTTCTTTTTCACAATCATGGCCGAACTCTAACAGTGTTTTGTAAATGTGGGGGAAGCGCTCCTTCATAAAACCTTTGGGCTTATGTGTGACATCGAGGTAGACACAATGGGCACCGGTTTTTTTGATCTCATGGTCAATGGCCCGGGCGACGATATCACGTGGTGCTAGGGATTTACGTGGATCATATTTCTCCATGAATTCATAACCATTGGCATCACGGAGAATGCCGCCCTCACCGCGCACGGCTTCGGAAACGAGGAATGAGCGAGCTTTCGGGCCTGTGGCAGCAGGGTTAAAAAAACAAGTGGGGTGAAATTGCACAAACTCCATGTTAGAAATGCGTGCGCCCGCTCGCCATGCCATGGCAACACCATCACCAGTAGCGCTATCTGGATTCGTGGTATAGAGATAAACTTTACCACAGCCGCCTGTGGCTAGGATCACGCGGTCAGAGCGAAAGGTATGCACTTGACTGTTTTTCTCATCTAACACGTAAGCTCCTAAAATCCGATCTTCAGAGACCATGCCAAGTTTACCACTGGTGATGAGATCGATGGCGAAATGCTCTTCGAGGATTGTGATATTGGTCTTCTTGCGGGCAACTTCGAGAAGTGACTCGGCAATCTCCATCCCTGTGGTATCCTTGGAGTGCAAAATACGGCGATGGCTGTGGCCGCCTTCTTTGCCAAGCGAGAAATCTTTGCCATTTTTATCAAAATCCACACCACTTTTGATAAGCTGATCAATCGTCTCTGCACCTTCAGCAAGGATTGCTCTTACGGCATTCTCGTCACAGAGGCCAGCGCCCGCATCTAGAGTGTCAGCCACATGGATTTCAACGTTGTCTCCTGTTTCTCGTAGATTTTCAGGGAGTACGCCTGCGATGCCGCCCTGTGCCCATGCGGTATTGGACTCCATGGGCTTTCCCTTGGTAATTACGGTAACAGTGCCATGCTCTGCAGCACGGATTGCAAAGGTTAGTCCGGCAATACCAGTGCCGATGACGAGGAAATCAGAAGTCATGAAGGTGGATTTTATAATTTACCAGCGGTATGTCGAGCATGAGCTTGAGTCTAGCGGATATTTAGAATCTGAAAAAAACTCGCTATCGCAGACGCTCACATCTAGTCTGTTCATCAATGGCAGGTTGGTAAACTCCTGTGACTTCTATCATGGCTCAATACAGAAAAATCTCAGAGAGGTTTACCCTTTTACTTACTGCTTTAGTAGGGCTTAGCTCTTGCTCGCCGATGGTGGAATCAGGAGGTGCAAATAAGCAGAGCCTTCAGAGAGATTCATGGGGGCACCGTCCAGGGCCTCAGGGGTTTACTACCGTTATTATTGATGCTGGGCATGGGGGGCATGATTCCGGGGCTATCGGCCATGGTGCTATGGAGAAGTCTTTGGCGATGGATACGGCACTTAGGTTAAAAAGAAAGTTATCCAGTCAGTTTAAAGTGGTGATGTTACGCAGTGATGATCGTTTTATTGATCTGGATGAGCGCGTGAAGTTGGTGAATGGATACTCCTCTGCTGTTCTTGTTAGTTTGCACTATAATTCGTCTCGTTCATCTTATATTCGAGGACCTGAGACATATTATTGGAGAGTGGATAGTCATGGTCTTGCTGCGCGGATTCAGCAAAATATGGAGCAGGTGGCTGGTGGCAGGTATAGTGGGCAGGGGAAAAAACGACGTAGGCTCCGCCTGACACGTAATCCAAAGATCCCCTGTGTGCTTGTGGAATTTGGTTATCTTTCCAATGCTGTTGATGCCCGTTTGGTGAAGTCGGCGAGCTATCGTGATCGCTTGGCCTCTGCTGTAGCTGGGGCGATTATTACCCAGCGTAACATAGGAGATGCTGGAACTGGCGTATTGCCGAGGCCTCTTTACCAGCCGCTTTCTAGACCTACCGATCGGCCAGGATCCTAAGTTTGGCTGATGAGCTTCTGAAGTGTCTGTTTAATCTCGAGGTGTTTTTCTTCTTCCTCAATCTTACTTCCATCTGGCCAGGTGACGTAAAGAGTATCCATGGCGGCTCCTTTTTCCGTGCAGATTCTTGCATGAACGGTCGTCATCCCCATTTCACCGATGGCGTAGAGTAAATCATGTAAGAGCCCGATCCGGTCTAGAGCCTGCACCTCGATACCAGTGCAAGTGGGGCTAAGTTCGTTAGAAACGTAAATTCGTGTGGGGAAGGGGATGCCGCCCTCTGAGCTATCTTTACGGAGGAGGTTGGGCTTGGGTTTAAGATATTTGGCAGCATTGTAGTCTTGCGCATCGTTCGTGTTACTATTGATCTTTATGAAAGTTTCTAACACGCGATTGCGAGTGCATTTATTGGTCACGGGCTCGAGGTCTTTGGTGCAGACTTGGAACAAATCGCAGACCAAATTATCACGGCGGGTGTAGACATCTGCGGAGATGATATTAATCTCCTCGGAGGCAAGTGCACAGCAGAGCTTTTCAAGTAAAAGGGGGCGATTCCATGCCGTGGCTAGGAGTTCAGTGTGGGAGCGGTTACTACGTTCTATCCAGCTCATATCACAGCTGAATTCATGACTGTCTGAGGCATCTGCAATAAGAAATTTACGAACAGACTTAATGTGAATGGCGATATTCTCAGCTGCGCGGAATCTGAAATAGGCGGCGGGCATGAGATCAAAGTGGCGGTGCATCTCTTCATGATGTGATGCAGGGAGGAGTTTTTTACAGCTTTCTTGAAGGCTGGTTTTGTGCTCAGACATGGCGTTCTTAAAGTGATCTTTACCTTTTTTAAGCCATAGTTTTGTGGAGTGATAGAGCTGTAGCATGAGGCTCTCTTTCCATGGTGACCAAGCTTCGTCATTAGTGCCATTGGAGTCCGCCCAGGTGAAAAGTAAGAGGGCCTCAAGATTCCTTCTATCTTTCATGATGCCGGCAAACTCCTCGATCACGGAGATGTCATCTAGGTTACGGCTAGTGGCAAAACGCCAGAATGTGAGGTGGTGGTCTACGAGGAACATGATCATCGCGCGTCTGCCACTACGGATTTGGAGTCTGCGACACACTCTATCTGCTAGAATGGTAGAGCCGTCAATGTGTTCACGGACGTTCTCTGCGCGGCCGGAGTCGTGTAAGATAAGCGCAAGGTAGAGTGCATAGGGATCTTCAATCTCATGGAGTAACTTACGGAAAAGTTTTCTGCCGTGGTCTTGTTGATCAGGATTATCATCAGTAAGGCTGTCTAACTGATCGATACAGCGGAGTGTGTGTTCATCTGCAGTGTAGCGATGGAAAAACTCATGTTGAACGAGACAGTCCATGGCGCCAAACTCTGGTAAATAATTGTCTAATACTTTGGTCCGGTGCATGAGACGGAGAATCCTGCCAACTTCACCTTTACGCTCTAGGATGGCGCGGAATGTTTCTCTATTTGCTTTATCGTAGCGGAATGCGCGATCGATTTTTTTACTCGCCTGATGGATATATTTGCGAGCTTGTGGGCTGAGGCTCAGGGAGCGAATTTGGCAGTGCTGAAAGATGCGCATTAGGCTGTTAGAGTCCTCTTTGAAAACATCAATATTTTCTAAATAAATCCTACCGTCACGTGATAGAAAGCCATCGAACTTCTCTTCCGTATTTTTATGACCACTAAATGGAAGTAGCCAGCGTAAGCCTTGGTAAGGGCGGTTAGCATGTTCGATTTCAAAGTACTCCATTAATGAAGTACTATGTGTGTAAATAGCGCGTGTATGCCGGTAGTAATCACGCATAAAGAACTCACAGCGGCGTAGAATACTCTTCTGAGGGTAAGCGAAATTGGTAGCCACGATACCTTGGAAGCGCAGTGTTAGGGTGTCCGTGCTGCGTCCAGTTTCATAATGGAGCTCATTTCTTACGCGGTGAATAAAGTCATAGCCCTCCTGAAGCTGGCGGCATGTGCTCTTGGTGATGATTTTGGCCTCCACTAGCTGTTCTAGCTGAGTAAAGCCACGTTTTACACGAGCCACCCAGAGGACGTTCTGATAGTCACGCAGGCCGCCACAGCTTTCCTTAACGTGAGGTTCTTGGAGGAAGACGGTATGAGAGTATTTCCCATGTCGGTGCCGAAGATCTGCACGACGAAGATCGAAGAAAGCTTGCTGGCCTTTGGTGATGCATTCCTTATCAAAGCGGTTACGAAAGGTGGTAAAAAGTTTGTTGTCTCCAGCAATGTAGCGGACATCCATCAGGGCAGTTTTACTCTGCTGGTCTTTATGCGCTTCAGAGATGCACTCTGCGATGGAGCGGCATGCATGACCTACTTTAAATCCAGCATCCCAGAGGATATAAAGTACCTCTTGAATGATTGTGGAGAGAGCTTGGGTAGTCTGGTGAGATGCGCGGGGGAGAAGGAAGAGTAGATCTAGATCTGAATTTGGATTTAAGTGCCCACGTCCATATCCGCCTTGTGCTATGAGAGTGACGGTGGGGGGCTTACCCTCGTGCCGAGCAATGGCAGCATGAAACATGATGCTTAATATTGCGTCGAGTAGTTCTGCGCGAGCGCTAGCGATCTCTAGTCCGCCGGCTCCTGAATCGTGATGCTGGCGGATATGCTCCTCTTCTTCTTTGATAAACTGCATGACCAAAGGAGTGCTCTCTGCTGGGGTGAGCTGGCCTTTGATAAGGGCTTTGAGCTCACGATGAGCACGTTGCTGAAGTTTGGTATGAGGCACTTTGATGAGGAAGTTAAATGGCGATGAATGGAGGCTATTGTGCGCGTTTATCTTTGGGGAGTTTGAGCCAGCTTTGGACGTCTGTAAGGCTCATGCAGTTTAATACATCCTCTCGGCGTAGCCAGCCTTTGCGGGCCAGACGGATACCAAAGGCAAGGTAGTGAAGCTGTTCGGTGCTATGGGCATCTGGGTTAATAGAGGTCATTACCCCTTTGTCACGTGCGCGGTGCCAGTGTCTCCAGTCCATATCGAGTCTTTTTGGATTACAGTTTAGCTCGATGATGGTGCCGGTGCGTGCGGCGCAATCGAGGACTTTATCTATATTCACCTGATAGCTGTTACGCTTGAGGAGTAATCTTCCTGTTAGGTGGCCGATCATGGTGACATGAGGGTTTTCCATAGCTCGGATGATACGCTGGGTCATTTCCTTTTCAGGAAGTTGAAATGAACTGTGGATAGAGGCGACGGTGTAATCGAGTTTTCCTAACAATGAGTCTTCAAAGTCGAGGGTGCCGTCCTTGAGGATGTCTACTTCACTGCCAGTGATGAGCTGGAAGTCATCCCAGGTTTGATTGAGCCGGTGAATTTCTTCGATCTGTTTAAGTAATCTTTCTGGGTAGAGACCATTGGCTTGGAACTGAGATTTGGAGTGGTCTGCGATACCTAGATACTGCATGCCGTGATCGCGTGCAGCCTCTGCCATTTCCTCAAGGGAGTTTTTCCCATCAGAGGCTGTGGTGTGATTGTGGAAGGTGCCACGGAGATTCTCAAGCTCGATGAGGCGTGGTATCTCTCTTTTTTCAGCCGCCTCTATTTCACCACGATTTTCACGAAGTTCTGGAGGGATACGATCAAGGCCGAGGACTCGATAAATATCAGCCTCTTCCTTCACTGCGGGTGCGCCAGGGGTGGATTTATCTTTGGGGGTAAATCCATACTCGTTCATAGACCAGCCGTGTTTGAGTGCTCGTGAACGTAGTGCTACGTTATGCTCTTTACTGCCGGAGAAATATTGTAGGGCAAACGGGAATTGTTGGTTAGATACGGCCCTAAGATCACATTGAAGTCCATTTGCCAGTCTGATAGATGCCTTGGTGTCACCACAGGCGATCACGGATGAAGCCTCAGGCAGTTCACTGAAATACTGTGTGATTATTGCAGGAGTGGTGGTGGCGACTAGAAAATCGAGGTCATGAAGGATTTCCTTACTACGCCGATATGAGCCAGCAATCTCTACACGTAGGCTATCAGGGTGCTGGCGTAGTTTTTCAAGCATGCTCTCTGCGATGTGGGCGATATCTCCAAGACGGAATAAGTCAGCAAATTTTTCTTTGAGAGTAATTGATTCTAAAAGCTTCTCGATGGATTTTTTGCCAAAGCCAGGTAGTGCCGCAGCACTGCCATCGGTGCAGGATTTTTTTAGAGATTCAATGGAGTCAATGCCGAGCTTTTCATAGAGCGCACGCACTTTTTTAGGGCCCAGTCCTTGGATGCCGAAGAGCTCAAACAATCCCTCTGGGAATTCCCCCCGGAGATTTTCGTGGAATACGAGTTTGCCAGTGCTGGCTAGTTCATGGAGTTTTTCCTGTAAGGCCTTACCGATGCCCTTGATGCCATCGAGATCATTTTCTTTGGCTTTAGCAACGATGTCGCCATCGAAATTTCTGACTGTTTCTGCGCCATTGCGGTAGGCGCGAGTTTTAAATGGATTCTCGCCTTTGATTTCTAACAATAAGGCGATTTCGTCCAAGATAGCAGCAATATCATCACGAGAGATAGCCATGAGTTTAAATAAAGAGGTTGCGCGTGGACATTAGCGTGGGCGCAGGGTGATGCTCTCTGGGTTATAGTGGTCTTTAGGGCCAAATAGCCAGCCGGGTTTTTTATTAGCTAGCTCGTATCCTGTGAGCATGAATTCAGGGAGGATTTGATTGGAGTTTACCTCATAGACTTTTTTGCCTGTGTAGTAGCCACGAATACGGTATTCGTAGTTTTGGTCATAGCCGTAGCGTTGCCCTACTGGTCCAGTTTCTGGGAGCCGATCTGGATTGCGCTTCTTACTTTCGTTAAAGATGACGAGCTGGGAGTTACTAGCGCTTTGACGAGGCTTGCGGAGGTATCCCCAAAAACGCGTCTTTTCCACGTAGTAGCGGCGACCATAGTAGAAATTTCCAGTGGGTTCATTGGCTATTTGAGCCTTACGTTCAGCAATGCTCGGGCCGCCCATATTTGCAGGGCCGTAGCTGCTAGAGTTAAGGCCGCCACTTGAACAGGCGCCAAAGATCAGTGTGCTAAGGGTGGCAATGATGAGAAAAAGATATGCTGGCATGCGGCTATCTTCTGCAAGATAAGGCAAGAGGTCAAGGCAGCTTACTTGGTCATCCGCATTGAGCCAAATAGAATGACACCGAAGAAGAGGCTCTAAAGAAGCTTCACTTGGTCGTTGAGCCAGAAAGAATGACACCCAGATGAAAACACTATCTGGAATCATGAGTAATCAAAGCCAACGAGAATACTTGGAAAG
>CALBVY010000040.1 GCA_937969495.1 uncultured Verrucomicrobiales bacterium | reverse complement strand
TTGAAGACTTTTCTAAACCCAGCCGATCATGCCACATACGCGATAGACTGAGTATACGAAGGTGATGAAGAGGACGATGACAAATGCTTTGGCGCAGACTTCAATGGATGTACGGTTCATGGTAAAAGGGATAAAAATATTAAATACAAATAAATCGCCTGTTTTTATAAGCATGTAATGTGTGGGGGTCAAGACTTCGCCTAATTTGTGATTAAATCATGTTTTTACGGTGTTCATCAGCTAGCTGGTTGAGTAGATTAGGTATGAATATGAAATGTTTAGCACACTGGTTTATTTTACCGTTAATAACATGTTTATTGGTTTCTTGCGGAGGTGGCTACACAGGCTATATGCAGAAATCCTACACCATCCGTGGTGAGCGTTATCATCCGATGTCTGTAGAGCAGGCTTTGGTTTACTCGGAGGAGGGAATAGCATCATGGTATGATGAGAGTCGATTTTTTGGTCTGAAAAGGGGGAATACCTCGCTTGGGGAGAAGGTGATGCCGTGGCATATTTCTGCTGCTCATAAGACATTGCCGCTGCCTTGTGTAGTGAAAGTGACTAATTTGGCTAATGGGAAAACGTTGAAGATGCGTGTTAATGATCGCGGGCCATTTATTCCTCTGCGTATCATTGATGTGACACCACGTGCTGCTGCAAAGCTTGGGTTTAAAGAAAAGGGGCTGACACAAGTTCGTGTAGAAATTGTGAGTGTGGGTGATGGGAAATATAAGCGAAAAGTGCGTAAATCTTGGCGTTGGTGGTAAAGTGGAGTTCAGATACTGTCCACCCTTGTTCTTGCGGTGATGGCGCTCAGGCGTTACTAAACAGCATGATCTATCTTGATTCCAATGCTACCACTCAGGTGCACCCAGAAGTGCTGGAGGCGATGATGCCGTTTTTGACGGAGCAGTGTTATAATCCATCAAGTGGCTATCGTGCTGCTAAGGTAGTCAGGAATGCATTAGGGCTAGCTCATGAGCAGGTGGCGGCATTAATTAATGCAAAGCCTGAGGAAATTGTCATGACTGGTTGTGGCACGGAATCTAATAACTCGGTGATTGCGAGTGCCGTTAATCAAAGCAAGGGTAAAAAGCGCTTTATCACAAGCGCGATCGAGCACAGTGCCGTTTTACGCTACGGTGAGGCACTGGTAAAAAGCAGTGGTGTAGAAGTGGAGCAAGTAGGTGTGTGCGCTTCTGGGCGATTACTTCTAGAGGATTTTGAGAAGAGTCTTAACAAAGGTGATGGTGTGCTGGCCTCGATGATGTGGGCGAATAATGAAACGGGGGTGATCCAGCCGATTGCTGAAGCTGTGGCGCTGGCGCATGAGCATGGTGTAGCATTTCATAGCGATGCGATTCAAGCAGTGGGGAAAACTCCCGTGGATGTCCGGGCTACTGGCGTTGATTTTCTATCTATTTCTGGTCATAAATTCCATGCTCCGAAAGGTGTTGGAGCCATTTATGTGCGCGAGGGCATGCGTTTTGAGCCTTTATTGCGAGGGGGTGGTCAAGAAGGTGGCAGGAGAAGTGGGACAGAGAACGTAGCGTCTATCGTGGGGTTAGGAAAAGCAGCCGAAATCATGAAGCAGCGCCTTGATACAGACGGCCATGCTGGAGTTGCGGAGCTCCGTGATCACTTAGAAAAACGCCTCCTGACAGAGCTTGACGGTGTGTGTGTCAATGGATCGTTAGATTATCGTACAGCGAATACCAGTCACGTCTCTTTTGATGGCTGTGAAGCGGCGGGGCTTTTAATTTTATTGGATGAATATGGAGTGCAATGCTCTGCTGGTAGTGCCTGTATGACAGGGAAGCAACAGCCTTCTCATGTGCAGACTGCGATGGGGATTTCCCCCCAGCAGGCAAAGAGTAGCTTGCGCATTTCCTTTTCCATTTTTAACACTATGGAGGAGTGTGATGCAGCTGTGGACGCGGTCAAAAAAGCCGTTCATAAACTACGCAGCGTGCAAGGCGGGCCAAGTGTGGGGCCAGTGCAGGTTTATACGAGTCATTGATTAGCTTAGACTCTCTATCCGGAAGACCACGGGGCGAGAATTCACACAGCTGAAGGTTTCGATTTTTTTGAGAGTGTCTTTGAGGAGGCCAAAGCGGCAGGTGTGTAGCTGAAATACCATATCAACAAAGTCAGCATCTGGATTATCTGGATTCACTGGCGAGTGCGTGCCAGATATGCCGATACCTGCCTCTGCTAGTTCTGCCGCTATTTTTGCGATAACACCTGGTTCATCTGTGACATCGAAGCGCACATAGTAAGGGGTGCTGGTGTCTTCGATAGCCATGATTACCCCCTCTGTTTTGTAGGGTAGAAACCCACGGTGATTGGTGCCTTGGGTATTGATAGTATGAGCAGCTTCTACGATGTCTGCGACTACTGATGAGGCAGTAGGCTCTTTACCCGCACCTCGACCATAGAAGAGGGATTCACCAGCGATGTCTCCTTTTACCGCTACGGCATTAAAGACACCATGAACGCTGGAGAGCACGTGGCTGCCGGGGATGAAGGATGGCTGGGTGCGAAGTTCGATCGTGCCGTCTGTATGCTCACGCACCACGCATAGTAGTTTAACGACGTATCCAAGGCGCTTGGCGAATTCGATATCTGTGCCTCGCACGCGTTCAATACCGCGCACGTAGACTTTCTCAGGGTCAATGGTAAATCCGTAGGCCAATGAGGCCAGAAGGATAGCCTTATGTGCAGCATCCCAGCCATTAACATCTAAGGTTGGGTCAGCTTCTGCGTAGCCAAGCTGTTGGGCCTCTCCTAATGCTTCTTCATAGCCGAGACCAGCCTCCGTCATACGCTGAAGAATGTAGTTCGAGGTGCCATTGATGATGCCATTGATGCATTCGATGTTGTTTCCAACAAAAGACTCTTGCATCGCCTTGATGATGGGGATTCCCCCTGCCACGGCGGCTTCAAAATGAATGGCGGCATGGTGTTCATGGGAAAGTTTGAAAAGAGCCTGGCCGCGTTCTGCAAGGAGCGCTTTATTCCCTGTTACCACTGGTTTACCGGAGCGCAGTGCGGCTGCTACGATGTCGTATGCCGTGCTCGTACCTCCGATGAGCTCCACGACGATGTCTACCTTGGGATCGTTGACTACCTCTAGCCATTCTGTGGTAAATCGATCAGAGGGCACCCCCTTGAGTCTGGATTTGCTGAGGTCTTTGACAGCGATGCGCCTGATCTCCACCTGCACCCCTGTGCGCTGGGAGATGAGGTTCAAATTTTTTTCCAAGGTTTCCCAGACACCTGTGCCTACGGTGCCAAATCCTGCGAGTCCGATGCCGAGAGTATTGTTCATCATGATTGCTGTTTTGAGCTGCCACAGTTCTGGCGTAGTGAGGTGATTTGAAAAAGGTCAAAGTGTAGTATCTTTTCTCCATACGGTGGAAATGATCCCTGCTAAGAGATCGCTAGCATTGACAAGCCAAGCTGCTTTATGAAACAAATACTCTGGTATGACTGAACGCACAGTGATTATTCCTGAGAAACCCCTCGTTGTGGGGTCTGTTGTGTCTCTGAATCAGCTGGCGTGTCTCCAGCCTATTGAGCTATCCCAGCAATGTGATCTTTTGGAGGTTAGGCTGGATGGTATGGCGGGTCATGAGGAGGCTCTGATGATTGAGCTGGATCGGTTCACTGACTTTCCTTTGCTTTTCACCGCGCGGGCAGCGAATGAGGGAGGTCTTATAGCAATGAGTTCAGAGGATCGAGGGAAGCTGTTA
Organism: uncultured Verrucomicrobiales bacterium; assembly: GCA_937969495.1. Taxonomy (GTDB): domain Bacteria; phylum Verrucomicrobiota; class Verrucomicrobiia; order Verrucomicrobiales; family Akkermansiaceae; genus Oceaniferula. The sequence goes on along the minus strand of CALBVY010000040.1, from coordinate 11,749 downwards.
CTCTCAGTGGCGGAGCGTGCCAGCTGGATTGATGTTGAGCTGGCTTCGTATGAGAAAATGGAATCAGTCATTCACGAAATCCGCAGTCAAGGGGTAGGGCTGATACTTTCTTATCATAATTTCGATGATACACCTGAAGAATTCGCCTTACAGCGGACGGTGGATCTCAGTGAAGAGGCGGATATTGTCAAACTTGCAGTGATGCATAACAATGTGGATGATTTTGCACGCTGCATCCGCGTATTAAAAAGAAATAATCGCCCTGTTTCTTTGATGGGTATGGGTAAGCTAGGCGCAGTTTCGCGGTTACTTTATGCTCAGCATGGCTCGGTATTAAACTATGGCTATTTGGGGGATGTGCCGACGGCACCAGGCCAGTGGCCCGTGCAAATCCTCAAGGATGCTATTGCGGCACTTGATCCCATTATTAGTGGGTGATGCGGACTACTCGTTGTCGATTTTTTGATTAACCACTTTGATGGGGGCATCTGGCATGGCGTTGAGGAATGTTTTGCCGTATGACTTGGTGACTACGCGGTTGTCTAACATTACAACCATACCGCTGTCTTTTTTAGTTCTGATGAGCCGACCTACTCCCTGACGTAGTTTAAGAACGGCCTCGGGGACTGAGTAGTCTGCAAAGGAATTCCCACCATCTGCTTCGATAGCTTCTAACCGAGATGCTACTAGTGGATGATCTGGCACAGCAAAAGGGAGGCGGGTAACGATGACATTAGAGAGAGCTTCACCAGGGACATCCACACCTGCCCAAAAGCTATCTGTGCCAAAGAGAACACTGTGGATGTCCTTCCGGAAAATTTCTACCATCTTGTGCCGAGGAGTGCCATCGCCCTGCACCAGTAGCCGCCAGTCATGATCAAAAAAGAAGTCCTCCATCGCCTCTGCCACACTGCGCATGAGGCGATAGCTTGTGAAGAGGACAAATGCCTTTCCCTCGGTGTACTTCAGCACACGGCCAATCCAATGGATCAGGGCTTTTTCATACTCATCACTGGATGGATCTGGCATGGATTTGATGATGTAGATCTGCATTTGCTTCTGGTAATCAAAGGGGCTGCCTATCTTAACAGCTACGGAGTTTTCTGCGCCAATCCGGTTTCTGAAATAGCTTAGCCCATCATCACCAGTGCCGAGTGTGGCACTTGTTAGGATGCAGGTTCTTTCTGGGCCAAACATCATCCGGCGCAGCCGATCTGCCACTCTCACAGGTGCCGCGTGAATACTCAGAAGATCTCCCTCACGGCCGCCTTTTTGAATCCAGTAAACGCTTTCATCATCTTCCTGATCGAGGAAAATACGGATGCCGGCATGGATCTCACGCATGCGTCTGGCAGCATCCATGAGTTCATTCCGGGTGGTGGAATCTTTTTCCAAAGCATCGGCACAGTTTTCTACCTCCGTCCAGAGTTGGCGTAGTGGTTCAGCTAATGTATTTTCTACAAAATCAGGTTCGCGTACGCGGTATTCCTTGCTAAATTTACCAAAGGTCACCTCGGCAGCGATGGCATCATAGAAATCATCCGCTGCCTCTAGGGCTCGTTCCGCGGCTTTCATCGAGCCTGCGTGATGCAGTGCGCGGAGTAGTCCTTTACGGTTTTTGGGGTTATACAGACGCTGGATATCAAATTTCAGTCCAGCATGACTCTGCATAAGACCTAGCTGGACTGCAGCTACATGCTCGAGGGTGTGAGCCTCATCAAAGATAACAAAGTCATTAGGAAATAGATAACCGCAGTCATCATCTGCCAGTTCACCAAGTGCGAAGAGGGAGAAGAAAAGAGTGTGATTGAGGACTATAATATTAGCCTCCTCCATCTGCTTACGTGCTTTTTGATAGAAGCAATTCCCTCGTTTGCCACAGGTGCGCTGCGTGCAGACGCTCCCCTCACTACAGACTTGGCTCCACACCTTGGCTGATGGTTGAAAATCTAAATCACTTTTGGTGCCGTCATTGGTGCCTTCAGCCCAGTCCCAGATGGCTTTGAGTTCTTCACCTTCACTAGTGCTGAATAAATCACCGGTTTGTTCCATGGCACGGCGTAATCGCAGTGGGCAGAGGTAGTTGCCACGGCCTTTGAGTAAGGCTGCTTTGAGCTCTCCTCCTAAGATTTTATTAGCCAGCGGAATATCCTTGGAGATGAGCTGTTCTTGCAGATTGATGGTGTGCGTGGAGATGACGGCTTTTCTGCCCGTATCAAGGGCAAATTTGGCGGCGGGGATAAGGTAAGCGAGAGATTTGCCAACTCCAGTTCCGGCTTCTGCACAGAGGACATGTTTTTCCTCCAGTGCCTCTGCTACATGCATGGCCATTTGCTGTTGCTCTGCCCGAAATTCAAAATCAGGTGATGTGGAAAGCCTGCCACTGGCAGAGAACATCATCTCCATTTCTTTAAGTAGCACACCGGGGGCGGCACCTTGTTCTGCAAAACTAATCATCCTCGTGCGTATTTTTACTTCATCATTTGAACACTGACAACCACCAAGCGCAGATATTACCTTTTGCTAAGATAAATAGCATGACGAGGTGAAATTGTTCTAGAATGTGATCTTAAAGATCGACTTGAGCTTGGTGCTAGAATTAGCATATCCATCAAGAGCAAGAGAAATTCGTGATTCCTCCCATCATGTCTACTTTGACCAAACTTATGAAAAAGCACTCCGGTATCATCCTCAAGAAGATCATCTTCACATTAGCTGTTCTGTTTGCCATCATAGGTGGAGCTAATCTATCTGCAGCTAAACAGCCTAATATCATTATTTTCCTAGCAGATGATCTCGGTTACGGAGATTTAGGCTGCTACGGGCACCCCATTATAAAAACACCGCACATTGATAAACTTGCGAGTGAAGGTGTAAGGTTAACAGATTGTCACTCTGGTGGCACGGTTTGTTCGCCATCTCGAGCATCTTTACTTACTGGGCGGGCGCCGTATCGGACCGGATTTTACTATATTGCAGGAGCAGGAGGATGTCATTTAAGAGCTTCCGAGGTCACTCTCCCTTCTCTTTTGAAGACTAAGGGTTACGATACATGTTTTGTAGGGAAATGGCATCTTGGTAAATTTAAAGATCAACCTGATCCTAAGGCGCATGGTTTTGATCATTGGTATGCCACAGAGGTCAATGCCTTTGATGGCCCAGAGAGCCCTAAGAAGTTTGTACGCAATGGTGAGGCAGTGGGTGAGGTGGATGAGTGGTACTGTGATTCTATTGTTAGGGAGGCCGTTGAATGGATGGAGCAACGCCCAGATCAGAGTAAGCCCTTTCTCCTTGTGGTATCATTTCATGAGCCACACACCCCGATAGCACCACCAGAGAAATACTTAAAAATGTATGATCATAAGCAGGTGCATGATCTGGAGCAGAGTATTCCCTATGGAGAAGTTTATCGACCATTGGATAGAGACATTTCACCCAATAAAAAATACTACTACGGCACAGTGACTCAGATGGATGATGCTGTAGGGCGTCTGATGAAGGCAGTGGATGATAAGGGAAAAGGAGCTAACAGCATGGTGATTCTAACTAGTGATAATGGGCCAGAAACACCCGTGACCTTTCAAGAATCTGGAGGGCAATGGAAAGAGGACATACGTGATATGTGTTTTGGCACCCCAGGTCCTTGGCGTGGAATGAAGCGCTATGTTTATGAGGGCGGGCACCGTGTCCCAGGGATTGTGCGCTGGCCGGAAGTTGTCCCTGCAGGATCTGTATCCACGCAGCTCATCAATGGCACAGACTGGATGCCTACTATCTGTAAAACCTTAGGAATAGAGCTTCCTGATGATCGGATAATTGATGGGGTAGACATAAGAGCTGCCTTGAATAACTCTCCTGTGGAACGCCCCATTCCAGCGAGCTGGACGTTTCCTGTGCACGTGGATGCAAGATATACACCGGGAATATCAATGCGTGACGGCAAGCATGTTTTGTTAGGTTGGTTTGAATCCCCCGAGAAGGTGCAGAATAGATCTGCGTGGGTAAAGTCTGCAAAGCTAGTTCGATTCAAGCTCTATGATATTACCATAGACCGCTCACAGGCTAATCCTATCAATGAACGTCGCCCTGAGGAATTGGAACGTTTGAAAAAGAAGATGATCAAACTCTGGGCTGGCCTCCAGAAAGATGCTCCGGACTGGAGGAAGAAGTAGATCCCTAAAGTATAGGGTTTGGGAAATGTATCTTGTCATCTCCTCGCTCCATGTAGAATCATTGAGCGAGGTTTTTAAGGCTGCGCTTGGATTAGTTGCCGAAGATGATCCCGATTCTGCCTCCCGGGCTCTTTTCTTTAGCTATAAGTTCTGAGTAAGTCTCCATCTGCTCTGGAGTTAAAATAGATGATATGTTTTCAATGTTTTCTTCATCAGTATTTTCATAGAGTGCATCAAAAATATTTTCACGTTGCGTGAGGGTAAGACCGAGCTCTTTGGCCAGTTTTTGAGAGCGATCAAAGGCGACTTTTTCACGGTGAATTTGGCTTTGGCTTTCTACGAGTTTATCGAAAGCATTATGTTCTTGGACAGGAACTGAATTTTTAACTGCCTCAATAAGATCGGCTTGCTCAAACCAATTTGTATCTCCTAAATTGACATTTTCTTTGGAGATATTGGCTTGTTGAAGAGTCTCTTCTAATTGGCCCTCAATTATCTTTGATATTTCTTCTATGCGAGCTTGATGGGCTGGGGTAAACTTTTTATGATCAGTCATTTGTTCTAAAACTAAGAATTCCTCTAAAAGGTCTTTGTTCTTGAGCAAGGAATTTAAATAAGCCTTTGTTGCGATGGATGATTTTTCTTTAGAGGCATCAAGTTGTTTTTGCAGAGCTGAAGCTAGAGTTTCAGATAGGCCATAGGATTTTGCGGCAGGATCGATCTGAGATTCGTTTATTGCATCTATGAGCAAATCCCTCGGCGTAGAGGTTATTACTTGTAATAGCATCTGGGCTTTTTTAATTGCTTTGGGATCCATGAAGAGTGCTTGTTCATTGAGATAGCTTTTCTTTATGGAGGAGCCGCTAGCGTGGGCGGAGTTGCTTTCTTGGGTGTTTGAAGATTTTGTTTTTTCTGTGTTTCTTACCGTGCTTCTTGCTGTCGATTGCGAAGAAGTCATAGAGGGATTGGGCTTTTCCTCAGCGGTTTTGTTATTGATTGTTTTTGTGGTGATCACAGCAGCTCCGATGAAGGCGGCAGCGGCGGCGATGGTGATTTTAGTTTTGGTGGTCATGAGTAGGATTTGTGTAGTGATCAATGTGGTGGGTATGGCTGCGGTGGAGGCTGTTTTGAGCTGGCTGAGGTAGGCGGGTGTTAGTAAAGTGTTACCGTGTGCTTGGATAGAGCTTGTGATGGTGAGTGCGGAGGCGGTAACGCCTTTGCGCGATAAGTTTTGGCGGATTTTTTCGAGAGCCCGTGTTACGCGCTTGCGTGCGGCTTCCGTGGTGACGCCTTGGGATGTAGCAATGGCGGCTAATGAATTCCCTTCGAAGTATCTGAGGAGAATAGCATTCCGATCAGTTTCAGAAAGATCGTCTAGTGTGGCATCGAGAATAGGAGCGATATCCTCCCATTGAGTTTGAGGGGAGTCACTATTGAGGCTTGGGTCCATACTATAAGCGTTTTCGCGTTTTTTGCGTGCGGTTTCGGAGCGGATAAGGTCGATGGTGGTGGTGCGGGTGACTTGGTGGAGCCAGCCGATGAGAGGGGTGCCCGCTTTGATCGATCGGGCTTTCTGGGTTAAATGAATAAAGACCTTTTGGGTGATGTCTTGAGCGAGATGGTGAGAGCCAATTCTGCGTAATGCAGACCCGTGAACGATGGGGGCATATTTTTCTACCAAACATTCAAATGCCTGATGATCTTTGTCCCGTCGGAATTTTTCCAGCAAGTGATTGTCGTCGAGTTTTGTCATGTGCAATTATAAAGTAATCGGAGACAGAAGGAGAAAGCGGACAAGATTTTTTATTCAATCTTGCGGATGCGTGAAAAGAAGCTCTGAAGTCATTGAGCAGAGGGTTGGCCTTGGGTAACCTGAGTAGTAAAGAGCTTATCACAGAGAGTGCTGATTTGATAAGCTCTTCTATGATAATTTTCTTAGCGGGTTTTCTTGTTGATTTCACTTCTTAAATCTCTGCCGAACTCTTCAGCGGCTAAGAGGTAGTCTTGTTCTAGAAGGGATGGTTGCGCGAGGTATTCTTCTACTGTTCGGCCTGCTGTGGACGATGCGGTGCCTGTAACGGTGATGTTGATGGGGGTCTCGCAGTTTCCTATCAGGGAAACGTTTCCGAAAATGATAGGTGCTAGTAGGACTTTGCCATTTTTACTGCTAACACGTTTTAGCCCAACCTTGTGGATCTTCGTGTGGAATTGATAATTGGATTTGCTCTTAATTTTGTCAGAGAAAAACGAGTTAGATTGAATTTGTTTTACTATTTCGCGGTGGATGTCTCCTGCGAGGTCTTTAGGGATTCCATCTTTGAGTGTGGCAAAGTTCTCTTTGTTGTTAGATTTAAATAGGGAATTTTGAATGCTGGAAATGCCTAAGCCTGCGAGGGCTCCGATGCTTTCGCCTATAATGAGACCAGAGAAGCCATCGGATGCTGCACCAACATAACCGCCAACTTCAGATAATCCTGCTGAGGGTATGGAGCTTCCACCATTTGGATCTACGTAACTCTTAGGGGAGATTTTTGGTGTGAGGATGGAGACCGATTTTATTGATGTTCTTTCAGCCTCAGAAAGCCGCGTGCTACAGGAGGCGAAGAAAACTGAAAAAAGGCAGAGGGTGCAAAGTATGTTGTGTTTGGTCATTTTTTGTATTTTGTTAGTTGTTTGATATTTTGAGCCAGCTGTTGGCATCAAGTTTTGACATCTATAGCTACATGAGAATCGGAGCCGTTTGAAAAAACCGGACAAGAAAATGAAACTTTCTTTCGGCGGCTGGTAGATGAGATGAGGATATCTCAATCAGCGTAAGCGTCTTTAAATTGTCCTCCAGTAGGGGAAGCTTGAACAATTTCTCTCGCTCGCTCCAGAAGCTCCGAGGCTTCTCCTTGGTGGTGCCGATCTCAGAGGCGCGCAAATCCGCGAATGGTATCGCGCAGAAAAGTAAGCCTTTTTGCGTTTAACCTAACATACAGAAAGGTTTTGACCGTCAGCACGACACTTTCTTGCAAATGCAAACACCTTTTTTAGCACGCGAGGTGATACATCATAAGGACGAGTGGCTTTTTCAAGGTCGACTAATTATCGTCAAAATTTTTTGTCTCGTGAATCCAGCGGGCAGCTTTCAGCGCGATATCCGATGGGGCTAATACATGCCCGCCAGGAAAGTGGAAAACTTTAACTTCAGCTCTTGCCTTCTTTTTAAGAAAATCACTATCTTTCTCTTCGTATAATAAAGCACCTTTATCTTTATCTCCATTTACAATCGCTACAGCCATTCTACGAGAATACTTCTGATTATACATCTTACTCATCCAACCACCAAAGGCTATGATGCCAGCTGTTTTGTTAGTAACTTCAGAAGCTGACTGGTATGACCACCAACCACCTCCTGACATCCCTCCAAAAACAATTTTATTAGAATCAAAAGAAAGGTTCTCTTTAGCCCAATTGAAAGTTGCTTTAGTATTTTGCATCACTTTAGATCTATTTCTTTTCACCTTACTATTACTATATGCATCTACCCCTACAAGAATCCATCCCAATTCTTCAGCCGCAGGTTTAAGCCGTTTAACAATATTCAAAGATTTCCCTGAAGGTGAATATAGAAATAAAATAGGGGGAGGTCTGTTAGTTGGTAAGTTGCGCATATGGTTTACTGGCTTATAAATATGAACCATTTCTCCTCCAGCTTCTTTAAGTGCAGTAGATTCTATCTTAGGTTTTCCTGTTTCTTTTTCCTTATGCACCATTTTCATATGAAGCTCTTTCGCTCTAGTTTGATGTTTAGGGATTAACACTGAAAGTTCAATAGTGTGGGATTGCCCATTTTTCATCTTAAGCGTAACCTGATTAGTCTTGGAATTGAACGAAACAAAGTAAGCTTCAATAGACTTTTCGTCTTTAGCTCTCGTCCAGTTATCTAAACCTGAAACATTGTTTCCATAGCAAAAGGAAAACGCACAATAAAAATATAGTAGAATAAAGCGGATAGTCATTATTTAGCTGAGATTGTATGGCTGAAGTGAATGGTGGTTCAGCTAGATGAGTTATTATAGTGGTATTACTGCTGTCGTGCATATCCATAAAGGAGTAAAGCCGCACGTTAAACGTGATAACGTTATGAATATAATATTACATCGGACTTGGCGTTCACAAGGATACAATCGTCATTGCTCATACCTTTTTAGGTTCACGTAAGGTCGGTACTAGATGGCGTTATGAGTTAGCTCTTGGCAACAAGGGCGGTCAAAATCGAGAGGTTTCACTCGGTTGCGTCTTCTGTTTGAAAACACGTAGAGAAACTGTGCGTTAAGCTTAGCGCTACTCTTTTTATTAGAGTCTAAGAGTGTGAGTTATGACTCCTTTTTCTTCGCTGCTTTCTTTGCGCCTTTTTTGGCGGTCTTGCGCGGTTCAAACTCGAAGCCAACTTTGCCGCTGGCGTGTTCAAAGGTGAGGTAGGCAGAGAAGGCGCGTTTTGTTCGCTTAGAGACAAAGCCTTTGATGAGGTCTGTTTTTCCTTTTTCGATGAGCTTTACGCCTTGATCTGTGGGGAGCTCACACTGGAGAATGGTGCGTGAGATACGCGTTCCATCTGGGTTGTCCTTGTTGGTGATGGCGGGGATGTACCATGCTTTGGCGGTCTCGTAGATCTTTACCTCTTTGCCATCGGGGGTGGTGATGTTTGCGATGACTTGATCTTCTGTGAGGTCGTCTTTTTCGTCCTCGCCGTTGTCGAAAACAAAGGCGACCTTCCATTTGCCAAGTTTTCCGGTTTTAGAAACTTCTTGTTTGAGCTCTAGTGCCGCATCGAAGGGGCGATTAAAGCGTGATTTAAATCCTTCCAGTGGACCGATGAATTTTGTCTCTAAGAGTTCCTTGGCTTCTACATCGCTGAGTGTGCGGGAGGCGATGTGGCGATTCGTCTTAAAGCCACATTCAGGATTGTAACACTCGATGGTAGCATCGGTGACTTTGAGTTTATCAGCCTGACAGTTAGGGCAGATGGCGATGAGGTCTGGGAAGGTTTTATTCTGGAGTTCAGCGGTGTATTTCTTTGCTCGGTTTACGATGTTGGAAGTGAAATCAATGATTTCGTGCATGAACTCCGGGCGTGTGAGATTGCCTTGCTCCATTTGGCGGAGTTTGCTTTCCCAGTCACCGGTCATGGATGGCGATGCTAGGGATTCGATCCCTAGTTCCTTGGTTATTTCAATGAGGCGAAGTCCGCGGCGGGTTACGAGGAGGTCTCGACCATCGCGCTCAATGTATTTCTGACGGAGTAGACCCTCGATCGTGGCGGCACGGGTGGCAGGGGTGCCAAGACCGCGTTCTGCCATGGCCTCGCGTAGCTCTTCATCATCAATGAGTTTACCAGCGCCTTCCATGGCGGAGAGGAGGGTGGCTTCATTGAAACGTGCTGGGGGCTTGGTCTCGTCATGTTTTACTTCGATGTAGGTATTTTCTGCGGGTTCTCCCTCGGAGACGGCGCAGAGTTCATCTTTACCAGCGGCAACGCCGGGCTGCCTACCGTAGACGGCGAGCCAGCCTGGTTTGACGAGGATTTTCCCTGTTGTTAGGAAGGAGTCTGTCGCCTGAGAAGTGGTGATGCGTGTAATGCGGCGCGTGTTGAGGAACTCGGCGGAGGGGTAGAAGACGGCGAGAAAACGCTTGGTTACGAGATCGAAAAGTTTCTCCGCAGCTTCGTCCATTTTTACAAAACGTCCGGTGGGGATAATGGCGAAGTGGTCTGAGATCTTGGCGTTATTAAAGACACGTTTGCTGGGGACGATGAGTTTTTCGTCTTGTGCATGTTTGGCGTGTTTACCTAGTTCGCCACCTTGTTGAGCGATGGAGTCTATAGTTTCATGGACATTTCCGACATAATCTTCTGGGAGATAGCGGGAGTCCGTCCGTGGGTAGGTGAGCATTTTATATTTTTCATAAAGTGCTTGGGCTAACTGAAGAGTGCGTTTGGCGGAAAATCCATACCGTGATGAAGCTTCGCGCTGAAGGGTGGTGAGATCGTAAAGCTGTGGTGATGCCTGCTTGGTAGGTTTTTGCTCTTCGGTGACGGTGCCAGTCTGTCCTTCACAGCGTGCGCTGATGGCTTCTGCATCTTCTTTTTTCCAGATGCGTTCTGGGCGTGAGTGTGGGTGCTGGGGGTCACGCTTCCATGATTCATTGATCCAGCGGCCAGAATATTCTCCCTTGGTTACGGAGAAATCGGCATGCACCTCTGAGTAGGCTTCTGGGATGAACTCGCGGATTTCCATCTCACGCTTGGCGAGGATGGCGAGGGTGGGGGTCTGAACACGGCCTGCGGCGGTGATGTTAAACCCGCCGTGACGTGAGCGGAAGCAGGTGAGGGCGCGGGTGGAGTTCAGGCCTACAAGCCAATCTGACTCTGAGCGGCACTTGGCGGCATCTGCGAGGTCTCGCATCTCGTCATCGCTACGGAGCTGGCTCCAGGCATCGAGGATAGATTGCTGCGTCATGGACTGCATCCAGAGGCGTTTAACGGGTTTTTCAATTTTCCCTAATTCGAGAATATAACGGAAGATAAGCTCTCCCTCGCGGCCGGCATCACAGGCGTTAACAATGGTGTCTACGTCCTTACGGCGGCAGAGGCGGAGGACTTGCTTCAGGCGCGTCTCAGATTGTTCGATGGGCTGAAGCTCAAATTTCTTGGGGATAGCGGGTAATACCTCGAAGTTCCATGGTAGGTTTCTAGGTTTACCATTTTTACCAATTGGGCCTTGAGGCATCTTGAGCTCTACTAAGTGACCGACAGCGGAAGTGATTACATAATCGTTGTTCTCGAAGTAAATATCACGACCTTTGCCTTTCTTTTCGAACTTACCAACTTCGGGTGCCTTGGCGAGGGCACTGGAGAGGTCAGTGGCGACGGAAGGCTTCTCCGCGATGATCAGGGTCTTAGACATGGAAAGGGGCATTACGCTCGGAGACCTCGATTGTAAAAGGCAAAATTTATTATCGTTGTCTTTCTTACGGGGTAAGAAGCAAGATTTGAGCGTTAATTATACCTGTTGATCTGTGCAGCGCATTTGAATGTCGGTGATGTCAATGTGCATGGGAGTTTGTAAAATATGGAGCACGGAGTGGGCGACATCACTAGCGGTGAGCATTTCCATCGAAGATTTTGTTTCATCCAGTTGGGCCTCTCTGCCGGCAAAGTAAATATCTAAAAGTGGGGTGTCGATGAAGCCTGGTGAGATGCTGGCGACGCGAGTTTTGCTTCCGTTGCCTCTGAGTTCACTACGGAGGGCGTCTGTGATGGCTCTGACGGCGAACTTTGTGGGTGCGTAGAAACCTCCACTGCTTGGTACGCGATGGCCACTCATGCTGGAGATGTTGATGATTTGGCCACCATTTTTTGGAAATAGAGACAGTGCTTTCTGAGAGCAAACTGCGAGTGCGTGCACATTGACGCGCCACATCATCTCCCAGTCAGTGGGGGAGCCGTTTGAAATGGTAGAGAGCTTGGCGAGGCCGGCATTATTGACGAGGATATCAAGTGATGGAATATTTTCAAATGCGGTATCAATCTG
>CALBVY010000039.1 GCA_937969495.1 uncultured Verrucomicrobiales bacterium | reverse complement strand
TTTTGCCGTGTTGAGACGACTAGCTCAGAACATACTGAAATTGGATAAAACCATTAACAAATCTCTACCCATGAAGCAGATGAAAGCAATGGCCGATGATGATTACAGGAACCATCTCCTCTCCCTAGCTGGATGACCCTGGTAATTAGAGATCATTTTACAACTTGACTTTTTTCTATTATTTGAATAATTGATTCTAATATTTTTTAAAATCAACAAATTAAATTATGAAATATTATTTGTCGTTATCATTACTTTTTATCAGCTCTCCGTTTGTTCAGGCTGCTGTTACTGTTTCAGAAGATTTTTCTAACAATGACTCAGGTGGTTTTACAGCATTAAATAACACACAGGCTCCCTCATTGGCTAATGATACTTTAGAATTTACCAGTACTAGTGATCAAGGATCTGGTGTTACCTTAGACTTCTCTGATACTTTTTCTGGGAATTTAATACAACCTCTCTTCTTTGAGTTCAGTGCCATGGTTCCTGACACTAATGACGCTTCTGAAGAGCTTGGTTTATTTTTTGGCCCTGCCGTACCCCAAGCACAATCAGGATCTATCACCACTGGCCAAAATACTAACGGGTTCACATTGTATATCAATGATCAGACTGTGTATGCACCAGATAATTCGCAAGGGACGGCATATACAGGTCCTGGTAATGGGCAATCTGTCAATTTACTCTCAGGTCTTGGAGTTGGAACATGGGTCACTTTTTCCGTAGAATGGACTCCCATTCCAGCTCAAAATAGTGGGCAGTATCATAATATTTTCAACGTCACAGTGGATGGCTTTGATGCTAACAATAATGCTATTTCTGCAACAGAAACTTTCGATGGCGCCCAAAATATTAATGATACGCAGATTAATGATTTTCAATTCACTGCTGCGACGACAAAAGACCTTACAGGATCCATTGATAATTTTACCGTTTCTAACATGCCAATTATCAATATCCCTGAGCCTTCTAGTGCTCTGCTAGCTCTTCTGAGTATTCCCATTTTACTATCACGGAGACGCCGTGGATAGTGGGTTAAACAATGATTTAATTTGAGGAATTCTATCCTTATTTTGATCGCCATGTTCATCGTGGCGATTTTTTGCCCCATTCTTTCATATGGTTGGGTAGGGATTGAAGATATTGCTTACTATCAGACTAATCCGTTATTTGGATCAGATCCGCTTTTTCATCGTCTCATAGCATCTTGGTTACATGCGCCAGAGTCAAACTACATTCCACTGACATGGAATATGACGATTCTGATAGGAAAAGTTACATCTCACAGTCCACAGGCTTTTCACGCATTCTCGCTTTTCCTTCATATCGTCAATAGCCTATTGGTATTGATTTTACTGAAGAGATTTGGGTTTAAACTTTTTCCCGCTATTATTGTTGTGCTGTTGTTTGCATTGCATCCATTACGCGTTGAAACTGTCGCCTGGGCCTCATCGATCAAAGGACTGCTCACAGCGTTTTTTGCTCTGGGTGCTCTTTTGGCTCAAACAAGTCCTAAGCTTAAATTTCGGTCTGTAATACTTATTGGATGTTTTTTGTTAGCGCTCCTGTGCAAACAAACTCTGTTTTTGTTACCCTGTGTGCATTTTCTCTTAGCTTCTACGTTTACCCAGTATCAGCTTAAGAAGTCTGTCTATGTTGCATTAGGATTTTTAAGTATCCTAGCAGTCATGATTGCTGCTTATGCCAATATGGGGAATGCACTTTTGGCGGTTAATCAATTTAATGATGGAAACTTTGCGCCGTTGAAAGCTCTCTCGGCATTAGGGCATTACGTCAAGTTACACTTTTGGCCATTTTTTCTTTTTCCAGAATACCCAGCGAATTATCTCTGGTGGCAGGTTCTAATTGGTATTCTTTGCTTGATTCCAGTGGGTTTGTGTATCAAGGGAGCGTTGGACTCAGAACGGCCAATTTCAAGTAGTCTAAGCTTCTTTGCATGTTTCTTTATTCTTCTCCTACCTACGTTAGGATTTATGACTACGCCACTTGAGTTTGCTGCAGATCGCCTAACTTATCTTCCCTCTGTATTTTTCTGGGCAGCTTTTGTGAAAATTTTAACTCAAGCTTGTTCTTTCGTTCGCTATGTTAAGCCGCCTGTTATCGCCACGTCTCTGGTGCTTTTTTCGCTGTTTTTCGCTTTCCTAACAAAGGATCAGCTTAGCCATTGGAAAGATGACTCGGCACTTACATCACATATTCTCACTCATCAACCAGATCATTATCTCGCTAATCTCCACTACGCGAATAAGCTGGCTCAGGCAGAAGATTTTCAAGAGGCTCTTTCTATTACCCAAATGGTAATACGTGCGCATCCGCATCGTTATGGAATACAGCAAACTCGGTCTCGTATTCATCTCAGTATGGGAAATCCCGATGTTTCATTGAGTGAGCTTGAGCTAGCGTTATCTCAATCAACACCTATCAAGGCGGGTCTCTATCTTCTCCGTGGTGATGCTTTACGCGCACTGACAAGATACACCGAGGCTTTAGAAAGCATTGATCTTGCTCATCAACACGGCATGGATGCTCTTACAATTTATTACCATAGAGCACTTACCTACATTGCATCGGAACAGATATCAAAAGCTCAATTTGAAATTAATCACGCTCTAACGATTCAGCCACACTCTGTGCCAGTTCTTAAACTCAAAGCACAGCTCAATTTAGAGACTCAGTAAGCTTGTTTGATTATTTAGTTTTTAAGAGCCATCTTTAGCGTTACTAGCTCTGTAACTCACATCATTAGCTTTCGGTCTAATGAGCGATACTGGATAGCTTCTAGAACATGTTCGGCCGCGATACTCTCTACTCCTGCTAAATCAGCCAAAGTTCTGGCTACTTTTAAAATACGATCGTGCGCTCGTGCGGAGAAATTCAGCTCCGTCATAGCATGTTCGAGATAGCCGGACGCGGTGGCATCGATGCGGCAGTGCTCGCGCATCACCTTGCTCGGCATGGCGGCGTTACATGTGATATTTTGATGGTTATCAAACCGCTCTTGTTGCCTTACGCGTGCAGCTTCTACGCGTTGCCGCACAGCATTTGAGGCTTCTCCTGTTTCATCAGATGACAGCTCGCGGTATTCCACAAGGGGGACTTCCACATGAAGATCTATTCTGTCTAACAAAGGTCCTGAAATACGCTGACGATATTTTTCAATTTGAGGTGGTGAGCAGCGGCACTCACGCTTGAGATCGCCATAATATCCACATGGGCATGGGTTCATCGCCGCGATAAGCATAAAGTTACTGGGGAATGTCAGCGTACCAGCGGCACGTGAGATCGTTACATAACCATCTTCTAACGGCTGCCTTAGCACCTCGAGTGTCTGCCTGCGGAACTCAGGTAACTCATCCAGAAAAAGCACACCATTATGTGCGAGAGAGACTTCTCCTGGGCCAGGATTTGTCCCGCCTCCTAACAGGCCTACATCAGAAATCGTATGGTGTGGTGCTCTAAATGGCCGAGTCACTAGCAGGGCATTTTCTTTTCCTAGCAAACCAGCAATGGAATGAATCTTGGTGGCATCAATTGCTTCTTCTTCAGTGAGATCTGGTAGAATGGTGGGTAGGCGCTTAGCGATCATCGATTTCCCCGTGCCTGGAGGCCCTACCATAAGGAGGTTATGCCCCCCAGCGGCGGCTATTTCTAACGCCCGCTTTACCTGCTGCTGGCCTTTTACATCCTCGATACCTATTTCATAATGACGGTGTGTATCAAAGAGGCTCTGCCGATCTAAGTCATAGGGCTGAATAATACGCTGCCCGGTGATAAAATCCCACGCTTCGCGTAAATTACTTACTCCATAGACTTCCAGACCTTCTACCACCGCTGCTTCGGCTGTGTTTGCCTTGGGCACAATTAACCTCGTGCGGCCACGCCGCTTAGCATCCAGCGCCATAGGCAGTACGCCACGGATGGGGCGCACCATACCATCGAGAGCAAGCTCCCCTGCAATGCAGTATTTCTCTGGATCATGTACCCTGTCCTCGCCTGCTGTTTCTGCAAGAGCGAGAGCGATGGGAAGATCAAATCTAGGCCCCTCCTTCTTGAGATCTGCAGGAGCTAAGTTAACCGTCTTTACGCCCTTCGCCCATGTTAGGGCGGAGTTGCTCAGTGCTGAGGTAACTCGTTGGGAGCTTTCACGCACGGCGGCATCTGGGAGTCCTACGACATTGATAGCAGGCTTCTCCGCATTAAATGCGCTGACCTCTACCTCCACTTCAATCCCCTCTACACCCAATAGGGCAGACGAATACAAACGCACAATCATTGTCTCAGCATTATTCAGCGAGTGGCATCTGGGTAAAGGGTGAAAGCACTAAAGAACTCAATATCTGCGTTCAAGCGACTCATTCCAATCCAAGTCTGGTATTATAATCGCCGTGTCGCTTTTTCATGGCAGAATAAAAATTCTCAAGGTTCATCAATTTTACCCCCTCAGCAGTATCTCTATCAAACCGCGATAGACTATTTAACCCAGAATATGCACTTAGATTTCGAGAAATGCCGCCATCTCTTCAAACACAAGCTCGTCTGCCAATTTTTCAATTCACCGATGGGGTGATAACTTACTCATATCCAACAAACTAGAACTATTCTAAAAGTAGCAGAATAAATTGTGCTTATTATCCGTCAAACCTCTGTGACAGTAAATTTACAAAATGATTATCAATTTATGAAAAAATACCTGCGTTCATGACGTTTAACTTAATGAATACGCTTTTGTGATCAGTAGGTGGCTAAATAATAAGACCAAATCTATGCTAACTGATCAACCGATAAAACTCATCCCTACATAAAACCATGTCAAAATTTGAATTAGATAACAGCTTACGGCTCTACCTCCGGGAGATTTCCAAAACAGAACTACTCACCCCTGAAGAAGAAGTGCAGCTAGCTGCCCGCATTAAAAAAGGCGACAAAAAGGCACGCGCACACATGATTCGTGCCAACCTTCGTCTCGTGGTGAAAATCGCCCAAGACTACAGTGGCTATGGCCTACCTCTCGCGGATCTTATTTCCGAAGGTAATATCGGCCTGATGAAAGCGGTAGAACGCTTTGACCCTAATAAGGGCGGAAAACTCTCTACATACGGATCATGGTGGATCAAGCAGTCCATTAAACGTGCTCTTGCCAACCAGAGTAAAACAATTCGTCTACCCGTTCATATGGTCGATAAAATCGCCCGTATGCGCCGAATTTCTAACATGATGGCAGAAGCTATCGGCCGTGAGCCTACCGACTCAGAGCTTGCTGAAGAGCTCGGTATCCCTCGCAGGAAGTTAGCGCTTCTCAAGCGTGCTGCTAAGCGCCCAACTTCACTTAATGCACCTGTGCACGAGGATGATAGTTCAGAGTTTAGTGACATCATTGGTGATGAACACGCTGTGGATCCCTTTGCCGCTCTTGATAATAAAAATATGCATGGAGAGCTGGATGATCTGCTCGAAGTGCTAGATGAGCGCGAGCACCGGATCATTGATGCGCGCTTTGGCCTTGATGGCAAAAATCCCATGACTCTGGAAGAAGTGGGCGTCGAGTTCGGCGTCACACGTGAAAGAATTCGTCAATTGCAGAACATTGCGCTTGATAAAATGCGGAAAGCACTGCATAGAAAAGAAGACCCTATGCCAGAACTTCTTCATGAGGGGCTGAATTAGGGCATATAAATAATACACAATCCAAGGTGTCAGCAATGGCGCTTTAGATTGGGATCGTAGGTGTGAAGAGCGGTGGGTGTAAACCTGCCGCTCTTTTCTATGCCTGCTTCTGAGGCTGTTTTTAGCAAATCGAGAATATGCATTTCTCGAAATCTAATAGCTCATCTGGTGTAAAAGAACTGAAAGCGATAGATATTTCTACGACTTAAGTTTTACTTCTCTTTTTTATCAATGCGTTCGATTCTTTTTTTGATCGATAGTGCATAGCTGGCAGAGCGGCTAGCTGCATTGACCTTAATCACTTCATCGGCAATCATTTTTGCTTGCTGATATTGATGAGCCATATAACACGCTTTCACTTTATAAAGAAGAGCAATCTGGAGTGCTTCGTTTTTAGGTTGATGTGTCTTGATATAGTCATCGATCACTGCAGGAATAGCTAGGTAGTTATTCTCTTCATAGTAAGATGCTAGCAGATGATGCATCGCTTTATGTATTTCGCTTACACGAATTTTACCCATAAATCCACTGGTATCGTCAGGGTCAGCCTTAGTAATTTCCGCAAGCACCTTAGGATAATACAGGTGATATTTCCTAGAGACTTCAGCAAGCCCCTTTTCCAATAACCGAGCCTTTACTTTACCCTCGGCATGTTGCGCAGCGGCCAATGCCGCGTCACGATTTTTACGTTGATCATGAATCTTGATAATCTCTTTAAAATACACCTCAGGGTTCTGGTTACGATAACTTTTACTCTCGTAGGGACGTCCATTTGCATCTGCAAATACCAAATTGGGGAGATGATTGACGTGGTAGTATTTTTTTAGCTGTTCATGGCGCTTTTTGAACTCCGGAGACCATTGGCGATGATCACGTGGGTAATTAATTATCACCAAAATATAGTTTTGGGACATTTGCTCTTTGAAAGAAGTTTGTGAAATTACCTCTTTTTCTAGTTTCAAACACCAGCCACAGCCTTGGGAGCGGGTAAACTTGATAAGAAGGTCCTTGCCCTCTTGCTGTGCGAGCTTCTTCCCTTTCTCAAGGTCTGTGTGCCATCCATCACGGGGGCTTTCAGTGTCATGTGCCCATAAAACTCCACTTACGGATGCTACCAGCAAGCTGGTGATCAGTGTGTACTTTTTGGTTAGACTTACCCTTTTCTGCATATCAGTAAATAACTTCTTATATAATGAAATAAGCGTCCCAACATAAGATTTTTGTCTATTTCGCGGTTGTATGCCCAGCGTATGCTGACGCTACCTCCTCAGCAATGATTTGAATGCCTTCCTTCACCGTGCGCTCATCCATGGTAAAGGTCATACGGATACATTCATCCTTATGTTGCCAATCAGCGTCATCCAAACCAAAAAAGAAATAATGGCCAGAAACAATGAGCACTCCTCGTGCCTTCAGGCGTTCATAGAGCTCGATGGTTGTGATTGGTAGATCCTCGAACCATAACCAGAGAAACAGCGCGCCTTCACTGAGGTGAACGCGATAAGGTAATGAGGCATCAAAGCTTTCCTCCACCCAGGCACGGGCCTGTTGAGACTTTGTGATGTAGTATGGTCTGACCACTTCATTACTAAGTTTGAGAATCTCCCCACTTTCCACTAGTGGCTGCATAATGGACTGGCCTACATTTCCATTCGCTAGTCCCACAATGGCACTCATTGAGGCCACTGCAGCGGCGATATCCTCACGTGCAATAACAATCCCAGTTCTAGTGCCAGGTAGGCCTATTTTTGATAAACTCAGCGTTAGAACGATATTTTCATTCCAGACGGGAGTAGCCTCTGTGAAAATAATATTAGGAAATGGCGCACCGTACGCATTATCAATGATGAGAGGAATACCTTTCTGATCAGCAAGGGCGCGAAGTTTGGAAATTTCATCATCCGTGAGAACATTACCAGTGGGATTAGTGGGGCGAGAAACACAGATGGCAGCGATGTCATCATCGATATTAAGATGATCAAAATCAACGCGGTATTTAAAATCATGATCACCTATTTTTTCGATGATCGGCTTTACCGCCCGGAAGATTTTATTCCCCACAGACTGATTAGCATAACCAATGTATTCTGGGACTAGTGGTAAGAGAATTTTTTTGTTAGTTCCATTTTTAAATTCACCAGCAAGGGCATTAAAGAGAAAGAAAAAGGCAGTCTGCCCACCAGAGGTGATCGCAATATTCTTAGCACTGATGTCCCAGCCAAAATTTTCTTGGAAGAGCTTTGCAATCGACTGTAAAAAGATCGGATTCCCACGTGGAGGATCGTAGTTCGCAAGCATTTTCTCCATACCTCCGGGAGCAGTCATGATCTCTTCGAGACGCCTCCTCCACAGAGCATTAACCTCTGGAATATGCGCCGGCTGACCCCCGCCTAACATTTTTATATCAGGGCCACCAGAAACAAGGGCGTTCCCTAGATCTTCCATCAGTTCTTCAATGCCACTACCCATACATAGGCGTTCGCCAAATTTAGAAAATTGCTCACTCATCATCATTATTTGTTTAATTTAGCGATGGGGTGACATCGCCTGCATGGAAAAAGAGGCGTGGAGACCTTGTGTTGGTCGACCTGACAGCATTTCCTTCAAAATCCAATACATCATTTAATTTAAAAACCCTCAGATGATTTTACCTGAGGGCTTTGAAAAAGGCGAAGTCTAGCCAGTTCTTAGAACTTGTAGTCCAGGTAAAATTGAAACTGACCACCTTTATCCGCTTCATCATCAGGAGAATTAAGCGGAATTGCGTAGTCAATGGCAAGTGGACCAAATGGAAGAGCTAGACGGAGACCCAAACCAGCATCATGATAGAGGTCACTACCAAAATCCCAAGAGTCTGCATTGACAAGGCCTACATCGTAGAACAGGGCACCACGCACACGCTCAATGAGTGGGAAGGTGTATTCAACGCTAGCATAAGCAGAAGTATTTCCACCCAGCACTTCTTTGGTAACTGGATCACGTGGACCTACGTCACGACTTTCAAAGCCACGTAAATTGTGAGGCCCGCCGAAGGACTGACGATCAAAGATCTGCACGCTATCAGAGCCACCATGTGTATCTGCTACGGTAAAGGCACCTTCTAGATTTAAAATACTATCACCCCATAGGTTCCAGTGTTTGGAGGCAGCACCGTGTAGAATAAAGATATCTACATCACCGCCGATGGCGCCACCTGCGTAAGTAACGCCAAAGTCTAGCTTATGTCCCTTCCGTGGCATTTGGTTACTATCACGGCTATCATAAACATAATTAAGGCTAAGGGCGCTGCGGATAAAGTCACCTTCCTCTGCCATAAATGCAGCTGAAGTATCTGATTCTGGATCGATCGTAATCTTTTCAATACGATATTCACCACGGATATAAGAGCGTTTACTTACAGGCTTTCTGAGGGAAACAGCAGCACCATACTGGCTCTGCTCATACTCCGAGCTATAGTAAAGAGCGTCACGGTAGAAAAGCTCCGTGCCTAACGCAAGGCGCTGCCCAAGGAACCATGGCTCTATCCATGAAAGCTGGAAGTCTGTGCGCTGGCTACCAAGCTGAATCTTACTGCTAAAACGCTGACCTGCACCAGTGAAGTTAGGCCAGTTGGTAATATCAAAGTTAGTTTGCTCAAGGTTAATGTAGCCTGTAATGTTATCAACTGTGCTCAATCCCATGCCAAAGCCAATATTTCCGGTCTTCTTTTCATTCACAAGAATGTTGATATCACGATATCCAGTCTGACTACTTGGTGATGCGCTTACCTGCACGTCATTGAAGTAATTCATGTTTTTCAAGCGGCGGCGAGTGGTATCCATCTCTACAGAATTTAGAAACTCACCAGGCTGCATGGGTAGCTCACGGCGGATAACGCGATCTTGTGTTTTGTCATTCCCCTCGATAGTGACACGGCCCACTCGTGAGCGGCGGCCTTCAGCAATGCGATAGGTAATCGCCACACTCGTAGCCGTTACATTGGTAATATCAGGACTCACCGCCGCATCAGCATATCCACGTGAGCCGTAGTAACTGCGGATAGTAGTGATGTCTTCTCTCATCTTTTTAAGTGAGTATCCCTGCCCAGCAGTAAGGGTGAGAGCAGGCGCAAGATCTGCCGCTTTAAAGACAGTCATTTTACCAAAGCTTATTTTGGCGATGGTATACTGTGCACCTTCATTAACTGTAATCACAAGATCCACACGCTCATCATCGGCAGGCTCACGGCGCACAGAAGCGGTTGCGCGGAGGTAACCACGGTTCCGGTAGTAATCAAGAACCCGGTCAATGTCTTCATCGAGTTTCTCAACATTGATACGTCCAGACTTGGTAAAAAAGGAGAACCAGCCTTTTTGCTTCGTCTTCATCTCGTTACGCAGAACGTGAGACTGCACCACACGGTTTCCTTCAAAGCGAATCTTACGCACTTCTGCACGTGCTCCTTCATCAACAACAAAGATAAGCTCAGATGATCCAGCAACGGCAGCTTCCTGCACACGGTGTGATACGGTGACATCTGCATAGCCAAAGCCACGGTAGTGATCCTGAATATTACGGCGGGCAGTAAGAATAGCGGCATCACTCATGACACCACCAGCTTGCAGCTTGCTAACATTGGCAAGTTTACGCTCGCTGAACTTTGTATTTCCTACAAAACCAACGGCAACAATCTTACCGCGTGTCTTTACCTCTGCGATGACTTTAACCCCTGCGCCAACGGCCTCGGCAAAAAAGCGTACATCATCCACCAAACCACTGGCGTAAAGACTACGCACATCATCGTCCAGACGGGTGGTGCTGTAGTTAAGACCAGCACGCGTAGACATATTACCACGGATACGTGCTTCATCCACCGTGCGGGCTCCCACATAGCGGACTCCTACGGAGACGATTTTTTTTCCTTCAAAGTTCTGCGCTGTAGCAGTGCTGGCTCCGGCGAGTAGCATAACAAGTCCGGCAAATAGAAGAAACTGCTGCGGAAGACGGTGGTGGATACCTTTTAACATTCTGTTTAGTGGGATATGGGTTGGATGCGAGTCATGACATCACCTAACAATAAAAGCGTCAAGGTCAATCAATACGCAATCCACATGGAAAAACTCCATGTTATAAAGGATCTAACCTCACATCATCCGCACCAAATAAGTGTTACGAGGAAGGCCTAAGCAACGGATGACCGGGCTTTGCCTTCGAGGTAAATGGCGGACGTAGATAGCAGGGTGCAAGCGGCTGGGCGATAAGCTCTATTCGCCGTTGCTCTGGTAGCCGCTGCCATATTTCCAGAATACCATGTGCATGAGGGCTCGTCATGACCACATCCACAGGTAGTTGAATATCAGTCAGCCATGGGCCTGAGGCATCATCCAGTGTAAATAACACGGTTTCTGTCATGTGGCATTGATCACTTAAGTAAGCCTGAAACTCTGCCGCTTCCATCAGCTGAGGTTCACTGGCTTCCCCTGAGCTTTTTATCTCTGATATATAATAAAGCCCGCGTCTGGCATCACCTATTGCGATGGCATGATCCGCCACACGCGCTGCTGGCGTAGCGGCCAGTGAGCCAATGCCCACCGCTGGGCATCCGTGCGTAAGCGCCACTCCCTGAGCTGCCGCAATGCCAGTGCGCGCACCGCTGTAACTCCCTGGCCCAGTTCCTACAAGAACGTGGGAAAGTTTCCTCCCTTCAAGTATATCGAGAGCCTCGGCGAGTGGTTGGAAAATCATCGAGTTATGATTCCTGTCACTGGTAAAATCATGCTGATACGCTAGCGCGCCATCTCTCCAGAGTGCCACACTGGCGGTGGGAACACTGGTCTCAATGGCGAGTATCGCACTATCTAAGGATGGAAGTAGCTGGGTATGATCGTGTGCCACGGGAGAAACCATACTCAACTATGGGAAAAAACCAATTCTGGAATGTTGTGAGAGTCTAAATCGATGACTTATGAATGAATTTCAAGAAAAGAGACTGATTCCTACTTGCAATGAAGCCATCGAGCCGCTTAGTTGCTGGCGCGTATTGTATTTCTCTTTATTTCTTGAGAATTGCGCCCATTTTCTAACTTTTCAAACTGTTTATTATCATATGAGTGACTATGCCAAAGGACTCGAGGGAGTCATCGCTAACGAATCCGCCCTCAGTAACGTCGAAGGACTTGAGGGAAAACTTTCTTATCTCGGTTATGATATCGATGACCTCGTAGAAAGCTGCACGTTTGAAGAAGTCACCTATCTTTTACAAAACGGCCAACTGCCAAATCAAGCAGAGCTGGACGCATTTACCACGAATCTCCGGAGTCGCCGTGAGCTTCCGCAGGGAGTCATCGATTTCCTCAAGTCTGCACCTAAGGACGCTCTGCCTATGGATATCATCCGCACAGGTATCTCCATGCTCGGCCTCACCGATAAGCGTGCTAAAATTGGCGAGCCAGATCATGCCGCAAACCGTGAGGTAGCACTATCCATCGTTGCGCAGATTCCTGCTATTGTTGCCTATTTTCACCGTGCTCGTCAGGGTCTGGACTTCCCAGAAGTGCGCACAGACCTAGGTGAAGCAGCGTATTTCCTCTACCTCGTCAATGGTGAGGTGCCCAGTGAGGCCGTTGCTCGCACACTAGATATTGCTTACATTATTCATGCTGATCACGGCATGAATGCTTCTACTTTTGCTGCACGTGTAACGGTAGCGACATTAAGTGATATGTACTCCGCCATTACTTCTGCTGTGGGCACCCTAAAAGGCCCACTGCACGGCGGTGCTAACGAGGGCGTTATCCAGATGCTGGAAGAAATCGGCGAGGAAGATAAAGTAGACGCCTTTGTGGAAGACTGCCTCGTGAATAAGAAAAAGATCATGGGTATCGGTCACCGCGTTTACAAAGTTCTAGATCCCCGCGCTCCACATTTACAGAAGATGGCGATCAAACTCACAGAGGAACTCGGTGAGCCAAAGTGGATCAATATGTCCAACCGCATTGCCGAAATCATGCGCGAGCGTAAAGGGCTTAATGCCAACGTAGACTTCTATTCCGCCACTGTTTACTACTCACTCGGTATTCCTACTGATCTCTTCACACCGATCTTCGCCATCGCCCGTGCTTCTGGATGGACCGCACAGGTGCTTGAGCAGCTACAGGACAATCGCCTCTACCGTCCTCTTACCAAGTACATGGGGCCTCAGGAAACAGTGCCTGTTCCACCGATTGCAGAGCGCTAAGGTCGGTGAACTTTGGCGTTATCTTATTTAATTAGTAAGATCATTTACATTTCATCCGTAACATCTTTATATGAGCAATATCATGAATAACGAATCTAGTTCTAATACTCGCCGAAGTTTCATCAAAACCACCACCGCTGCCGCCGCTGCGGTACCAATCCTAGGCATGCCAGGTATTGTTAGTGCTCAGAACCTTGGCAGCAAGACAATCAAGGTAGGGTTAGTTGGATGTGGTGGCCGCGGCACAGGTGCTGCAATGCAGGCACTCGCAGCAGATCCGCATGTTCAGCTCTGGGCTATGGGAGACGCATTTAGCTCGCAGATCGAGGGATCACTTAAACAACTCAAGAGATTTGCTAAACGCAGTGAAGTGGCCAAAGAACGCCAGTTTTCTGGCCTTAATTCTTTTCAACAAGTAATTGATTCTGGTGTAGACGTCGTTCTTCTAGCAACGCCTCCAGGATTCCGCCCCCAGCACCTACGTGCGGCGGTAGAAGCGAAAAAGCACGTCTTTGCAGAAAAACCAATGGCCGTTGATATGGCCGGGGTTAAATCCGTGTTAGAATCCACCGAGATCGCCAAGAAAAATAACGTCGCTATCCAGCACGGCTTCTGCTGGCGTTTTGCCCCTAGCACCCGTGCTGCTTATGGGAAAATTCTCAATGGTGATTTCGGCCGCGTGACCTCCGTCTATGGCACTTACATGAGTAGCGTTTACAAACCCATCCCCAAAGATGCGGTCAAACCTGCTGACGTAGGTGATGTGGAATGGCAGGTACGCTGGTGGACTAACTACGAGTGGCTATCAGGTGCACCCATCCTCGAGCAGTCCATCCACTCCACAGACAAAATTGCATGGGCAATGGGAGACGTCGCACCCATCGCAGCAGTTGGCACTGGTGGTCGTATCCAGCGTGATGATCCAAGTAATGTCTTTGACCACTACTCCGTGGCCTACGAATACCCCAATGGCATCTTCTGCCATCTAGGTGCTCGTCAGTTCAACCGTAGCCACACCGAGGTCATCGATCGTATCTTCTGTGAAAAAGGCAGCGTTATCGGTCCAGCTCAACCACGCGCCATCGATGCTGATGGTAAAACCATGTGGCGCTATCGTCCTGAAGAAGGTGCTACACAAGATATGTACCAAGTTTGCCACAATGAATTCTTTGCAAGTCTTCGAGAGGGTAAAATTATCAACACAGGTGAATACATGGCTAACTCCACAGCGCACGCCATCCTAGGCCGTGAAGCCGCTCACACCGGGAAACGCGTCACTTGGAAAAATCTTTTCAAAAGCGATGAAGACATGGCGCCAGATACACTTAATTTCAAAGACGATTTTGCCATCGCTCCAGTCCCCAAGCCTGGTCAAAAAACATAAGCCGACTTTACGCTCATGAAGCGCGTCTTATTCACCCTAGCAGGCATTCTCACTTGTAGCTGTCAGGCTGAAGAGGAGACCGCTTCTAGCATCACACCTTTGGCGGCACCCAAGCAGGTGCCTGCCCCTGAGTCTCTGCACCTTATCGCGCATATGCCATGAGTCAGAGCACGCAGTCAGTAAATTTTTCGAGAGGCTCAGCGGCCAAACTTGGCACTACTAGCACTGGATCTATCTGTCACCTTTCCGCTGGCCTCCCATTTATAGAAGAAATGCACCTACTCTGGAACACTGGTCCAGGTGAAGCCGAATAATTTTTCACACCCCGATGATACCCGCTATGAAATACCCTACCCTGATCCTATCAGGCCTCATTACCTTGAACAGCTACGCCAAAGAGCCCGTAGCCAGCTCCGTGACGCAAAGTGGTAGTGTCCAGACCCCTGTAGCCCCAGATTCACTGCATATCACTAAAAAGATTCACGAAATCATCACCAAAAAAGCCGCTGATGAAAAAGCTCAAGGAATGAAGCCCTACACAGGCACCATCCCAGAATCTGACGATGCAGAGTTTGAGATGCTACCCATCCCCGGTGGCACCTACACCATGGGGTCTCCGGAAGGAGAAAAAGGGCGTGATCAAAATGAAGGCCCTCAGAGAGAGATCAAGATTGAGCCCTTCTGGATGGCGAAACAAGAAGTCACATGGGCCCTTTATATGGGGTTCATGAAAAACGAGAATAGACGCGGAGTCTCGCGCAACAAAAGCGGCACCATTAATCGTGATGCCGATCGCTGGACATCCGAGCCTAACAAACAACAAGGCGACGAGCGGTTTCTAGATATCATTTCTCAACCTACTAACCCCATCGTCCCCACACACTACAACATGGCTAATGGTGCTGCTTACGCCGATGAATACCCTGCGTGCGCCATGAGTCAGCACGCCGCCAGTAAATTCTGTGAGTGGCTCAGTGCTCAAACCGGACATTACTACCGCTTACCAACAGAGGCAGAATGGGAATACGCCTGTCGTGCAGGGACGAAGACAGCCTACAGCTTCGGTGACAATGCCTCCAAGCTTGAGGACTACGCGTGGTTTAAGAAAAACTCACGTGTGGATTCTTTTTTTGAATATGAATATCAGCCAGCAGGCGAAAAGAAACCCAACGCCTGGGGGCTCCACGACATGCATGGCAATATGGCTGAATGGGTTCTCGATGCCTACCTCTCACCAGGTTACCCAAAGCTCCCAGATCGCACACTCAACCCACTTCAGCTAAGTAAAAAAACTTATCCACGCGTTACTCGTGGAGGACACTATGAAATGACAGCAGAAGGCCTCCGTTCCGCAGCACGTTTCCCATCAAAGCCAATTTGGAATAAGAAAGACCCTCAAATGCCTCGATCTATTTGGTTTTTAAGTCAGTCACGCTATGTTGGTTTCCGCATCATCCGCCCCGCAAAAATTCCATCTGTCGAAGAAATGCACCTGCTCTGGAACACTGGTCCAGGTGAAGTCGAATAACTTTCCAAACCCATTATGAAATACTCAACCTTGATTCTATCTGGCCTCTTAACTCTCAGCGCTTACGCCAAAGAGCCCACCACTACCACCGTTACAGCAATCGGTAATGCCGCCACACCCGTAGCACCAGAATACCTTCATCTCACCAAAACCATTCACGAGATTATCAGCAAAAAAGCTGCTGCTGAGAAAGCTCAGGAAATGAAGTCTTACACAGAAACTGTCCCTGAGGCTGATGATGCCAAATTTGAAATGCTCCCCATTCCCGCTGGGACCTTTACCATGGGATCTGCGGAAACAGAAAAAGGCCGCGGCACGGACGAAAGCCCACAGCGAGAAATTAAGATCGAACCCTTCTGGATGGGCAAAGTCGAAGTTACCTGGGATCTCTATCAGACCTTCATGAACAATGAAATGCTCAAAGAAGTTTCTAGAAACAAAAACGGCAGCCTGAACCGCGATAGTAACCTCAAAACCCCTGAGCCCAACCAAGCCCAAGGTGATGAAAGCCTCATCGATATCCTCTCCCAGCCCACATCTCCTTATCACGTCATGCACTTTAACATGGGCAATGGCGCCGGCTATTCAGAGGAATACCCTGCCTGTTCGATGACCCAACATGCCGCCAGCAAGTTCTGCGAGTGGCTCAGCGCACAGACTGGCCACTACTACCGTTTACCTACGGAAGCAGAGTGGGAATACGCCTGCCGAGCAGGAAGTAAGACCGCCTATAGCTTTGGTGATGATCCTGCCAAGCTTGAGGACTACGCGTGGTTTAAGAAAAATGCCCGCATCGATGCCGTCTACGAGTATGAATACCAGCCAGT
This sequence comes from uncultured Verrucomicrobiales bacterium, assembly GCA_937969495.1. Classification (GTDB taxonomy): domain Bacteria; phylum Verrucomicrobiota; class Verrucomicrobiia; order Verrucomicrobiales; family Akkermansiaceae; genus Oceaniferula. The sequence goes on along the minus strand of CALBVY010000039.1, from coordinate 68,944 downwards.
AGGAGAAAAGAAACCCAACGCTTGGGGACTGCATGACATGCATGGTAACGTCGCCGAGTGGGTGCTCGATTCCCACCTCAAGACAGGCTACTCCGAAGTGAAAAACGGTGCCCTTAACCCTCTCCAACTGAGTAAAAAACGCTACCAGCGCGTTGTACGCGGTGGTCACTTCGAGATGGATGCAAAGGACCTCCGCTCTGCAGCACGCTTGGTCTCAGACCCCATGTGGAAAATTCTGGATCCTCAGCGCCCACAGTCTATCTGGTACCACACCTCCGCACGCTGGCTTGGCTTCCGCATCGTGCGCCCCGCAAAAATTCCATCTGTGGAAGAAATGCACCTGCTCTGGAACACCGGACCAGGTGAAGAATAGTTAGTTTTATGATTTCATTCCCGGCATCATTCCGCCACCTAGCATGTGTGTTAGTAGCAGCTACCATCAGCTCAGTGGCGGCAGATAGCCCCCCAGCACTCGAGCGTTTTCATTACGAGGAAACGCACATGAGCACACGCTTCCAGATCACGCTCTATGCCAAAGATCATTCCACGGCGGTAGCGGCAGCCACAGCAGCCTTCCGCAAAGCAGCAGAAGTAGAACATGCCTGCTCAGACTACTCCGCCACCAGTGAGCTCTCCCAGCTGATGAAACCTCCTGCCACTCAGGAAATATCACCACTACTCGCAGACGTTTTACAAAAAGCTCTCGATATCGCTGAGGAAACACAAGCTGCCTATGATCCTACCATCGGCGGTCATACGTGGAACTGGCGACGCGCTAAAACAAGGGGCAAACTCCCCACTCAAGAAGCCATTGATCAAGCAAAACAAATTACCCGGTGGCAAAACCTCACCGTCAGCACTGCGAGCAAATCTCCTCAGGCGACTAAAAAAATCGACCGTATGAAAATCGATCTCGGCGGTATTGCCAAAGGCTACGCCGCTGATCTCATGCTCAATATCATCCAAAAACACGGTATCACCAGCGTCAGCATCGCTGCAGGAGGTGACATCAGATTAGGTCATCCGCCACCAGGTAAAAAAGGCTGGCGTGTAGGGCTAAAAACTCTCTCCACAGAATCAACCACAAACAGCCAACCATTTATTATCGTTTCTAACTGCGCAGTCTCCACCTCCGGAGATCTCCATCAATTTATCGAAATATCAGGTACACGTTACTCCCATATTGTTAATCCCAGCACTGGCTTAGGTCTTATCCAGAGAGTCTCCGCTACCGTGATCTCCGCCACCGCGACGCGTGCTGATGCCCTCGCCACAGCATCTTGCGTCAGCAAACAATACGCTCATACGTTGATCAATAACACACATGGTGATCAACTACTCCTCTACACGCTTGATCACCATCAAAAGCCCCACGAACAGAAATCAGCACAATTTCCCACCATCCACCACAAGTGATAAAAGGAAGACACAGACAGATTGCCAAATTTCTAATTCCTGATTAAATCCACTCAAATAACCGACCTATGAGCACACCATCTAGTTCTAACTGCCTCCGCCTTTCCATTATGATGTTCCTCCAGTTTTTTATATGGGGAGCCTGGTACGTAGCCCTTTGGGGATTCTTAAACAAAAATGGTATGACCGCTATCGGTGATGGTGGTTCTTATGATGCGGCAGCATATACAGTAGCACCTATCGCCGCCATCTTAGCCCCTCTAACATTAGGGCTTATCGCAGATCGTTTCCTTAATACAGAAAAGGTACTTTCCATTTTATTCCTCTTAGGCGCTGCGCTTCTCTATATCGCACCAAGTTTAGCGGAAGCTGGTGCACCAAGCTCACTTCTAGGTCAATTTAGTCATCCTATGATCTTATGCCTACTTGCATATATGATCTGCTTTATGCCTACCTTGGGACTTACAGCCAGTCTCGCATTTAGCCATTTGGAAAATACAGAAAAACAATTTCCCATTGTTCGTGTTATGGGAACAGTTGGTTGGATAGCAGGTAACTGGGTAATGTGGATGTGTCGTTCAGCTGGAATGGATGCTGAGCAGTTTTCTGATAACTCATCTCATATTTTCACTGCTGCTGCAATCGCATCAGCAATTCTTGGGCTCTACTGCCTCACACTTCCTAAAACAGCTCCTCCATCAAAAGGTAAAAAAATCTCACTTGGTGAAATTGTAGGTATCGATGCTTGGGGGCTTCTTAAAAATAGAGGCTTCCTCGTATTTGCGATCGCCAGTTTTCTGATCTGTATCCCACTTGCAGGCTATTATGCTAAAGGGTATGGCTACGTTGGCGAAATGGGTGTCACCCTCTTTGGATCAACAACAGGAGCAATGAGCACGGGTCAAATGTCAGAAATCATCTTTATGCTGATTATGCCATTCTGCTTTGCCCGCCTTGGCGTTAAATGGATGCTGACTATTGGCATGGCTGCATGGGTAGCACGTTATGGACTCTGGGGATTTGCTTTTGGTCAAGAAGGCCCGCTACTCACGCTTCCTATATTCTTGGGTATTCTTCTACACGGCATCTGTTATGATTTCTTTTTTGTAACAGGTATGATTTATACAGATAAAAAAGCACCTCCAGCTATTCGCAGCCAGGCACAGTCACTTGTTGTTATGCTAACTCAAGGCTTAGGATTAGGCATCGGGGCTCAACTTTTTGGCCAATGGACGGCAATATGCACGATGGGAGACAAAATTGATTTTGCTAAATTTTGGTATGTGCCAGCAGGTTTTGCATTGATTGTCATGATTCTGTTTGCCCTCACTTTTTGGGATAAAGATGCTGATAAGGCCAGCTCTGAAAACTAATCCTAAAACTAATTCGCTCACTCTAACTACTTATCTCCAAAAACATGATCAAAATTCTTTGCGCTGGCGCTGGCCACATGGGGCGTTCACACGCCATTGCTTATCACAATATCCCTGAGTTCGAAATCGTTGGTATCTGCACACGCTCTGCCGCATCACGGGAGAAGCTCAATGAGGAACTTGGCGGCGGCTATGCTCTCTTTGATGATTATTACCAAGCGTTAAAAGAGACGCAGCCAGATGCCGTTTCAATTTCCACTTACCCAGATACTCACGCGCCCTACGCGATTGCAGCACTGGAGGCTGGATGTGATGTATTTATTGAAAAACCACTCGCAGAAACGGTCGAGGAAGCAGAAAAAATTGTTGCAGCGGCTAAAGCAAACAACCGTAAACTTGTCATCGGATACATCCTCCGCCATCACCCAAGCTGGCAGAAATTTATCGAGATGTCACACGAGCTTGGAAAGCCGTTAGTCATGCGGATGAACCTGAACCAACAATCATCAGGTGATAATTGGGAGACTCATAAAAACCTGATGTCATCCATCAGCCCCATCGTAGACTGTGGCGTTCACTATGTGGATGTCATGTGCCAGATGACACGCTCCAAGCCGATTCGTGTAGCCGGCATAGGTGCTCGCCTTAGCGATGAACTTCCAGAGGGTAAAATCAACTACGGCCACCTCCAAGTTACCTTTGAGGATGGTTCTGTAGGCTGGTATGAAGCTGGCTGGGGTCCTATGATGAGTGAAACTGCCTTCTTTGTCAAAGATGTCGTTGGGCCGAAGGGGTGTGTCACCATCGAGGCCAAAGAAGCTGCCGGCGAAGGTGCTTCCGCAGATGTGGATGCCCATACTAAAACCAATACCCTGCGCAGACACTTCTCAGAGCTCGATGCCAATAACGAATTTGTCAAAAAGGATACCTGGACAGAAACAGGCGATGAGCCAGATCATGATGAACTCTGCCACCGCGAACAGGAGTTTTTCCTAAACGCCATCAAAAACGATAGTGACCTAACAGACCATATGGACGATGCTATCAACTCAATGAAAATCGTTGCCGCTGCAGATCAATCATTCCGCACTGGTGAGATTGTTCAGCTTGATTAATCTTCATTCAGTTTGTTTGGCTCTTACTCCTTGGTGGTAAGTTCACTTAACCGCTTCTCTAGGGCATCAAGATTAATGCCTCTGGGGCCGCGCGCTCCTGAGTAAGCCACCTTACCATCTGCACCGAGAATAAAAAACCTCTCAGGGCGCGCTGAGTAGGCATTGGAAACTGTATCCTGCATATCATCAAGAAGCACAGGCACCTTTAAACGAGAAGCTTCGCTACACCCAGCAGCAGCTTTTTTCCGGTCTTCTAACGTTTTATGCAGAGCAATTTTAACTTTTTTGCTAGGCCGGCGGCCATCCGTAGCATGCGCCTCTTGAATGTAGATCCACCAAAAATCAGCCTTTTCACCATAAGTTTCATACATTTTCTGCAGACGCCCGGTCTGCCGCATGAATGGCCCTCAGGTATGAGACCCAAAGATAAGAACCGTCACTTTATCAGGCTTGGAAAGATCCACTTTTTGATGACCTTTCATTGCCACGGCGGATACCTGGGGAATCGGTTCACCCACTTTAGGCGCATTATCAACACGATTTCGCTGCGCTAAAACTGGCTGCGCAAGAACAAGGGCTAGGGTAATATAGAGAAGTCTCATGTATCCTTAAACTCGGGATCTGAGAAGAAGTTGCAGATCACGTAACTGTGAAAAAAACCACATTTAAGTTGACTTGGTTTGAATGTGTGGAAATATCCACACATCTTTTTACAAAAAAAAGACATAGTAGGCAACTAAAGCTGCTACGCTATCGTTTGGATAGTAGGTTGTGATGGACGCCCTCTATGGACAGACGAGGGGAACTTCGCGTAAAATTTATGGGTTGATACCAGATCAATCAGCACGCAATTATTATAATAATTTTAGCCTTTCTAACATATTTATCTTTTTTGTTATAAAAGCCATCGATTTAACCTTTATTGCCTACTTAAAAAATAAAAATCAAGAAATGATGTTGAAATGATAAAAGCCTAGTTTAAAGACGTATCATATCCATATTTAATTCATTAAAGCTCATACACTTAATAATCACTAAATTACTCTCTCAATGTTAACACAAGAAAACACTCTGATAGAATCAGACCTAGAAGTTACTCAAAAGATCCAAACGAGCTTTGCTAGTATTAAAGCTGAGCTCTCTAAAGTGATTATTGGGCTCGATTCTGAAATAGAACAAATTTTCATCACTCTATTATGCGGTGGACATTGTATCTTAGAGGGCGCACCTGGCTTGGCTAAGACTAAGCTTATTTCTTCAATCGCTTGTTTACTGGATCTTAGTTTTAAAAGGGTCCAGTTTACTCCAGATCTGATGCCTGGAGATCTTACTGGTTCTGAAGTGTTACAGCAAGACATGGAAACAGGTGAACGTTTTTTCCGTTTTCAAGAGGGGCCACTTTTTGGAAATTTTGTTTTAGCTGATGAAGTAAACAGAACCCCGCCCAAAACTCAAAGTGCTTTACTAGAGGCGATGGAAGAGAGGCAGGTTACTATTGGCCAAGTTACTCACCCATTACCTAAGCCTTTTTTCGTTCTAGCAACTCAAAATCCTATTGAACAAGAGGGAACCTATCCTCTGCCAGAAGCTCAGCTGGATCGGTTTATGCTGAAGATTCTCCTTAACTACCCAAGTGCAGAGGATGAGTCTAAGATTGTAGAAAAGGCTTCAAGCGAAGGCCGTGTTACTCTAGAGCCGGTAATCGAGGGCGAAGAGCTAGAGGCTATGCAGCGCGTCATCCGCAAGGTGCCCATTTCTAAGACATGTGTTGATTATGCGGCTGCGGTGGTGAGAAGATCTCGGCCTAATTCCGCTGAGATGCCTCCAGAATTGGTAGATAAGATAGGATTCGGAGCTGGTCCTAGAGCGAGTATTTTCTTAGCGTCTTCTGCTAAGGCGAGAGCGGTTTTACACGGCCGTCAGCATGTTACGACGGAAGATATTGCTGCCATGGCGTATCCAATTCTCAGGCATCGTATTGCACTTACGTTTAATGCTGAATCAGAGGGTCTTTCTCCAGATGAAATCATCTCACATATGCTATAGATGAACTCTGTGGAACCACAGCTCAATAAAGCATCCGCTTCTCAGTCTTATCTACTGGATGAATGGCTCACCTCAGAAGATATGACTTATCTTAAAAAGGCGAGTTTTCCTGTCAATCAACGGGTAAGAGGTAGGATGTCAGGTATCCATCGAGCTAGGCTCAGGGGCGGAACAACGGAATTTGCAGAGCATCGCTCCTATTCTCCTGGTGATGAGGTGAGAAAGCTTGATTGGCGTATTGTGGGACGGTCTGATCGCCTCGAAATCAAATTATACGATGACCCATCTACGCTGGAAACGGTGTTTCTAATCGATGCTAGCGGCTCAATGTCATTTGCAGAGTCATCTCGTTCCAAGTATCATTTTGCTCAGGCTATTGTTGCGTTTCTCTCTAAAGCTGTTCTTCAAGAAAGAGACCCAGTAGGTTTGCTGATTGCGGGGGATGATGCCCCTGGATTACTGTGGCCGAAGGCGTCTAGCTCACAGTTTCATCAGATTTTACATACTCTGGCTCAGACTCCTGCATCAGGTGAAACACGAATTGCTGAGAGCCTCCGGAATCTTGGGAAAAGTCTACGAAACCCGACTAGGGTTATCATTGTTTCAGATGCCTTATTAGATCTTGATACTTTAGAGCCTGAGCTTGCTTTTCTGACAGGACGTAGGCACCGGTTCCATTGGCTTCAGACTCTAGCACCTGAAGAAATCACATTTGATTATAAAAATCCTTTTCGGTTTGTAAGCCTGGAATCTAACGAAAGTCTTGATGTTAATCCTCATGAAATAGTGGATGCTTACAGAGCTGCTGTGGAAGACCATATTGAGAAGCTTCGTAAGATTTGTTTATCGAATCGAGCTGGCTATGAACCTTTAGTAACAGACCAGCCAGTGGGTGCCTCGTTGACTAAGTTTATTGAACGTCAAACAACCTTTATGAAATAATGTTTGCGTCTCCTTTCTTTCTTATAGGGTTGTTGGCCGTGGGTCTTCCGATAGTTATTCATCTATTGACGCGCCAGAAATCTAAGGTTTTATCATGGGGGGCTATGGATTTCCTGAAGAAATCGGTTAATAGCGCAAGCTCAAAAAGACATCGGTTACGCGACCGTTTACTCTTATTACTACGTGCGCTCGCCATTATTTTTCTTATTCTTACATTCGCTCAGCCACTTGCCTCAAAGTTGTTTGTAAGTAGCTCTCAGGTGGAGACGGTTCTTGTTTGGGATATTTCGATGTCAACTTCTGCGGTAGATATTTATGGTGTCTCACGGCAAGAGATTATCCGGCAAGTATTATTAGATGAAATAGATGATTTACCTGATAATTCAACGGTAAGAGTTCTTTTAGTTGGAGCGAAGCCTCGGTGGCTGAAAGAGGAACCCCTTTCTCTAACTAAAAATAATCGTAAAAGCCTTGCCAAAATCATTGCGGAGCAAAAGCTCGATGCAGGAGGATCCAGCCTAGCAAAAGCTATTCTCCTCGCAATCAATTCAGTCACTGAAGAAAATGATAGTAAGCAACGCAATTTAATCGTTGTGCATGACTTGCAAGAAAGTGCATGGCAACCTTCAGAAAAAGATCGCTGGGCTAATGTTGATAGACGAATTTCCGATGACCCTAACCTATCACTTCGTCTCGCTAAGCATAAAGGATTTTCTGAAGTACAGGGGCCTCAAGTTGCTGTTGTGTCATTGGAGGCTGACCGAGATACTGTAGCCACTGGTTCAAAACAGCGTTTTCGAGCTACATTAAGAAATTACTCAGAAGACCGTATCTATGGTGCGCAAGTGGTATGGCTTATTAATGATAAAGAGGTAGAGCGATTAGATCTTGTAGGATTACTACCTTCAAGTGAGCTTAATATTGAACAGTTTATTGTTATCGAAGATTCTGGAGATCAAGTAGTCGAATGTCGTCTCGAAGTTGATGACGATCCTCTTTCGGCTGATAACAGTGCGATCCTAGCATTATCTTCAACTACTGAACCACGCGTTCTAATTGTTGATGATACCGAGAGAGTAGAGGAAGGTCAGATTCTCCCCTCGCAATTTATAATAGCGTCTCTCGGTGGCAACCTATCGATTAAACGCGCTTCTTCTGCTAAGAGCCGTTCCATTTTTAATTCTAAAGTAATTAAGAGCACAGAGTTAGATGGAGTTGTGCTTGGCGATTATCTTGCGGTGATTATTGCAAGTGCTGATTTTCTCCCTTCATCTTCCTATGAGAAAATTAAAGATTTTGTAGCTTCTGGTCGTGGTCTTTGGCTGATGTTGGGGCAACAGAATGGTGAGCTACCTTCATGGACTACGAAATTACTCAAAAATTTAGATTTAGACTCATTAAGCAAAACGAACATCTTAGAGAGTCCAGATAAAAGAAAGCCTATGAGGGTGATAGCTAATAGTAGAAATGAGGACTATTTAGATGCTATAGCGGCATACCATCTCGATCTTTCTGATGCTAAGCTTGTGAAGCTTCACCAACTTAATGAAGTCAATTTTCTAGATGGGGAAAAACTTCTTCAGACGTCTAACGGAAATCCTATCTTACTTTCCATTCCAGCATATCCAGGCAGGGTCATTCTGCAAATGTGTGACTTAAGCCGTAGTAATACAAATCTACCAATTCTTCAGACTTTTGTTCCAATCATGCGAGAGACCCTGCGAGAGTGTATTGGAAACGGAATTTCTATAAGGAATCTTAATCCTGGAGAAATATTGCGTATTCCGATTCTAGATAAAACAATTGAAGGAAATTCGGTCACAGTCACTCGCCCTGATGGTTCCACGGAAGAGCTTCAGCAGTTAGGTGGAGTATTCCAAACGGCAAATATATTTCTCCCTGGGCTCTATCGTATCAATGGCGTTGAGGATGAAAATGGGAAGCACCCTACTCAAATCTTTAATGTAAAACGAACGGATAATGAATCAGATATCACTAGTCTTAATGATAGCCAGGCAAAGGAGCTAATCCGTGGAGCAGCGTTTAGTACATTATCCCCTGAAGAGTATGAAAATAGAGGGAAGTGGTCCTTAGCCATGTGGTTTGCTATCGTGTCAGGACTTTTCTTTATCGCTGAGGCTATCCTAGCGCATCGGCTCGCAAAGCGCCGTCAAAGGTCCTCAGGAAGAATTCATCTTAAACCGATCTATTAGAAATACATGTCTAGCATCGAAACATCATTGCATCCCGTTCAGCTTCTCATAGGGGCTGGGCTTACTATTGCTTTTTTCGGTTATCTACTTCATCAGCAAACTCAGGATCAAACGAAGAAGGTACGCTGGACATTATTTTTACTGCGTTCGATTTTGAGCTTACTGATATGGCTTTTGATTGCTCAGCCACGCGCGATCAAAACTAAAGAAGAATTACTCCCTGTTACTGCCAATTTAGGGATTGATGTTTCACAGAGTATGTCTCTCACAGATGAGATTGGCGTAAACACTTCTTCATGGGAAAATTTCTCAGCTCCTCAACCAATCGATGAGGCCCTTACCTTAACTGAGGCTGCTCGAATTCGGCTGAATCTTCTAAATCGTAATCTAAGTAAATCTTCTGAAGGCCTTCATGCTGAGATAGTGAGTATTATAGAAATCTTAAAGCAGGCTGGTTTAAAGTTAGACATTATTAAAAATGATACCTCCCTAACTAGATTGATGAAAGCACCACGAAAGACATTAAATGCATCGATGGGCGTGCTTCAAGATGTTGGTTCTGATGATTTTTTAGGTGATCTCTACCGTGCATCAGAACTTATTTCTCAGACTGCTACGAGCCTGAGACGAGTCATTGCTATACAAGAGCCATCCGGAGTGGCTAAAGAGAATCTGTCCCGCTTAACCTTGGTGAATAATTGGCTCCAGAAATCTAATAAAGTGTTTGAAGAGCTTTCAGAGCGCTATGACTTACGCGTTTCAAAGTTCTCAAATACCCTTTCTCAGCAAGATATGAATAAGAAGGTTGAGGTGGATTTATCTGGAGAACCTAAAACACATCTTTATGAAAATTTAAATAATCTAGGGAGACGTGATTATATGAAAGGAACACAACTTTCGATATTGATCACTGATGGTTATGACTCGGGTGATATGGAAAAGAATTTTTCTAACGATATTTTGAGTCAGCCTCTAATCGTCTTTCCAGTAGGGGACGCATCTAATACCCCAGATGCTCGGATCGATTCAGTAGTCAGTCCTTCAAGAATACGAGAGAAAGATACCCTTATTGTAACAGTTTTAGTTTCTTCAAAGAACAGTGTGCCAGAGATAGTAACACTTTCTTTGAAAGAAGGGGATAAAATCTTACAAAGCCAGGAAGTGAGCTTGAAAGGAAATGGAACAAGTGAACAAGTAGATATTAAATGGCAAGCGAAGGGTGTTGGTATGCATCAGCTTGTCATCGAGTTATCCTCAATAACAGGCGAGACCTCCCTCATTAATAATAAGGCCTCCCTAGATTGTGCGGTTCTTAAAGACAATTATAAGGTTTTAGTCTCTGATACATTTCCGCGTTGGGAAACTCGTTACTTACAAAATCTTTTTAATCGAGACCCCTCGATTAAGATGAGCAGTATCGTATTCCAGCCAAGACACAGTTTTCCTGGGAAGTCCGCTAAAGAGCCGATTGCGCTTCCCTTTGATTTGGCAACATGGAAGCTTTATGATCTTGTTATTCTAGGAGATCTTACTCCTGAATACCTAACGCTAGAACATCAGAAATTGCTTTTAGAATATGTGAATGATGGAGGAAATCTTATTATTCTAGCTGGGCCTCATAGTATGCCATCTAGTTTCATGGATGGACCACTAGAAGCGTTAATTCCAATGATAAAGGTTAGTAATACTATGATAAATGGGTCTTTTGTAGTGCACCCTCCCATAAACAGACCTATTAACCGAATGGTTGATCTGGAAGGGGAAAAAACTCAGCAGATTTGGCAGTCAATTTTCCAAGTCACTCCTCAGTATTCACTCTCTCCTTGGCTTAAAGCAAAATCATCCGCGAATGTGCTCCTAAAAGCAACGTCGAGTGATGGAACATCTTATGATTTCTGTGCGAAACAGCGCTATGGTAGCGGAAGAGTGGCCTACTTTGCAGCCCCTTGCCTCTATCATCTCCGCTTCAGATATGGAGATAAATATCACGCAAAGCTATGGGGACAAATTATCCGTGGCATATGTGTCGATAATTACGGATTCAGTGACACCTTGCTCGCCACTCGTCTTCAACGGGCAATTTTAAAACCAGGTGAGGAAATAGAGGGACGTCTCCGAGTTAAGGCTGAGAACGGCGAGCCATTTACTGATGCTGACTTTACTGCTGTTTTAAGCAAGGACGGCACTGCAGTAGCAGAGATGAAGCCAATACCAGTGGATAATCAACCTGGAGATTTCTATGTGAGGTTTAGAGATATTCCTTCTGGGGAATACGAACTAAATTATTCAGGAGAGGCTATCCAACATATTATAGATTCTGATCAAAAACTTCATCCGGATAAGGAGCTTATCAAAATCATTGTAGAAAAAGAAATCGAAGTAGAAGAGTTACAGATTGCAGATGCTAACTCCAAATTTTGGGGTCAAGTTAACAGTCTGCCACTTGCAGCAACGATTACTCCGGGCACTTTTTCTCTGATGCTTGAAGCTCTTGATTTTAAGCCCGAAATTATCAAAACAACAAAAAAACGCCCCCTTTGGGATGTTTGGCCATTACTTATTGCCATTCTCTTTATAGCTGCTTCAGAGTGGGCATTACGTCGTCGAATAGGTCTTTCATAAGCAAACCAATAACGCATAGTTATCATGACACAAAATAACAATCATTTATCTGAAGAAACTCTGAAAGCTCTCTCGGCTGAAAAACGTGAGCGTAGGCTAATTCGGACAATCTATCTCTTTTTAGGTATTGCTAGTGCCATTGTTTTACCAGTTATACTAGCGATGTATATTGACTGGAATTTTGAGTTAAAATCTTTATGGTCACGGGTTATACTTAGTTTAGTTGTATTAGTAGTACTCATTGTTTCTTTTCGATGGGTCTGGGGAAAAATGAAGTTCGAATCTAGTCAGGAAGAAACAGCAAAATGGCTAGATGAAGTAAACCCCGATCTCGAGGAACGTTTAGTGACTTCAGTAGAATTAGAGGGCGCAGAAAATTGTTCGACAAATTTACTTCAAGCCGTAGGAGATCAGGTCAATCATTTAGAAATAAAAAGTGGAAGTAGTAAATTAATTAAAAGCCGGTCATTTAAACAAGCTTCTTTTACTTTTGTTGGTTCTATTATTTTATTATGCGGTTTTGCTTTTATGATGGGATCTGCTTTCCCTAAATTATTGGATAGGCTGTTAAGTCCATGGAATAATAATACTCTAACGATAATTTCTCAGAAAGAAGGTGAGGTGATTCATCCAAGAGGAAAAGATTACTCAATTGAGGTTACCGTTTCTGGGAAAATACCGGATCAAGTAAAAGTCCAAGAACGCTCTACGAGCGGGTTGATCGAAGAGCGTTTGATTGACATCGATCAAGCTACTGGGAGCCTTTCTCACAAGATATTAAATAGGGTAGCAGACTTCTCTTATCGTGTTATTGCTGGTGATACTCAGTCAGCTTGGAAGCAGGTTACTATGATTGATAAGCCTGCTATCGTCAGTGGGAAAATTACCATTACACCTCCAGCATATACTAAACTGAAACCTTGGATCCTGAGTAAGCTTCCACGTAAGATCAAAATACCTCAAGGCAGTGTGGTTGATTTCGAGATCGAAGTTGACCAAGAAGTTCTTCAGGCAACCTTTGATACCAATACAGGGGGTAAAGTTACTCAAGAGATACTGACTGAAAGTTCAGCAAAGACCTACACCCATAAAGTCAATGTTATCAATACAGTTCATGCTGATTTTAAAATGACTTCAAAAATAGGTAATTTGAAATCTCAAATGAAAATAAGCTTAGTTGCTATTGCCGATAAAGCTCCTAAGGTAAACCTTCTAAAAGATACAGAAACTTTTGTTATGAAAGCAGATGAATTGCTTGAGGTTAAGTTTCAAGCAAAGGATGACTATGGGGTGGAAGCGGCTCGTCTAGTTGCAGAGGTAACAAATGCAGAGGGGGAGAAAGAAAAGTTTTATTTTCCCATAGATCTTAAAGACCAAAAGGGTTCAAAGAAAATAGAAAGTTCTGTTACTCTTGATCTTAGTAAATTACCTATTACAGAAAATTCTCAGCTTAATTATTTGGTCGAAGTAGAAGACTCAAAAGGGTTAGCTTCATTTGAGAAATCTAATCAATTTCTAGTTGATGAACTGGAAAAAGAAAATGATGCGCTTAAACAAATTTTAAGCCAAATGAATCAGCTAGACGATGAACTTAGAAAAGCTAAAGAAGCAAACTCTCAGGCCTTGAAGGCAAATGTGGAGCCAGATGATCAATCAAACAAGAAGCAGTTAGCTCAGAAAACTCAAGACCATGTTAGCAAAGCAAAGCAGAGAGCAGATCAGCTGAAAGATATCAATAGTGAGGAATTGAAAAATCTGAAGTCTTCTATCTCTAAGGCTAACCAAAAATTGGAGGACGCAAAGACTGACAAAAATCCTATGAAGGATCTTCAATCGAGCCAGGCTGAAATTGCTAAGGCACGTGAAGCTTTGACTAAAATGCGACGTGAGCTGGAGAACGAAATTGCTAAGAATGAATCTAAGCAAGACGACCTTGAATATCAGGAACTCAGAAAACAAGAGGAAAAACTGCAAGAGAAGATAGCTAAACTAGGAGAATTAAAAAATCAATTGGCTAGCGCCAACGCTTCTAACAAGAAAGCGATGAAGGCTAAACAGTCAGGTGAAAATCAGAAGCAAGGGCAGACTTCTCAACAAAGCGGCAAACAAAATCAATCAGCGGCCGCAGCGACAGCAAAAACACGCCAGCAGTTAAGTGAAGCTAAAAAGTCCGCAAGTTCTTTGGATGAAGGAGCTAAAAATCAGCTGCAAGCTATAAAGAGTGAAATCAGTAAAGCCCAGAAAAGCCTTGGGGGTGGAAAATCTCCGGATGTATCTAAAGAAGACTTGAAAGAAGCTGAAGGTAATATTCAAAAAGCAGAACAAGCACTTCATAATCTAAATCAAGAAGCACAAAGAGCACTCCAAAAAGCTCAGAGGGAACTGGCTCAAGCAGAGAATTTAAACAAACTGCGGTCAGGCTTATCTGCTGTAAAACAAGAGGCTAATTCAATACGCCAAGGTATCGACGGTCAACAGGGTCAACAGGGTCAACAGGGTCAACAGGGTCAACAGGGTCAGCAAGGACAGCAGGATCAGAACCAGACCAACAACTTACAAAATCTTTCTAAACAAGTGGACGAGCTTCAAGAGATGGCTCAAGAAATTGATTCGGAAGATTTAAAAAACGACGTCAAAAAATCAATTGCGAAAATTCAGGAACTGATTGGAGAGGCTGCAGAATCTGGTAACTCGGAGTCCAAGCTCAAACAGGTTGAAGAAGAAATCGATAAGGCAATTGATACTATCGCTAAAGCACAAAAAGAAAACCGTGATAAGAATCAGAACCGAGCTAAAGAGGAGCAGATAGCAAAACGTAAACTAGATCTTGAAAGTGAATCAGCTCAAAGTAAATCGGCGAAAGTAACTGTAGATGAATACGAAAGTCATCTTGTTGCAGGTGACGGACAAAAGAAAAAACAGATTGCGATTAAGCATGTTATCGAAGGGATCCGGGAAAACGCACAAGAAGGTCGTCGTCTTGTTGCTTTGATCCGCTTTGATGATTTAGTAAAAGATAAACAAATAGAGAGAGTAGGTCAAAGCTTGCAGAATACTTCTCGTAATCTCTCCCCAGAGTTAATTCAGATTCTTGAGAAAGGAGCGGAAAGCGCTGAGAATCTTAGAAAAATCAGCGAGGGCACTCCCTACTCATTCTTTGGGATACAAGCTAAGGGTATAGTAGAAAACGGCTTTGCACCCGCTGTGATGGCAATGAAAGAAGCTCTGAAAAAACCTGATCCTGATTTTATTATGGTCAAGCTTGATGCTGTTGATGAACGGCTCAGATGGGTAATCAAGCTATTGGAGGAAACAGAATCACAGTTTGAATCCATCATCGAGATGGAAGAAATTGAAAATTTGGCTCATCAGTTCAAAAAGATGCATACCGTTACCGTCGAAGATATGCCAGGTTCTACATGAGGCGGATGACCAGGTAGCCCCTACCCGACACTCCGTGCTGAGTTGTCAGATCAAGAAATAAAAGATGAGATTGCCAAAATAAAATTTAAAAGAGAGCTTCTCAAGAGATTGAGCGAACTCTTACAAGAGCGACCTGACCTACGTTCAAAAATGCTCACCAGGCTCAATCCAACAGGTGGCGGTATTTTCCGAGAAGTACTTTCTAAGCTTCGGAATCGACAGTTGTTACTTGTTGATATCAATAAGGAGTTAGCTGTTGAAGAGTTTCCGATGCAGAAGCTGTCAGATATTTTGAAAGAACGTCTGATGGAATTCTCTAATCAAACAACCAATGCCATGGGGAATGCCCAGATTTGGATCCCTCAAAAGGCTTCTGTAGAACAGTGTCAAAAATTAACAAAAGCATTCTCCGGTCTATCTAACATAGCAACGAGCTTGGCCGAGACTCCAACGGAAAAAATCAGTGAGCTCAAAAGTTATTTCATAAAACTAAATCATGCCCATCAACGAGCGGAGGCTATTCTAGCGGATGTAGATATTAAACGTTTAGATGGAGAGTATGTTGATATAAGGATCTCAGACCTCACAGCAATGGATTTATCAATAAAATCCAATCGTTATTTGTTAGGTTGTCTGGATAAAAAAGACTACCAGGCATTTGTGATGCAGCTGCAGAAGGAGATTAATTCTGAGACAGCCAATACTGTTTTAAGGCTTTCTTCTGAACTTGCTAGATTGAGTGGTGTGTCAGTAAAAATAGATGAAACGATTAATAAGCTTAGCCAGATTATGGAAAAAGATCTTCTCGAAACTCAAAAAAATATATTAACACATAACTTAGCTCCTTGGGCTAAGAATGCCATTCCTCATCAGGAAAAAGCCGCAGAGTTAATAGAGAAAGGTGTTAAATTGTTAGATATGGCTATTGTTGAATTTGTCAAAGAAAAGAACAAGGAGCCGGACCCTGAAGAGCCTCCTGCCCCAGCAAAAACTCTCAACGAGGAAGATATGTTACAAGCGCTGCAAGATACTCTTGCTAGACTAGAAAAAGAAGCCAGACAGCCAAGAGAAGCGAAGATGGAACTAGGTATAAAACCAACCTTTAATCTTAAGGTGAAAACTGACTGGGAGAAGGCTACAAAAAAAGAGAAAAAAGAGAAAAAGGAAATAGAAAAGAAGCGTCGGGAGATGCAACAAGCTAAAAAAGAGCAGCAGCAACAAGCTAAAAATGCTCAACGTAATGCAGCTAAAGCTCAGCAAAAAGCTAATAAGAATCGTAATGCTATGTCTGAAGCTCTTTATAAAAAAATCGCCGTTCCATGGAAAAACCGTGGAACTAAGCTTTTTGAAGGAGGTGAAAGTTGGAACAAGCTCTCAAGTGAGCTGAGGCAAAGTTTGAGTCAAGATGTTGACTCAGATATTCCAGAGGCATATCGAGAGGCTATAGAACAGTATTTCCGCGAAATAGCTGAGGAAAATAACAATAATGAGAAAAACAAATGAAAACTTTTGTTTACATTATTTTATTAACCTATTCATCGGGATACTGCCTAGGACAGGCTCCAACAGATAAGCTTCCGCTGATGGATCCTTCCGGACCACTCCCTCAGGCTCTAACTAGTGCGGAGATGCAAAAGCTAACTACCAGCGTAGATAGAGGGCTACGGGCACTTTCTAAATTGCAACTAGCAGATGGTAGTTTTCCCACTCTAAATCACGGGAAGCCAGCTATTACTTCGTTTGCGATTATGGCATATTTATCGCGTGGTCACCGCCCTGGCGAAGGTCCTTATGGCAAGCAGATCGATAAAGCATTGGACTACGTGCTTACAACCCAAAAGAAAAGCGGACTTTTTGCGAGTCAGGAAATTAATACTGCTTTAATTAATGTTCCTATACGTGAGGCGGACGTGCGTGGTGCAGGCGGTACTGCCAAGACCTATAACCATGCCATTTGTATGCTTATGCTTGGAGAGGTCTATGGCTTAACTGATCCTAAGCATACATTCCGCGTTAAAGCGGCGATCACCAAGGGACTTAAGTTCACCTTAGAGCTCTGGGATATTAGAAAAAAATCGTCAATGAACGATGGAGGGTTTCGTTACACCCGTCTTCATGGGAGTAATGATTCTGATTTATCAGTTACAGCGTGGCATGTAAGCTCACTACGTTCTATTCGTAATGCTGGATTTGATGTGCCAGAAAATGTCATGAACCGTATTGTGGCTTACGTTGTCAAGACGCAATGCCCTGACGGAGGTTTCAGTTACTTGGTTCGTGGACAAAGTTCATTTGTGATGACCGCTGCGGGAACTCTTTGCATAGGACTAGCAGCAAGACATGATCATTCCTCACTTGAGCGGGCATGTCGCTATTTGTATCGGTTTAATGCTGCTTCACCACTGTGTTTTAAAGCAACTGGAGGGCATACAATCTATGCTTACTATTCGTGTTATTATGTGACTCAAGCAGCTATTCAGATGGGTGGAGCTTTGTGGGTAAAATGTATGAAGGAGTGTTATAACTATCTTTTGCCAAAACAATTGGCCTCTGGTCATTGGCCGGCCTTTGAGCGTTCAGCACGTTATGGGCAGGCTTACTCCACATCTTTGGCTATTATTGCCTTAACTCCATCCATGCAAATCCTGCCAATTTACCAAAGATGAGAAGTACCCTGGGAATGAAATCTATCTATCATATTATTTTATTAATCTGCTCATTAGGATGTTGTCTTGGAGAAATTCCCAAAGGTGACCCCCCCCTTATTGACCCTTCTGCACCACTTCCTAGGGCTCTTAATGATGCAGAGATTAAAAAACTAACGGCTAGTGTAGATAGAGGACTTAAAGCTCTTGCGACGCTGCAATTGGCAGATGGCAGTTTTGCAAACCCTGAATATTCCAAGCCTGCGGTAACTTCCATGGCGATCATGGCTTTTCTTTCGAGGGGACATAAACCAGGTCAAGGCCCTTATGGGAAGCTACTGGATAAGGCTGTGAACCACATTCTATCTATTCAAAAAAGAAGCGGATTATTTGCTAATGAAGATTTTAACTATGCTCTCATCGAGACGGACTTAACTGGGCGATCTCTGACGGAGCTTTATTCTGTGGGAGGTGTCGCTAAGTCGTATTGCCACCCTATATGTATGCTCATGTTGGGAGAAGTGTATGGAGTTTCTGATCCTAAAAATTCGTTCCGCATTCGTAAAGCCATTGAGAAAGGTCTGGTGTGCACACTGAAGCTTTGGAATGTTAGAAAAAAATCAGTTAAAGATGATGGTGGCTTTCGGTATTTTCGCCCTTATAAAGGTAGTCTACAAATACGTGGTGAATCTGATTTTTCCGTGACTTCATGGTTTGCAGCTTCCTTGCGGTCTATTGCTAATGCTGGTTTTGAGGTGCCAGAAGGAGTGACCAATAGATTAGCAGGTTTTGCTATTAGAAATCAAAACGCTGATGGAGGTTTTGGGTATTTACCTCATCCAGGATATCGTAGCACTTTTACCATGACCGCTGCGGGCTCTCTATGTCTGACCTTAACAGGGAAACACGATCATCCAGCACTAAAGAAATCTAGCCAGTTTCTTAATAGATTTGATATAACGAGCGCCAAGTTTTTTACTAATCAATACAATAGATATTATCCCTACTACACATGCTATTATATGACACAGATAAGCATGCAGCTGGGTGGGCGTCTCTGGAGAAAATCTATGAAAAATTGTTATAGTTATCTTTTGCCTAAGCAGATGCAATCTGGCTTCTGGAAGCCGCTAGGGCATACTACTAGATTTGGGAAAGTCTATTCTACCTCAATGGCTATTCTTTCTCTCACGCCTCCTTTACAACTTCTTCCAATTTATCAAAGGTAGTGAATTATCTAACAATAAATGATTAAATCGTCATTAAATAGATCTATGAATTTTATTTCTTACATTATTGTATTTATATGCTCATTGGGGTGTTGTTTTGGACAGGTGCCCAAAGGTGAAATCTCGCTTATTGACCCTTCTGCTCCACTTCCTCAGGCGCTGACTGATACTGAGATGAAAAAACTAACCGATAGCGTGGACAGAGGCTTGAAGGCTCTTGCGCGACTGCAAGAGGCAAATGGTAGTTTTCAAACGCAAAGACACGGCAAGCCAGCTATTACCTCCCTTGCTATTATGGCATATCTATCGCGGGGGCACCGCCCTGGCGAAGGCCCCTATGGCAAGCAACTTGATAGGGCATTGAATTACGTGTTATCCATTCAGCAAAAAAGTGGACTATTCGCTGCGCAAGAGCTTAATTATCCAGAGATTAACATGATACCCAGAGGAGGTGACTTATATGTTAACGGTGGAGGAGCCAAGACATACTGTCATGCCATCTGCATGCTAATGCTCGGTGAGGTTTATGGATTAACTGAGCCTCAACGTGCTTTTCGGATTAAACAAGGTATTGAAAAAGGGCTAAAGTGTACACTCCAGCTCTGGGACATTAGGAAAGGAGAAGCAAAAGATGACGGAGGCTTCCGCTACACCCGACCTTGGAGAGATAGAGCTGAGGGAGATGTATCGGTGACAGGTTGGCATGCTGCTTCACTACGCTCTATTCGCAACGCTGGATTTGATGTCCCTGAAAAAGTAATGGACCGTATTGCAAACTTCGTATTACGAAATCAGACGCCTCAAGGAGGCTTTCGCTACATTTCTAGTGATGATCGGAGCTCCTTTATTATGACAGCGGCAGGCACGTTATGTGTTGCCCTTGCAGGGAAACATAAACACCCAGCTTTGTTAAAATCGTCTGCTTATTTGAGTAAATTCTCAGCAAGGAATATCAATGCTTTTCTTTCGCACTGCAGAAGATATTACCCGTATTATACCTGTTATTATGTAACACAGGCTTCTATCCAGATGGGCGGTCAACTCTGGGTAACAGGTATGAAAGAGTGCTATAATTATCTTTTACCTTTGCAAGATCCCACAGGGATATGGCCCAGAAGAGGTTCTGCTGCACCATATGGGGCAGCTTACTCCACTTCTCTAGCAATCATAGCTCTTACACCTTGCATGAAGATTCTTCCAATTTATCAAAGATAATTTGATTTAAACCCGTAAGAAAATAATGGAGGCGGAGGCGGGAATCGAACCCGCGAATGTCGGTTTTGCAAACCGATGCCTTACCACTTGGCCACTCCGCCTTTTATTTGGAGCGGTAAATAACTCCAAGACGGGATTTTGGTAGTGTGCAGTGGGGAGCTTGTCAATGGCCGTTTTTTGACAGTATATTTTTATACTGTTACTTGCATTTTTGAAAGATAGCACATAAGGGAGGTTATTGCCATTTGATGTGAAATTTCATATGGTTTATTTATTTTAACGCACTCTTTTATTTTTATCATGGAAGGTATAGCAATTATGACCTCCGGCGGTGACGCAGCAGGAATGAATCCAGCCGTCAAATGCGCTGTTGAATACGCACTTAGTCAAGGCTACCAGCCTTATTTGGTCTACAATGGCTTGCGTGGGCTGATTGAAGATCACATTGAAAAAGCGACCTCAAACGCTGTCTCTAGCATCGTTAATCGTGGAGGCACGGTGCTGAGGTCTACGCGCTCCAAACGATTCTTTGAATATGAACATCGTCAGAAAGCATATGAGAACCTTGAAAAACACGGTATTAAAAAATTGGTGGTTATAGGTGGTGATGGATCTTTTCGTGCATTAAATCAATTTTACACAGATTTTAAGGTGCCATTTGCGGGTATTCCAGCGACCATTGATAATGATATTCCTGGGACAGACTACTGTTTAGGGGTGGATACAGCACTGAATATGATCCGCCAATCTGTGGATAGCATCCGTGATACGGCTAACTCATTTAACCGCGCTTTTGTGGTGGAAACGATGGGGCGTGACTGCGGCTATTTAGCGATGGCCTCAGCGGTAACCAGTGGGGCGGAAATCTGTATGGTTCCGGAGCTGGAGTATAATCTGGATAGCATCGGTGAACGGCTCCGCCTACAAATCAAAGAGGGTAGAAACTTTTTGATTGGTATTGTAGCAGAAGGTACAGGTATGAGTGATTACCTAACACGCTGGATAGGTGATAACTTAAAGATGGATGCCCGTCTGACTATTTTGGGCCATATTCAACGTGGTGGCTCACCTACGGTGAGAGATCGTCTTATGGCATTTAAATTTGCCACTGCTGCGGTGGACTCACTGCAGCGTGGGGAGACGTGTAATATCATGGTTTACCGCTCTGGAAGTTTTGGCACACTTCCTATTCAAAAGGTGGCGGATACACGCTGTGTTGTTGATCCTGCACTGATTGATATGTGCAGGCCGTTGTGTAAGTAAATTACTTCAGCTGTGGCTTAATACTCGCGGTCTAGTAGATACCTCGCGATCTGCTCAAGCCGTTGGCTTTTTTTACCCAAAGGAGCTAGTGCACCCAGTGCCTTTTTGGTAAGGCGGGCGGCTTCTTGACGTGATTTCTCCAGTCCAAGAATGGCTGGGTAGGTGGACTTATCTACGGCTTCATCCTTACCGGCTGTTTTACCCAGCATTTCTGTGGTCTGAGTAACATCGAGGATGTCATCGATCACTTGAAAGGCGAGTCCGAGATGGTAGCCAAAGGTTGTGAGTGCATCTAGTTGCGCCGGAGTGGCATTGGCCGTCATGGCACCAAGCCTGACGGAACAGGTTAGGAGGGCGGCGGTCTTAGCCTCATGGATACGGATGAGATCTTTTTTGGTGAGTTGTTTCCCTTCACCTTCCAGATCAAGTACCTGTCCTCCGATGAGTTTTTTACTTCCTCCTGTGTCAGCAATTTCCTGCACGTAGTCTTTTACCGAATAGCGCTTGGTAGCTGGAGTCTGCGCAATAACGATAAACACCTGCGTCAACAAGGCATCACCTGTGAGGACGGCCATACCTTCTCCAAAAACTTTATGACTGGTAGGGCGACCACGGCGCAGATCGTCATCGTCCATCGATGGTAAGTCATCGTGCACAAGCGAGTAGGTATGCATGATCTCGGTGGCGCAGGCAGGGGCTAAGGCATGTTCTATATCTCCTCCACAGGCTTCAGCTGCGGCGAGGGTGAGGATAGGGCGTAGACGTTTACCTCCTGCAAAGATGCTGTAACGCATTGCTTTGTGAATGGTTTGTGGCCGAGCAGACTCACGTGGTAGAAATCTACTCAGTGCCGAGTCTACCTGCTTTTGCGTGGCTTTGAGCCAGGGTTTTAGATCGTCCATATGCGCTGGTTTTTTTAATTTTTTCTCTCAGCTATTCTACCAGCTCAGCAATTTGCACGGCATTAAGTGCAGCCCCCTTGAGGACTTGGTCACCCACTACCCAGAGGGTGAGAGCATTGTCGAAGACCATGTCCTTGCGAATACGGCCTACTAGACAATTATCCTTCCCAGTGGTATCTAACGGCACAGGGTAAAGATTATTTCCCGGATCATCTTTGGCATCAATACCTGGGTAACTAGCAAATGCCGCCCGAGCTTCGCTGACATGGACTGGTTGATCAAACTGTGCTGTTACACTCACGGAGTGGGACCGATACACAGGGACGCGCACGCAGGTGCATGTAACCTTGAGCTCGGGGAGGTTGAGAATCTTACGGCTCTCATTGAGCATTTTTAGCTCCTCTTTGGTATAGCCGTTATCGGTAAAAGCATCTACCTGTGGAATCACATTGGAAACAATCTGATGAGGGTAAATATTTTGCATCTCAGCAGTGATCTCTCCACCGGAGCCGAGCACTTTAATCTGCTCCTGAAGTTCAGCGATTCCCTGAGCACCGCTACCTGAGACGGCTTGGTAGCTCGAAGCGATAATAGACTTCAGCCCGTAGAGTTTATGCAGAGGGTAGAGCGCCATCAGCGTAATGATGGAAGTGCAGTTGGGATTAGCGATAATGTTTCGCGGGCGGTTCTGAATCGCTTCCGGATTAATCTCCGGCACCACCAGAGGCACATCCTCATCCATACGGAAACAGGAAGAGTTATCAATGACCACACACCCAGCGGCGGCGGCGGATGGTGCAAACTCTTTGGAAATACCACCACCAGCGCTGAACAGAGCAATATCAATACCTGCGAATGCATCATGTGTTAATTCCTTAACTTTGATTAAGGTTCCGCGGAAGGTGAATTCTTTCCCCGCAGATCTCGCGGATGCTAATAAAGTTAATTCGCTAACGGGGAAATTACGGCGCTCTAAACAATCAAGTATTTCCTGCCCCACAGCTCCCGTAGCCCCTACAATAGCTAGATGTTTTCCAGATGTTGCACTCATATTCTAGGTGTGACAATGGCTTCTGAGCCTGTGGTGTCAACTCCATCATTTTAAGAAAATTTCAAAACTATCAGGCAAAAAAGATGAAAATTTATGCTTTTTATTATTTTCAATTCGCTTTTAATGGTTTGTTGTGGCACAATTCGTCTATGGCTACTACGAAAAGAACTCGCTTCTCTCGCCGCGTCCCAGATCATGTAACAGATGAAATTGTTAATGTACTGGGTGATGATGACAGCTTCTTCGGATTCAACGACTTATTCGAAGCTGTTTACGCAAAGCTCAAGGAGCGTAACGCCGTAAGTGGTGGAGAAGAGATGCTCCGTCTACGTGCGTATGAAAAACTACAAAATCTTGTCACCCGAGGAATGATTGAAAAAGAAGGTAAGGAATATAAGGGCCTACCAAAGCTCTCAGAAGCTCATAGTGATTTCCTTGCTGCCCAAGAGTCTGTTTAGCCTAGGCTGGAGCAAACTCCATTAATCGAACCAAATCAAAATTTCGTGCTGGTTTTACCATTGCGAATTGTTTTAAAAAACTCACATCACCTGCAACGGCGATGTGAGTTTTCTTATTTAAGCATTCATTGCTATTCTGCCTCTTCATACCAATATATCTTCTTACCACCATGCTAGAGAATTATCTTCCCGTCATTATGCAGGCCGTTATTGCGCTTGGTTTCGCTGGTGTCATGCTACTTATGAGCCTGCTACTGGGGAAAAAGGGTAAGTCAAATCCCACCAAGGAAAGTCCTTATGAGTGCGGTATGAAACCTATCGGTGATGGTGCACCGCGCTTTAGTGTAAAATTTTATGTAATCGCCATGCTTTTTGTCATTTTTGATATTGAAGTAGTATTCCTTTACCCATGGGCGGTGCAGTTCCGTGATTTGATTCAAGAGGGGCCAATGGCATTCTGGAGTATCTGTGGCTTTGCCGGTGTGTTAGCTGTGGCCTACATTTATGCATTGAAAAAAGGTGCCCTGAACTGGAACGCCTAGGTGCAACCTAGAATATGCATTTCTATCAAAATCTAATGCATCATCTGGGTGTAACTTTTCTGCACCAAGCACATGGCTGAAATGGCTACCAGGGTCATCCAGCTAGGGAAATATTGACAATTTAGAGTTGTACTTTTTGTTAGGCGCCTTATAATTTCTGGATGCCCAGAAATCCAAATAAAAATGACTACTCGGGAGGTTTACCCAATGGTTTTGAACGATTCATCGTCATCGAAGATCCTCGTCTCGGAGGGAACAAAAAACACTACTTTGGGGAGATTTTGTTTATTGCTGTCAGCGCGTTGGTCTGCGGGGTTCAATCCTTTTCAGGGATTGTTGAGTTTGCCCATGTTCATGAACGGTGGTTAAAAAAATGGATCAAATTGCCCAATGGTATCCCGGTTAAGCAGACTCTCATTAACCTGTTTTCCCTCATGGATCCCCAGCAGTTCAGCAAATGCGTGGTTGAACACATCAGGGATCTTCACCCTGAGTTAGCAAAACAACTCATAGCTATCGATGGCAAAACGATCAGAGGTAGTGGGAAGTCCAGTTCGGAACAGGAGCATTGCCTGAGTGCCTGGGCTGCTGACACAGGAGTGACACTTGCTGTGGAATTTGTGCAGAAAAAAAGTAATGAGATCCCAGCCATTCCACTTCTTCTTGAGCAGCTAGAGATCAAAGGTCATGTCATTTCCGTGGATGCCATGGGTACCCAGACAGCAATCGCAAAAAAAGTGAAGGACAAGGGAGCTGACTACCTTATGGCTCTCAAGCGCAATCAAGGGACATTGCACAATGAGGCTATTGACCAGTTTCATTTTGCAACCACGCAGGTGGCCCAGGAAAAAAGCAAGGCTTGGAGCCTTTGTGAGCAAACAGAAAAAGCCAATGGTCGAGTTTGTACACGGCGAGTAGCTGTCACTAACGAGCTTGACTGGATGTCACGCTCGGTTCGCAAAAAATGGAACGGGCTTCAATGCCTGATCATGATCGAATCCGAGACTTACTGTTTAAGTAGCATGAAAACCAGCAAGCAGAAGAGATTCTATATCAGCAGCTTGGATGGGTGCGCTGAAACTTTTCAAAGCTTGGTACGGCAGCACTGGAGTATTGAAAATGGTTGCCACTGGGTTTTAGACACTCTGTATCGCGAAGACCATTCACAAGTGAGGGTGAAAAACGCAGCCCGCAATTTTGCCGTGTTGAGACGACTAGCTCAGAACATACTGAAATTGGATAAAACCATTAACAAATCTTTACCCATGAAGCAGATGAAGGCAATGGCCGATGATGATTACAGGAACCATCTCCTCTCCCTAGCTGGATGACCCTGAAATGGCTACCGTGCTTTTCCCCTTTGCATAGACTCTCAATCTGGATATAGTGTTATGAATGTTATAAGTATACTCACACCTCGTATACTCATAGCTTAACACGAACTACGATCCAGTTATGAAATACAGAACCACAACATTAATTGTGGCACTGACATTAGTTGTCAGCGCCTCCGTGTCTGCCCAGAGTAGACAAAGTGATCAACGCATGCAGCAGGTAAACACCCTCTATAGCACGGGTATTACCGCCATGCGCCAAGGGAAATATGATCTTGCGCAGACCAATTTCCGTAAGGTCTTAAAGCTTAACCCTAAGCATGCCCAAGCGCGCCACTATTTCTTTTACCTTCAAAATAATAAAAAATCATTAGTGGTCAATAAGCGTAAGGCTACCCTAAAGAAAGTGATCATTCCCAAAATAGACTTGGAACAAGTGACTCTACAAGAAGCATTGGATGTCCTCAAAATAATGATAGAGCGGGAGTCCAAGAAAACAGCCAGTCTCAACTTCATTGTCCGTGATCCCACCCATACCTTTAAAGGTAGAGACGTTAGTCTTCGCTTAAACCGTGTCCCCGCCGAGGTGGTGCTCAACTACATCATGGATCAGGTGGGAGGAAATGTCCGCTATGATAATTACGCCATGATCATCAGCCCTATAACTCCCAAAAAGCTCGATACCACTGAGAAAAAATCAGATCTCATTTTCGAAAGCCCTTAATATTCAAAGGGACAATCTAATTTGCCCAGGCGTTGATGATCCATGCGATCACCACGACCTGTGGCAAAGTAAGTAATGGTAAGATAAATGCAGACTTCCAAGATTTGGTGGTCTCCTTCAGTGCGATAATCTCCGTATAATCCGTTGCCGCTCCAGCCATCAGAAAAGCAAAACCATTTCCAGGTGCTGAGGCGCGTGTCACAAGGTCAGCCGCAATAGGGCTGGAACCTTCCGAACACACTTCAATGACGGAAGCCGCCAGCAGAGTGAGCAAAACACCCGCCCACGTAGGCCCAAACCACTCACCAAAGATTTCCTGTGGCACAAAGGCACGAATAGCCGCTGCCATGAGGGTGCCTAGAAATATCCACCGGAGAATCATACCAGACTCAGCAAAACCATGTTTGATCATCGAGCCGAAGGTAGTCAGCCGCCACTTACTGGGGCGACAAAATACCTTTACTTCACCTAACAAATCAAAATTTTCCGGTATGGCTACTTGATTGGGGTTTCCTGCTAGGAATCCCTTTTTGACCATGGCCTCTACACATAGGCCAGTCACTACGGCAATCAGAGCCGAAAGCAGAATAAAAGCCAATGCCCACTTCAGCCCAATGAGTGCGATTAATATCAGTGTCAATGAAAGTGAATTCCACGGACTGGCGATAAGAAATGCGAGCGTCTGCCCAAGTGATGCACCGCGTTCGTAGAGCTTCATCGCTACTAACAAAATACCATGATTACAAAGATCCAAAATCAAGCCCGCTGCCATGGCGCGAAAGATTCCCTGAATACTGCCAGGTCTACCAAGAACCGCTGCCACCCACTCGCGGGGCACCTTGCCGAGCGCCCCTACGGCGAAAATACCTAGAGCCAGACCCCACCACATTTTGTTTAGGAGCTCAAAGACCCCCTGGCTAAAATGTGCCAACTGGTGCGGCAAATGATTTCCCAATAACAAATGCACCACATAGCCTATAGCGCAGAGAGCGAAAGAAGCCCACAGCAGCCAGTCCACACTCTGACCACTCGCTCCGCAGCATGATCCATCCTCATCTTGAGAGGGATTGGTCTGAGGGGGCTCTGGTTTGTTGCAGCAGCAAGAAGACATAATAATAAAACCTTCACGGGCAGACATTGACGATTGCCCATGCCCTATTTAGTCTGCCTCACCAATGCCCGCAAGCTTCAGCATGATAAAAACATTTTCTTATACCGTAAAAGCATTGCTGATTCTTTATTGCGCTGTGTTTTTACCTGCCTGTGGATTTTGGAAAAATGATCCAGCTCCTCCGCCGATAGCCTCTACGGTGGTGCCTACCGATAGCGGCCAGCTAATGACTTCCTTTGCACCAACTACGAAAACGGTGGAGTTTACCATCGATACAACGCGTAGCACGGGGACCATTGATCTCTCCATTGATCCTAAAGGAGGTTTGTTAGGGAGTCGCAAGGCTCATGACACAGCAGCACTCAAAGGCAAAGTCATCGTTAGGATTCAAGAGGATCGAAGTACGGGTAAACAGCAAATTTCTCTTCAGGATATTCGCCTAACTAATATCAAGGGCTATGATATGGACTTCACCTGGGGTGCCTTGGTGGGTAATATTAACGTTCGTATTGCTAGAAACGTCTTACAAATTATCCCCAATCATTTAAGCCATACATCCTTACTCAGTGCGCAAGACACCTTTGTGCTCCCGCAGTCTTATTTCAGTGTGTTAGGCTACTCTCAGGTAAAAGGAAGCGGCCTGGTCCTCACCAAAGCAGTAGGAAATAAAAAGGTTAATCTCACCATGAAAAAAACCGAGCCGGTAACTCTTAGGGGCACGATTAAGATGATAGGAAATCAGGCCATACTCCATATTCCTCGTGCCGTGCTGCATGATCAATTTGATCTCGATGGCACTCAGCTGGGGCTCGTATTTACCGCAGACATCACCGCCACAGCACAGAATTTATAACTCGGCTGTCGTGAGTAAGGGTCAAATGAGCCCATCGTCAGCTGGTTTGCCTTTGCATAATGCATGGGCATAAATAGCTGACCTCTCTGTACCGTGGGTGTTACCAGTGCGGTGGCTGTGACACCAGCACGGCGTGACTTCACCAGCACTAGATCATTGGGCTTAATTCCTAAATCGTCAGCATCATCTGGGTGAATCTCCACATAGATTGATTGTGGATAGAGCTTCCTTAGTACGGCGGATTTTTTGGTCCGTGTCTGTGTGTGCCACTGAGCTGAGCTTCCTCTTCCTGTTAGGAGAATCATGGAGAAGTCTTTATCTGTTGGCTCAGCAACTTGTTGTGGATCTGCAAAGATAAATTTCGCGCGTTGATTGGTGTGATAAAAGCGGCCATCGCCAAATAAGCGTCGTTGATTATCCTTATTTAGCCCTGCCACATCTTGAGGTAAACATGGCCACTGAATACCACCTTGAGCATCGATCTGCTGATAGTTTTTTATCCCTGATATATCACACGGCTGACCTTCACTTAGCTTGGTGAGAAGTTGGAAAACTTTTTCCGGTGATGTCCAACTGGCAAATGCGTCTCTACATCCCCAGTAATCCGTAATCAGACGGAAAATATTAAAATCAGAAAGCGCATCTCCAGGAGCCTTGGCGACTTTTTTAACTAAGCCCACTCTGCGTTCTGAGTTAATGAATGTGCCATCTTTCTCCGCCCAGCCAGCCGCCGGCAGTAGTAGATCTGCATATTCCACAGTTTCTGTGGTGGTGTACATATCTTGCACCACTAAGTAATCGAGCTTCTCCATCGCCTCCTTGTAGCGATCTTGGTGAATCCACGAATGCGCACCATTGGTGGCAATCACCCATAGACCTTTGATTTTTCCATCATGGATGCCGTTAACGATTTGATCATAGGCCATACTCGGAGCATCTGGAATAAGTGATACATCGATATCTAAGATATCAGCTACCTTCTCCCTGTCTTGCGCATTCGCAAAATCATGCCCTCCTAACAAACCTGTGGTATTACTAAATAAACGAGAACCCATCGCATTACATTGACCAGTGATCGAGTTCGCCCCTGTGCCAGGTCTACCTATATTGCCGGTCATTAGGGCAATATTAATAATCGCTTGTGCCGTTCTCACTGCCTCGTGACCTTGATTGATCCCCATCGTCCACCAGAAAGAAACACGTTGACCATTACCGATCGTTTCAGCGAGATACTCCATCTGCTCAGGAGTAATACCACTGCACTGTTCCACCTCATCTAGGGTAAACTTTTGAATATGCTCATAGAATTCCTGATACCCTTCACAGTGAGCTTCGAGAAATGCCTCATCGACATAGTTTTTTTCTAACAAAATTTTTGCTAGTCCATAGAAAAACACGAGATCACTTTTGGGTGTGATGGGGTAATGTTGGGTAGCCGCCACCGCGGTTTCAGTCTTGCGTGGATCGATTACGATAATCTCTGGGTTGTTTTGATTTCTCTCCACACGCTGCCACATAATAGGATGTGCGATACAAAGATTGGATCCCACTAGCACGATGACATCTGATTCCTCAAAATCTTGATACGTATAGGGTGGAGCATCAAAGCCAAAGCTCTGCTTATACGCTACTACCGCAGTAGCCATACACTGCCTAGTATTACCATCGCCGTGTTTGATCCCCATGCCAAACTTAGCCAGCGCACCTAGATAGGCCATTTCCTCAGTAACGATCTGTCCTGTGCTGATAAAGGCCACGGATTCCTTGCCATGCTCTTTTTGGACTCTTTTAAAACGTGTAGTAAACTCAGTAAGAGCGTTGTGCCAATCGGTAGCCACTAGCTTGCCCCCGCGCTGCTCCCGGATCATGGGTGTGGTAGCGCGGTCATTTGCTTGGAGAGGTGTCAGCGCTTCCCATCCTTTCGGGCAGGCCATCCCCATGTTTACGGGGTAATCTGTAGTAGGCGTTAGGCTTACTGCTTGTCCGTCTTTCATGTGGATGTTAAGGCCACAGCCGGTGGAGCAAAATCCACAAATCACATTGGTGGTAGCATCCGGCTTCATCTCGACAGGTACTTGGCCTAGACCAAAGTCACCAGGTGTTCGCACGAGGCGTTGTGTCTTAGGTCCCTCCCACTGTCGGATAGGGGGGATAAGCTTTTTGAGAGTTACTTGTTTAGTTGCCATTCTAGATCTCCTAATCGTGCGTGGGTGCTGCTATTTCACCCGGCATCTTTAATGTCACCACTGCTTGAAAAAACAAACTTCTTTCCATCCACTCACCTGCCAGTAGTGCTAAAAATGCAATGCTTCCTAATAAAAAACCCGCAGAGGGCATGAAGAGTGCCAATATGCCAGCTATCATCGCAATTCCTAACAAAATCCAGCGAAGCTTCAGTACCTGACCCAATGGGCGAAGCTGCAAAAGGGCACTTTTCTTGGCAAAACTCCATGTATCAGATCGAGCCGGTAACAGCAGAGAAACCTCTGTAACTACTTTAATGAGAGCCCCTAAGATAAATCCACCAAGAGCCACCATACTCACAGCACCATAAACCACCATTTCTGTAAGTAGTAGACCTGCAAATCCACCTAAGATCATCGTGCCCACAAAGCGCCCAGCAGTCTTATTTATCGACCAAAATGCTCTCTGAGTATCTACATAAACCATAATCGAGCAATAGACACTCAACAGGCCTAATAACACGGTGGCCCACAATGCTGTTGCCGTTAGCTCATCTGGTAACCACTCAAATAACTGAGGAAACCCAGTGAGTGCCGTGTAAGTCATCAGTGCAGGCATCCAGGCACTAAACATCACAATCTCCCGGCTAAGCCATGATTTTTTAAGCCCTAGAAAAATTCTCCACGCACCCTTAGGGCTCCCTAGGTGAAGGAAACTGGCGATTAAGCCGATATTGCCTATCACGATAGCGGCTATACTGAGAGGCACTTTAAGCGTCTGCATCCATGCTGCTGAGACAGTAGAAACTAGTAAATCAGCAAGGGAGATTCCCACCGCCACCTGTGTCAAAGTGAGCATCCATACCAGAGGGGTATGCGCGTGCGCAGGGGTTAGCTCGTGCTCATCGCTCGCTTTCATGGAGTCTGTCAGCTTACGGCTGCTACGGAATGTTGTGGTGGGTTTTGTATAATCTGAGCGGAATGCTCCGGGTAAAATACTCCGCCCTGGCTTAGCAGCAGCATTCACTGTGGCAGTATCCGTCAGCGTAATTTTAATCGCTCCATTAGGGCAAGCCTGCACGCAGGCAGGTGCCTCACCCTCGGCTAGGCGCTCGTGGCACATATCACATTTTCTAACAATCCCTAGCGCCTTATCATACTTTGGTACATCATAAGGACACTTTAATGAGCAATATTGGCACCCGATACACTGATCATCGAGATGCCGGACAATACCGGTGTCTGTTTCCTTTTCATACGCGCCCACTGGGCAGCCGTTTAAACACGCTGGATCAGCACAATGATGGCATGCCGAGGTAACGGTCTGCTGCTCGACCACGCCATCGGAAACACCGCGAATGGAGCCAATATCTCTCCAGCTTTCATTTTCATGAAGGCCATTCAGACTATGACACGCTACGACGCAGGCTTTGCAGCCAGTGCATTTATCGAGATCTACCTCAAAGGCATACTGTTCTCCAGTTGATGGTTTACGAATAGGAATGAGATCCTCGTAATAACTTCGCTGCATATGGCCCTGCGTAGATGTATGCTTTTGGCTAAAGCGCTCTACGGCAGACATTTGCCCTTGCTCCTTGAGCATTTGATCAATGAGATTAACCTGTTCCAACGGAGGCACAGAACTCTGAGGCGAGGATTGATCCACACCTTCAGGTTCCAGCAAAGAAGAGCCAGTCAAAGACATTACCTTATCATAGCATCTGGTATGCCAACCATTTCCCTACGGTGACATCTAGACTCATTAATAGCATGAACCTTATTAATCCAGAGAACATGGTACGATACATGCTGATGATACATTAGGTCTTACTCCATTTCTTATTCATGAATCTACCTGACATCCGCCAGCTTAATATCTTTATTGCCCTTGAAGATACGCGCTCATTTACGGCGGCAGCGAAGCAATGCTTCATCACACAATCAGCAGTGAGTCACTCGATCAAATCACTGGAAAAACAGCTTGATTGTAAATTGATTGAGCGCATGGGGAAACACATCATTCTCACCCCATACGGTGAAGTTTTCCTCCACCATGCTAAGCGGGTGGTGAAGGAGTTAGAAACCAGTCTTACAAAGCTAGATACACTCAAGCAGTGGGGCTACTCGGCCATTCACATTGGCGCTCCAGACTCCATCTGTCACCTCATTCTGCCTCAGGTGTTAAAGGCTTTTTACAAGGAGCACCCCAAGTGTGAAATCTCAGTTAACATCGGGGACACCGCAGATGTGCTAGATCAAATCAAATCTGGCCAGCTTGATCTAGCATTTGGACTGCAGATGACCCCCCATGATCAGAAGTATATTTTTACTCCACTAGCAGAAGATAGCCTCTGCTTCATCACCCCGAAGGATCATCCATGGACCCAACAAGCACCCCAGGAACGTAAGGAACTGTCTAATATCAGGCTTATTACCTACTGTGCAAAGAGTGAAACGAAACGTCTGGTCAGCCGCCACTTTAATGAACATGTCATCCAGCATCACCATCCACTCACACTGGGAAATATGGAGGCGATTAAGGAAATGACCAAGCTGGGTATGGGCGTGGGTATCATTCCCCGCTGGGTAGCCGCTAAGGAAATAGCCGATGGCTCACTGGTTGAGCATTCTATTTCCTCTCCACCCCCTAGACGCCAATGGGGTATTTATTCGCATAACAATAAGTCTTTTTCTCTACCCGAGCAAAACTTCATCGAGATCTGCCGCACTCAGCTTGGTGCAGCAGTCAGCCATTAATCAGCCCGTATTTTGAGCTGAATCATCTGAGCTCATCAAAACCATGAGTCAGCTTCATGGATCGGTGCCCCACATGGCACAACTCATGCTTAGTTTTCCCTTGAATCCTTTAAAGGAAGAAAAACATGAAACAAAGAGTTATCGTCATCGGCAACGGCATGGTCGGCTACAAGTTCTGTGAGCGCCTAGTGGCCAAAGACACTGATCAACGCTACCAGATTATCACATTCTGCGAAGAACCTCGGCCAGCATACGATCGCGTTCATCTATCAGAATATTTTTCTGGTAAAGCCGCTGAGGATCTGGCCATGGCTAAGTTCGAGTGGTATGAAGAAAATGGCGTGGAGCTCCACATTAATGAAAAAGCCATCAGCATTGACCGCGAGAATAAAACGGTCACTACGGCATCTGGTAAAAAAGTGCCTTACGATAAACTGGTGATGGCTACTGGCTCATCCGCTTTTGTCCCTCCAGTTCCAGGGATAGAAAAAGAGGGTGTGTTTGTTTACCGCACAATTGAAGATCTTGATGACATTAAAGCTTATGCTCAGAAAAGTAAAACCTGTGCCATTATCGGAGGTGGTCTATTAGGACTTGAGGCGGCAAAAGCAGCACAAGATCTTGGGATGAAAACTCACGTTGTTGAATTTGCCCCCAGACTGATGCCGCGGCAGCTTGATACAGCTGCTGGACTCCTCCTTAAAGACATCATCGAAGAGCGTGATATTAGTGTGCACCTTAATAAAGCCACTAAAAATATCGCTGGAGAAGGTGCTGTAACCGCCATGGAATTTTCAGATGACACTCAGTTAGAGGTGGATATGATCATCGTCTCCGCGGGTATCCGCCCTCGTGACGAGCTGGCAAAAGAAGCTGGCCTCAATATCGGCGAACGTGGCGGCATTGATGTAGACAGCTACATGCTCACCAGTGACCCCGATATTTTTGCCATTGGTGAGTGCGCGCTCTACAACGGTATGATCTATGGACTTGTTGCCCCTGGTTATCAGATGGCAGATACTGTTTCTGATCTTTTGTTAGGAAAAGAGGCCAGTTTTGAAGGGTCTGACATGTCTACCAAGCTCAAACTCATCGGCACTGATGTAGCAAGCTTTGGAGCTATTGAAGCACCTGAGGGATCTAATGCCCGTGAGATCGTTATTAATGATCCACACGCTAAACTCTTTA
Source organism: uncultured Verrucomicrobiales bacterium (assembly GCA_937969495.1). Classification (GTDB taxonomy): domain Bacteria; phylum Verrucomicrobiota; class Verrucomicrobiia; order Verrucomicrobiales; family Akkermansiaceae; genus Oceaniferula. The sequence goes on along the minus strand of CALBVY010000039.1, from coordinate 34,339 downwards.
AAAAAATCGTCATCTCAGAAGATGGTAAAAAACTCCTCGGCGGTATCCTCGTGGGTGATGCCTCTGCCTATGGGGGCCTCTTACAGATGTATCAAAATGAAATGGTACTCCCGCCAGAGCCTATTCAACTGATTCTCCCAGCCAGTGATGGCGCCCCTGCTATGGGCGCAGGTGACATCCCAGACAGTGCGCAGATCTGCTCCTGTGAAGCCGTCTCTAAAGGCACCATTTGCTCGGCCATTGATGATGGCTGCAGCACCATAGGAGAACTTAAAGCCTGTACTAAAGCAGGTACAGGCTGCGGTGGCTGTGTGCCTCTGATGACTGACATCTTTAAAGCACGGATGAAGGAAAACGGCGTAGTGGTAAGTAACCGCATCTGTGAGCACTTTGATCATTCACGACAAGATCTCTATCAAATTGTTAGGTCAACAGGGATTCAGACATTTGATGAGCTGATTAAAAAACACGGTACCGGCTTAGGCTGTGAGATTTGTAAACCTGCCGTAGGCTCCATTCTCGCCTCTACTTGGAATAAACCGATCTTAGAGAACGCGCCCCTCCAAGATACCAATGATGCATTTCTAGCTAATATTCAACAAGACGGCACCTACTCCGTGATCCCACGTATCCCAGGGGGGGAAATCACTCCGGACAAGCTCATCGTCATCGGGGAGGTGGCTAAAAAATACAATCTCTACATGAAGCTCACCGGGGGACAGCGGATTGACTTGTTAGGAGCGCGCGCGCATCAGCTCCCTCTCATCTGGAAAGAGCTCATCGATGCTGGCTTTGAGTCTGGCCATGCTTATGGTAAGGCGCTACGCACTGTGAAATCCTGCGTTGGCTCCACGTGGTGCCGCTTTGGTGTGCAGGACTCTACCACCCTCGCCATCGATATTGAAAAACGTTACCGTGGTATTCGCTCACCTCATAAGCTCAAGAGCGCGGTATCCGGCTGCGCCCGAGAGTGTGCGGAAGCCCGTTCAAAGGACTTTGGTATCATCGCTACAGAAAAAGGCTGGAATCTCTACGTTTGTGGTAATGGCGGCCTCACACCACGCCATGCAGACCTCTTTGCCACAGACATTGATCGTGAGACGCTTATCAAGTATATTGATCGGTTTCTCATGTATTACATTAAGACGGCTGATCGCCTCGAGCGCACATCGACGTGGATGACCAAGCTTGAAGGAGGCCTAGAGCACTTACAAGACGTTGTCATCAACGATTCACTGGGAATAGCCGAAGAGCTTGAAGCACAGATGCAGCACCTCATTAACACCTACGAATGTGAATGGGCAAACGCCATTAACGATCCACAGAAACTCAAACGATTTAAAGCATTTGCAAACAGTGATGATGTAGATGATACCGTTGAGTTTGTTAAAGTGCGTGACCAAATCTGCCCAGCCAAACTTAATGAAACAGCTGACGAGGATGCCCTCGCAAAGACCTAGCCCATTTCCTCTTTCTAACAAAATATACCATGATCACAGAATCTACATGGACTTGCATAGGAGACTGCAAGGACTTCCCACTTAACTTAGGCACCTGTGTCAAAGTGAATGATCTTCAGATTGCCGTATTTAACTTACCCACAGATGGTAAATGGTACGCGGTGCAAAACTATAACCCGATCAACCAGCGCATGGTGCTCTCACGTGGTATTGTAGGTGATGAAAATGGTATCCCCTATGTGGCTTGTCCTCTGCATAAACATCATTACAGTCTGGAAACAGGCATTTGCCTAACCGATCCTAATTATTCCTTGCAGACCTTCCCCATTAAGGAAGTTGAGGGTAAGCTCATGCTCTCTGTATAGAACTAGATCTAACTAGCTACGCTGTGCTAGCCACGCACTAACTTTTTCCATGGCACGGGCGCGGTGGCTAAGGGTGTTTTTAATTTCCTCACCTAATTCAGCAAAAGACTGCTGATATCCCACTGGTACAAATAAGGGGTCATACCCAAAGCCGCCATTACCCTGACCTCCGCTCATGATGTGTCCCTCTACGGCACCATCAAAATGCGCGAGACGCTCACCATTTTCTGCCAGTACCATCACACAGCGGAAACGTCCGCCTCGCTCTAATTCAGAGCTATGTGCCAGCTCTCGGAGGAGCTTCTCATTATTCCGTTGATCATCTCCGTCCTCCCCAGCATAGCGCGCAGAATAGACACCCGGAGCGCCGCCAAGCGCATCTACTTCTAGCCCAGAGTCATCTGATAATACCAAGCCTGGCACCTGGCGACTTATCTCCACCGCTTTTAGGGTAGCATTCTCAAGAAATGTCGTCCCCGTCTCCTCCACCGCTGGTAGATGCGGGTAAGATTTTAAATCACACACCTCGTAGCCATCACCAAGAAGGGCGCAAATTTCCTCAGTTTTATGGGCGTTTCCTGTAGCAACAAGTAATTTCTGCATAACGGAATTTAACATTTGAAGAAGTTTTTTCGAGAACTTTGGAATAAAGTCCTCATTTCTGACGTCATACTTATCTATGACAGCTATTCAAAAAATAATTACCACCACCTTCGCTCTCACCATCATGACAGGCACTGCCCTCGCTGGTAAAGGGTGGGAAACCAATATCGAAAAGGCTGTGGCTAAAGCCAAAAAGGAAAACAAAGCCGTGATGGTAGAGTTCACCGGATCAGACTGGTGCCCACCATGTATCATGATGCAAAAAAAGGTATTTTCAAAACCCGAGTTCGTCAAAAAAGCTTCTGAGAAATATGTTCTCGTTGTAATCGATATCCCCAACAAGGATCCTCAACTCAAAAAGAAAAACGAAAAAGTCATGACCAAATATAATGTAAGTGGCGTGCCCACCGTCATTCTTATGGATGACAAAGGGAAAGAATTCACCCGTTTCACAGCATCAAAGTACCCCACTGTAGACCAATTTCTTGCCCACCTCGATAGCGCGCTTGAAAAAAAAGATATGGACTAATTCTGTCAATATCATCTGAATTGATCCTTTTCCAAAGGCTGTATGTTAGGACATGCAGCCTTTTTCTATGATCAAATAATGCCTTGATTCCATTCTTTCCTCAAATACTAAAGCTGGCAGAATCAAGCAGTGATTAAAAAGCGCCAGCCACTTAGCTTACGAGGTGCCGCCGTTGCTGGTGGTTCCGTAGCACTTGTTATCGGTGGGGTGGTGGTGGTGGATGGCGCTTTGATGATGCTCGGTTTGTGCGGAATCATTCTACTCATCTCAGTGTGGGCGCTAGGAGTCCTTAGTCTTAGGAAGCTTGAAGTTAGTTTACACGCACCTACACGGGTGAAAGCAGGGATAGCATTCCCACTTGAAATCACGCTGCATAACCGACATTTTTTGTTAGACGCATTTCACACCAAGATCATGCTCCAGCTACTTGGTAGAGATGGTAAAAACGATGCCGGTGCAGCCATAGAAGCAGTAGCGCCATGGACAGCTTCTGGCTCTGCGGCACGTATCGAGCTGCCCGTGACCTTGAGAAAGCGGGGCGCTGCAAATATCCATTCAGTCTGGCTGACAAGCACGTTTCCCTTAAGGCTTTTTCGGCTACATAGGTATCTGGAAGTCGACCGTGAAATCACAGTCACGCCACGCTGCATCACCCCCGTCGAGTTAAGCTGTGATGGCTCTATGTATGATGCTGTGCCGCGTAGTGGTAGTGCCACCGGCCACACCTTTGGAGAGCCGCGAGGCATTCGCCCATGGCAAGCAGGAGACTCTGCGAAACATATTCACTGGCCAGCATCTGCACGCTCACTAGCACAAGGTCATGCCCTCAGAGTGCGTGAGTATGATCCCCCTGGCTTCCACCCAGATCACTGCCACATTGTTTTTCATTCCTACGCCACTGGCGGAGAGATGCTCCGAGAGGATCGCTTTGAGCGGGCGCTCTCACTCCTAGCCGGAGCACTCTCAACATTACAGAGAGGAGGTATCCCTTGCGTTCTCGCAGCAGACTTTTATCACTGGGCGCCAGTATCTTGTACCACTCACGCCCAGCTTGCTGATTGTTTATATAATCTCTCTAGCATCTCACGCGCTCGCGGTACAGAGGCACATGATCTGGAGGCCTGTCTTCGCGGTGTTTCCTCTGACCATACTCTGATGATTATTTCTGATATGGCGCCAGAATCTTGGGCGCACCTACTTACCAAACACCCTCAGACTTTGATCGTGGATATCCGCCAGGTGCGCTATCGTCATCAGATTCTTCACGCTGCTAGCGCGTAACTGTATTTTTACCATGCGTATACTTTTCCTCATCATTGCTATTGCCGGCGCTTATCTCCTCCTGCGTGGCTGGCCAGATGGGCCGGGGTTATTACTACGCTCCTGTCTAGCCGTAGCCGCAGTGGTAGGGGGGCTCGCAGTCTGGGGGATGGGAAAACATCAAAGCAACCAAAGCACTTGTATGGCGAGCCTCCGAAAGGCTTCACTGTTAGATTATTTTAGCCTAGGTCTTGTTATTGTTTTTATCGAGGCCTGTTTCGTTGTATTTATCAGTACTTTGGCGCAGCCAGCGCAAAGTTTTGCCGTCATGGTGCATGATCATGTTGCTAAAATAAACGATGATCAAAGCTCGGGAACAAAGGATTTCAACGCAGATCTTACTTTTAGCGGTGATGGCTCAGGTCCATGGATTTTTAAAAACAACCTCGAACGTGATCTTCCCCAACAAAGTAATCATCAGCTAACAAATAAGCCAGAGGCATTTGTAGAACTCGCTAGTGATGATGATGTGCAAGTCTTACTTAACTCCCGGATTTACCTCAGTTCATTTGCATTTTCTCAGTTCAATGGCACAGCCTGGTCAGCCGCACCTAGAGCACGCACCGTGCAGAAAGCGCCTATCCGTTTTGCCGAACAAGCAAAGGACCGCCCCGCCATCCGTCACCGTGTTTATCATGCGGTTAATCCCACAGGACAAAATGTCTTTACTGCCCTGCACGGAGCTATCACTACTGATGCCAGCACGCTCACTAGATTAGCCGAATCTGTTTATCTGCTCCCAGAGGCTGAAAATACCAATGCTGGTTATAGTTACAGTGCCATCTCTCAGCCTCTCCTTTTATCTAATTTGTTAGATAATGAGATAGTGCCTACCGCCGCCACGGAGGAGGAGTTAGTAATACCCATGGCACTAAGAGAGCGCTTACAAAAAACTGCTTTAGCTTTTCAAAATCAACCAGATACTGCCAGTCAACTACTCGCGTTAAAAAGCTATCTGCAGAATAATTATCAATATTCATTAGAAACCACTAATAAGAGTGGAACTAACCCTTTAGTAAATTTTCTCTACACAGAAAAGCGTGGTTACTGCGAGCACTTTGCTACCGCTGCAGCTATGCTTTGTCGGGCTATTGGTATCCCTAGCAGAATCGCCTACGGTTGGTCTGGAGGACGTCTTTACCCAGCGCAGAAAATGTTTGTCTTTCGTGCCAAGGATGCACACGCATGGACTGAGATCAAAATTCAGGGCTACGGCTGGGTGATCTTTGACACCACACCGCCAGATAATAATGCGAGGCCGGAGACTGTCACTGCGCCTGCAAATGAAAAAGCACCAGACCCCAGTGAAGCCCTTAGTATGGATCAGCAGGAGAGTGTCCTCCCAGAAATGAATTTAGGCACTCACATCAATCAAGCAAAACTACTCACCATCCTTGGTATTCTCAGTTTATGCTCAATAGGATTTTTAGTCCTTCGCTACTTTAAGAAAACAAAGACCACTCTTGACGGACGGATAATACCACAAAGCCAAGCTGGATATTTACTCCAGTTCAAACAAACATGCGCTACCTTAGGTTACCCTATGCCACTCGGGCGCACACTACGCCAGCAGATCATCTATTTAAAAAATACAGAACGTGCTCCAGAATTTTTAGATACTTTGTTAACATACCACTATCAGCGCACTTATGCTAATGCAGAGAAAAACCCAACAGTAGAAAAGCAACTCCATCAAGCCATTCGTCAATGGCGGAGATCTTCTTCTGGTGGTAAAACTTGTTAGTAAGATGTTTTATGATTGCATTATCTGTGCATTAGCTTAATTAAAACTTTATGAAAGTTTTTATTATAATCACTACACTTGCATTATTAACGTCTTTTGCTTCTGCACAGGAAGTGAATGAAAAATCTCTCGCAGAAGCATCGGAACTCATAGAAATAATGGAGCTTCGAACACAAATTTCTACTAGCTTTGAAGCTGCTATGCAACCAATGCTGGAGCCTATGATTGAGCAGATGAATCTTAATCCAGCACAAGTTACTGAGCTTAGCGCCATATTTACTAACTGGTGGGAAAACGATATTGACCAAGAATCTATTATCTTAAAGTATTCAACGCTCTATGCATCTACTTTTACATTGAAAGAATTAACGGGGCTTAAGAGCTTCTATCAGACACCTCTTGGAAAGAAAGTGCTGATGACAATGCCTCAATTAACTCAAAAAGGTATGGAAATAGGCATGACGGCCGCACAAGAAAAACAACCTCAGCTTACAGCTAAAATAGAGGCTTTTCTTGCGAGTATCGCTGCGGATAAAGAATGATTAGCGCAGTGCTGCAGTTTTGACCTGCAGCTTTTATTTAATTTTTTTACAGTAATTGTGTCTAAGAGAAAATCCTAACACTTGTGGATCTTTTTTCTGAATCTTCTTTTTTCTAACTGAACCGACAATCTAATACTTTATCTTTCGTCTCTAATTAATTGTTGTACATCCGCTACACTCAATTCCGAAAACATTCCAGGTTTCTTCTTTGCTGGGAGATTTACTTCCACTTTTGCTGCACAACAAAAAAGACTTCCTCCAAATAATAAAGGTAAAATCTCGACGAAACCTGTAAATTTGTTGAAAACGAATTACAATCTATGTCTATTTTCCAAGCTGATAGTTTTCTCACCATTACCTTGGCTATTGTGGTGCTCTTTTCAGGAGTTCATTTGAATCGGAGGGTGGGTTTGCTGCGGAAATACAATATTCCGGAGCCAGTAACGGGTGGTTTGCTTGCTGCGGCTGTTGTTGGAGTGATCTACTTTGTGGGGGGAATTGAGGTGTCCTTTACGCTTAATGCCCGAGATCAGTTATTGGTCTATTTTTTTACCTGTATTGGGCTAAATGCTCGTTGCTCGGATTTGATTAAGAGTGGACGACCTTTGATCATTTTACTGATTTTGACTCTTGGTTTCATCGTGATTCAGGACGTGGTGGGAATCTTGACCGCAAAGTCGATTGGGCAGCATCCAGCGATTGGGGTGTTGGCGGGGTCGATGTCTTTGATTGGTGGTCACGGGACGGCGATTGCGTGGGCTCCAGAGGTCAATAAGTTGGGGATAGAGAATGCTTTGGAGATCGGGATTGCAAGTGCCACGCTAGGCCTGATCGTGGCGAGTTTGATAGGTGGACCGATTTCGAAGTTTTTGATTTCACGAAATAAGTTAGTGTTTCTTCAGGAAGCTGAGAAACCCCTGGCCGGCCTTGCCCATGAGGGTGAAGATGAAAAGGAGGTGAATCACTTCAGCCTTATGCAGGTGATTCTGGTGATGCATATTTGTATGATCATCGGCTATGTGGCGCATCAGCAAATTCTTGCGATGAACTTCAGCCTACCGCTCTTTGTTCCGTGTTTGTTAGTGGGGATTTTCCTTACCAATACTGTGCCACATCTTTTTCCGAGACTTGCCTGGCCTACACGCACAAAGGCTTTGGCTGTGGTATCGGATTTCTCGCTTGGGCTCTTTCTAGCCATGACGCTGATGAGTATGAAGCTTTGGGAGCTCGCGAGCCTTGCGGGTCCTTTGCTGGTGATTTTGGCGGTACAGACGGTGGTGGCGTTTGTGTTTATCGTGTTTGTTCTCTTCAAACTCATGGGGAAGGATTATGAAGCGGCGGTTCTCAGTGCTGGTTTTGGTGGCTTCGCACTCGGGGCGACTCCGGTGGCAATTGCGAACATGACAGCGGTGACAAAGGCTCACGGATCTGCTCCAATGGCCTTTATTATGTTGCCACTGGTGGGAGCTTTCTTTGTGGATGTCACAAATGCCTTCATCATTCGCTTTGCTCTTCAGTGGTGTGGCGGATAGGATTTTTTTGTCATGCATCTTCTCAGTTCTGAAAATAAAGCTCGTTTCCTTCTGCTTGTGCAGTTGGCGTTGATTTTGTCTTCAGTCACATGGGCGACGATGTCGACGTTCTGGTTGTCCTTTGTTTTTCCCATAGCCTTTGCCTTCAGTGGTGCAGTGATGGCGAGTAGTAAGAGATGGTTTTTTGGTTATATTCTTTTCTCCGGTCTGGCCTTTGGGTTAAGTCGTTTGGGGACTGGTTCGGTGGTTGGGGTTCTAAAATTGGGGTGCCTTAGTGCGGTATTCTATTTGCTTTTTCGGGAAATTGTTAGGCATAGTTTTTTTAAATCAGAGGTGCCGCGAGTCGATCGTATGATCGCCGGGGTGACTGGGTATTTGGCTATTGGATTGTATTGGTTTCTCTGGGTTGTTGTTGCTTTGCAGATCGATCAAGGAGCTTTTTTAAATCAGCTAACATCAATGGCCCCTGCATTGAGTGATCAGCTTTACCTGAGCTTCGTGACACTGACGACTTTGGGATATGGCGATATCGTGCCCGTGACTCCTTTTGCGAAAGTGGTTGTGCTCTTTACCTCTTTGAGTGGAGTTCTTTATCTGGCGGTTTTCATCTCGGCACTGATTGGAGCCTCATCCTCTTCTGATCATGAGTAGAATATTTTTTAGCGCTCTCATTCTGCTCGGAGCGAGCAGTTGTGCTTTTAAAAAATTCGATCGCCTTGGGATGATGCCGACTCCGGCGCACTTCGGTGAGGCAATGCGTGATGACTTTGCCAAGAAAGCCTACCTTAAAAAATCTCCCTACCAAGGGATGCTCTATGTCACAGACCGCAAACCTGCAGCGGGTAAAAGTGGAGGCCAACGCTTTTACCAGAACGCTCGTGGTTCGTTAATGAGGGCTGGGATCGGTGAGGTTGCTTATGCAGAGCACAAACTCGGGGGGAACTTGGTGCGGCTCCTTCCTATCGCCGGAGAAAAGCTCAAGCCATTCCCCGGCGAGGTCACAGGAATCAACGAGCTTGGCTATCTCTCAAAGGTGATGCCCTATGGCGATCTCACGAGCACTGAGGAAAAGCAAAACCTCAAAAAGGCAGACCACGCCTTTGCCAAGCTGATCAACCAAAAGTTGGCGACTTCAGGCCAAAAGGATGTTTTTCTCTTTGTGCACGGATTCCGGGTGGTTTTTGAAAATCCACTCTTAGCATCGGCAGAACTCTGGAACTTCATGGGCAATGACGGCGTGATGATTTCCTACGCGTGGCCAGCCACCCCAAAGATTTTTGCCTATCTGCATGACATCGAAACTGCCCAGATTAGCGGTCGAAACCTTCGCAAGCTCGTGGCTTATCTCTCAGAAAATACGAATGCTCGGAAGATCCACATCATCGCGCACAGTGCGGGCACGCGAGTGGCTATGACTGCTCTGAATGAACTGTCTCTCTCTTCGCGTGGAAAGAACTATCGCGTGGGGCAAGTGGCACTCATCGCCAGTGATTACGATCCACAACAATTTGCCTCCGCCCTTGGCGACGGTGTGCTCAATGTTGTGGACGATCTCAATCTCTACCTGTCGCGCGATGACTTCGCACTCGGGCTTTCGCGTCGCGTCTTCTCCTTGGGACGTCTTGGGCAGATCAATGACATGGCTGGAACTTCCGCAGGAACCCACCAATGGCTCCGCAATCATCCGAAGCTCCATTTCATCGATGTCTCAAACGCACAGGATGCTTTTTCAGGAAATGGCCACAGCTACCATAGGCATAGTCCTGAGGTGAGCAGCGATATTCTACGCATGATGACGGAGCAAGTCGGCCCGCAGAAACGAGGGCTGGTTCGACCGGATGGGCAAATTGCTTGGGAGTTTCCAGAATGAAATAATTTGATTCGCTAAAGCGAAGCCGCACTAGACATTCTCGGTCAGCGGATCATTTTCATCGCGGAAGGAGCGCTCGTTACCTTGCTCGAAGTGATATCGTAGGGCTCTAATAGCACGCCTATCATCATCAGCATCAATGTCATCAAGCTTGATGCCCTTGGTTAGTTCATTCACCCGTTCAAAATCTAACAGTTCATCTGCTCCTCCATAAACTGAATAGCGTCTTTTACTTCGGTGATTTGTCCCAATGTGGCAAATGCCGATAAAGCATTTGAGGACTTTGAGAGCCTTTTCTGAATCGACTAATTGAGTTGATAGCCATTCGCGAGGATTTGAAGGGTCGCCTCCTTCCAGCATTTTCCAGCCCAACATAATCGGACCTAGATCATGGTTCTCAGGAAAACCTTTGCTAGCGCATGCTCGAATTTTGTTTCGGGCGATGCTGCGAATCTTTTCCCGAAAGCCTTCGGAAGCTTCATAGGCCGGAATGTGCTCGCTCTCTTTCCAAAAGAGCTCCAAAGGTAGTGAGAATCCTGATGAATTTTCTAGGGCCTTCAGAAGGATATCTTCTCTTGAGTTTTCTGGAAGTTTTCTAAAAATCTTAGAGATGATTGAGCCTACAAGATAAGTAATCCCGATCTCTCCGAAGGCTTCTTTTCGATCACGGATAGTGAAGAGATCACAATCTAACGATAGAGTATTCAGCGCGACTCTGAGTTCATCTTGAGAAAATGAATCAATATGAACGAGTAGCTCTCGCAACAAGTCATTGGATATGCCTCGCTGATCCCATTTCGGAATAGCAGTAGAAATGCTTTCTCCTTTTTTTAGGCACATGATCAAACTGGTAATGTCTGTCGCCCTGACCTCCTCGTTACTAATATTTCTACTGAAATACCGATTGAAAAATGCTTTATGTCCAACTCTACGTTCCTCTAACCATACATCGTTGTGCCCTCCTGCATGTTTGCCTGTCGCCGGAAATAAGTGCTCGATCAAATTAAGAGCTAGGCGCTTGTCACCAATTTTCGATTTATTTGCAATTTCTTGAATTTGCCTATCCTCCGCATCTGTTGCTTCTTCCTTTGATAAATAAAATCGCGAAGTGCGGCCTGTTGTGAGCAGCTCTTCGCAGGCATGAAGTGATGCGTAGAATTCTCGGTCGAAAAGACGGATCGCTTCTAACACAAACATCTCGACTAGATCCAACTCAGGAATGGAATCTTCAGTCATCAGTGTCCAAAAAGAGGAAAGGCCGTTCATAAAACGGTTAACGTCCCTCGGGTTTTGAAAGTAAGTTCTTACTCCACTATTCCACAGCTCATGAAATCGACTATTGAGCCAGGCATTGTCGCAACCAAGTTCCCCTAAGAGTTTGTTGACCTCATCTGAAAGTTGCTGAAGCAAAACTTTTTCTCGTGCCTTGGGAACCTCGTAGATTATGGGAGTAATTTTTTCTAAAAATTCATCCCCTCGTCCCCCGGATATTGGGTTGAGGGCACTGGAAACAACATCTCTATCAAATAAAAGTAGGTAGACGAGATTGGGGAAATCAGCATTGATGCGGACAAGCTGGAATACCTCTCGAATTTCTTCCTCCGTGAGTCGGTCGATATCATCAATGACAATCAGCACAGGATCATTTAAGTCAGCGAGATTTGAGGCAATTTTCTTTTTAAGGTCTGACAGACTCAAATTGGTATTCGCATCATCTACTTTGGCTACATCGGCAGCACCTTCGATAGCCTCGGCAGTTTTTTCCGATGCTCCCCCAATCGCTGCCAAAGTAGCTGCTGCATCGGGATCGATAGCCGCAGCAGGAAGAGCAGCTAATTGCATCAACTTGGCAAAGCCTTTGCCAAAAGTCGCACTAGCTGTCAGACGCGAGGAGAGAGCTCGAATCTGAGCCTTTTCAATCACTTTTTCCTCACTGAAAAGAGTTTCTAGCTCGCCGAAAAATGCTTCGGTAACTGTCCGCCTACCGGAAAATTGCCATGGATTAAAATCCAGAATTCTGATTTTCCTGCTTATTCGACGATAGTTAATGGCCTCACAAACGAAGTTTTTTAGAGTCGTTTTACCTGATCCCCAAGGGCCTGAAAGACCAACAGTTAAGGAATCCTTGCCATCCCAAGCTCTTATTTCAGTGGCAATTTGTCGGGCAAAATCCTTACGCCCATATGTGTCGTCTCTATGGCTTCCCTTGGGAGCATCGTTCGACAGTTTTCTCCCTCTGGGTTTCATGTGATTTAATTTATTTCCAGCTCCCACCCAACGCTAAATTCAGGCCCACAATCTGATCTAACTGCGCACGTTCCAGTGTGATCTTGCTGGCTTCGAGGCTGTTCACTTTTTGGCGGAGTTGGAGGACTTGGAAGAGGTCGGTTTCTCCGGCTTTGTAGTTTTTCTCGGCGACGTCGAGGGCGCTTTTGGCATCGGTGAGGGACTGGGTGATGAGGCTGCGGCGCTGGCGAATGACGGTGCCTTGGTCGAGGGATTTTTCGACATCGCCAAAGGCTTTGAGGGCGGCACTGGCGTAGGAGGAAACGGCGGCTTTTTGGTTGGCTTTGTCGACTTCGACCTGAGCCTTGCGGGCTCCGCCATCGGCGATGGGGACGAGGAGACTAGAGGTGGCTTGCCAGGCGAGATTTCCGGGGTTAGTGAGTGAGTTGAGGGCATTAGACGATGCTCCACCGGAGGCGGTAAGGGAAATCTGTGGCAGGCGCGCGGCTTTGGATTTGTTCACGTTATTGATTGCGGCGGCGATGCGGCGCTCGGCAGCGATGAGATCTGGGCGACGCTCAAGAAGCTGTGAAGGCACTCCGGCAGGCGGTGGCGATGGCACGGGAGGAAGGCTCTTGCGGACTTGAATGTCTGCACCGGGGTAACGACCGAGCAGTAGTTCAAGGGCGCGGAGGGCGTCTCGTTTACTTCCTTTCGCAGCGACGAGGCTGGCCTTGGCACTGGCGACATCTGAGTTGATGAGTGAGATATCATAGCGGTCAGATTCACCAACGGCGCGACGAGCGGCAACGATGCGTTGGTTTTTGGAAAGAGATGCGAGGGTTTGTTGCGCGAGGGCCTCTTGTCTCTGGGCGTCGATGGCGAGGAAGTAGGCTCGGGCAACACTGGCGGCGAGTGAGTGTTGGGTGTAGCGATATTCGGCAGCGGCAGCTTCCGCGTTATTAACGGAAGCATTGCGGCCTGAACGGATTCGTCCCCAGAGATCGAGTTCCCAACTGGCTTGCAGTCCGAGATTGAGGTTCCCTCTTGAGCTACCGACGCCTGAACCAGAGCGAGATCCTCCGCCAGTGGCATTGAGCTGAGGAGAGAGTGCTGCGCCCGCTTGACGAGCGAGAGCTTGAGAACTCTGCACCTTGGCTGCGGCGGCTCGGAGGTCTGGATTATTGGACTGAGCTTCGCGGACTAACTTCGTGAGAGTGCCATCACGGAAAGAGCTGATCCAGCCGACTCGGACGTTTCCAGCTCGCTGTTTAGCCTGCGCCCAAGTGATGGGAGTATTTGGCAAGGCAGCTAACCCCTCTTCAGAGGCTTGCTGGTTGACGGCATTGGGGTCGGTGGCGCAGCCACTGAGGAGGAGCGCGATGGTGAGGGCAGAGGCGGTGAGTTTCATGGCGGGAAAGTTTTGGGTAAGATTGGCCAGACAGTGTCTGGCGAATTTCATGATTGATTCATTATTAACTCTTTGGGCGCTAAATGATGTCCGGTCTTGAGAACAAACTGAGCATTCTGTGCCTTGAGCATTTGGAATGTTCGGACACAGGGCACTTCGAGAGCTTTGCAGACTGTCGGGATCTTCACCTTCTTGCGCTCCCCTTCGATATGAACCTCGTGAGTCGCTAGAATCGTGCCTGGGTGCGACATCGCATACGCAATGAGGATAGGGTCAGCTTTAGCTAGAAAGTCGCGTTTCGCTTCTTCTTTGAAGTCTCCAGCATGGACCCAATTGACCACGGTTGTGAGAGCTGCGGTAGTTGCTTGATCTATGGGTAGAAAAAGCTCTTGGGCATGTTGGTTCGCCCAATCAGTAAGTTCATCTTGCCCGTCTCGGATCTCAGTGAGAACGGGTTCTATGCTAACGACTTCGCCCCTCTGATTTTCTTGTTCAATCCAGTGCCAGAACCCTGGGCAAAGATCAAAAGCGTAATATTCGTTCTTCGCTTGAATCAGAGTGTTTGTGTCCAAGAGATAAGGCATCAGAAATTGAATTTAAGTTCACTGGCAAATTTCTTGAACGTTTCTGTTTTTTTGACACCCAATAGCCCGAAAGCCTCTCGATAAGGTGTTTTCCCTTCTAGCGTGCTGCCAATCAAGGCACGTGCAAAGCTGGGGCTCACCCGGACTTTTTGAGTGGCATAGTAGTCTCCGCCACCCTTCTGCTTGCTCCGCTTTTTCTGAAACTCATCGACTTCTGCTTTGTAACGCTTTTTGAATTCCGCTTCAGAAAGCACTCCTAAGTCTTTGAGCCTTCGGAAAATGACCAGAAGGCTTACTTTGAAGTGCTTTCTCAAGGTAGAAGTCTCCGTTCCCACCTCTTGGACCACTTCTTTTAGCTCAGAGAGCGGAACCAGAATTTCAGCCGCCGTCTGATTACAGAACTGTTCGATTTTCTGATTCTGAGCGTATGTTTTCTCGAGATTGGACACCCCAGAAACTCCCAGCCATAAGTGCACAAGCTCGTGAATAAGAGTAAACATTTGAGCTGCAGGAGCATCTTTACTGTTAATAAAAATTAGTGGCGCGTATGGATCGCTTAGAGCAAAACCACGAAATTCGCTTATCTCCAAGGGACGGTGTGGATTACCGGATGCCACCCCGCTGCGCAGGACTAGAACGCCCTCCTCCTCACAATGCCGGAACATGAAGTTTAATGCTTCTTCCCAGTTTTTGGCCGTGCTTCTCAGAGATGTCGCCAGCCTGAACTTTTTCCTAATTTTTAAAGCTAGCTGAAGTGGAGAAGTTTTCAGTGTGGTAGAACCGATGAAAGGCAAAGGGTCAGCTTCCATCTCCAGTAGATGATCTCTATACCAATTCTGCTTCCGCATGGCATCGTAGATGACATCTAATAGCTCTGGGCTTGGCTCATTTTCGCCATTGCTACCGACAGTGCGGAAATCGGTGACTGGGAGTTTTTCCTTCGGCGGTTCACTCAAGAAGAGATAGCCAAAGGGAACCCGGGTCGCTTTCGCGAGTTTCTCGATCCTCTTGTAGGTCAACGTCCCATCGTCTTCCCATTGCTCAATCTGTTCCTCCTTGGCACCCAGTTTTTTGGCCAATTCACCCTCAGTGAGCGCCGCTCTCTGGCGGGCCCATTCCAAAACCCGAGGCTGGACGGTGACTTTCATTACTTAATGATTTTCTAAATACTAGCATAGCTGGCAAGGTCCGTTGCCAAAACCATTTATTTTGCACCTTTCATCACTGGGAGCGAGTCAGAAAACTTACGCTCGCTCATTATTCTTCACGCGGAAGAAGACGGCGTAGAAGGCTGGGACAACAATTAGGGTGAGGACGGTGGCAAAGGAGAGGCCGAAGACGAGGACGACGGCCATGGACTTGAAGAAGGCGTCGGTGAAGAGTGGGATGACTCCTAGAACTGTCGTAAGTGCTCCCATCATGACGGGGCGGACGCGGCTGGCGGCGGAGTCGACGATGGCATCGAAGCGGGGTTTGCCGTCTTTGATTTCGAGATCCATTTGATCGACGAGGACGATGCCATTCTTAATGAGTAGTCCTGAGAGCGAGAGTAATCCGAGGATGGCCATGAACTCCATCGGCACTCCCATCACTATGAGGCCAAAGACCACTCCGATGAGGGAAAGAGGAACCGCGAGCCAGATGACGATGGGCTGGCGAAAGGCATTGAAGAGCACAACGACGACGAGAACCATGGCGAGAAATCCGAGGGGAATGGTCTTGGCGAGGTCGCCGGAGGCTTCGGCGCTGTCGCCGTATTCGCCCCCCCACTTGAGGTTGTAGCCCTCGGGGAGTTCGATCGCTTCGATGGCAGGTTGCACGCGGGCGAAGAGGTCGGAGGCGAGTTCGCCGACGGTGGGATCGGCCTGGGCTTTGATGAGCCAGACGCGGTTTTCGCGGATGAGACGGCCATCGCGCCAGAGGGTCTTGAAACCGTCAACGGTCTCGGTGAGAGGCACGGTGTTTCCGGTGGTGGAGCTGGCGATATGGATGTTAGAAATGTTTTCGGGCGATTGGCGTTCGTCTTGAGGAGCGCGGGCAACGATGGGGATGAGGGTGTCTGCCTCGCGGTAAACACCGACGTTTTTTCCTGAGAAGTTCGTCTGCAAAGCAGCGGCGAGATCTTCACGAGAAATGCCGAGACGACGGCCACGAGTCTCGGAGTATTGCGGCTCGATGTAAGGGATGGGTTGACGCCAGGTATCCTTGATCATGATGGCTTTCGGGTCGGCAGCCATGGCGGCCTTGGCCTGGGTGGCGAGTTGGCGGAGGATGACGGGATCGGGTCCAGTGAACTCGGCTTCGATCTTCGATCCACCGCCGGGTCCGAGGGAGAATTGCCAGACTTTGCCTTGGGCGTTCGGGTAGTTTTGATCGATGTGAGCTTGGATCTTTGGCAGCATTCCAGCGATGGCTTCGTAGGACTTGGTTTTGATGAGAAGCTGGCCGTAGGAGGTGTTGTTAGGTTCTGGGGCGTAGACGAGGATGTGACGAATCGGTGAGCCGCCGCCGATGAGAGTCTGCACGGCATCAATGCCTTCCATTTCTGAAATGCTCTTTTCGAGAGCGAGCATGTCGGCTTTGGTCGTGCTGATGTCGGTGCCTTGTGGGAGCCAGTAGTCGACTACTATTTGGGGAGTCGTTGAGGCGGGAAAGAATCCACTTTTCACAAACTGGAATCCCCAGACGGAGGCGAGGAAAAGTCCCACGGTGATAGCGATGACGACCCAGCGAGCGCGGAGGACGCCTCGCATCATGGCCTTGTAGCCGAGGAGGAATTTGCTTTCGGGTTTGGCTTCTGTCTTTTCACCAGAGGCTTCTTTGAAAAGGAGATCGGCAAAAAGCGGGACGAGGGTGATCGCGAAGATCCAACTGAAGAAGAGCGAGATCATGACGACCCAGAAAAGGTGGCCGGTGTATTCCGCAGTCTGTCCGGGCGCGAAGCCGATAGGCGCGAAGGCGATGATGCCAACGAGAGTTCCTGCGAGGAGTGGCCAGATGGTTTTGCTGACGATCTCCTTGGCGATGTCTAATTTTTTCCGACCCTGCTGGGTGCCCACGAGGATGCCTTCGGTCACGACGATAGCGTTATCGACGAGCATCCCAAGAGCGATGATGAGAGCACCGAGCGAGATGCGATGCATCGGGATATCGATGAGATACATCGTGGTGAGAGTCGCCGCGATGGTGAAGAGGAGAACAGCACCGATGACGATGGCAGAGCGCAGCCCCATGAAGAAAAAGAGGGTGACGAGGACGATGACAAGCGCGAGGAAGACATTGAAGGCGAAGTCTTTCACCGCGACATCAACGACTTTTCCCTGGTGATAAAACTCGTGGACTTCGATGCCGAGCGGACGGGAGCCGAGGGTGGCTTTTAGTTTTTCGTCGATGGCTTTGCCGATCTTGACGACGTTTTCACCGGGGACATTGGCTACACCGAAACCGAGAGCAGGTTGGCCTTTGTCGCGCTGGATGAAGGTGACAGGCGTGACGTAGTCGCGGCGCACGGTGGCGATGTCCTTGAGGTAAACGATGGTGTCGTCAGCCGGGGTGGAGACGATGACGTTTTTGATCGCTTCCACGGAATCGACAGAGCCTGCGGGCGAGATGACGAGGCGGCGGTCGCCCATCTGGACATCGCCTGCGGAGATGATGGAGTTTTGCTGGGCGAGGTCTTGATAGATCTTGCCGACGGAAAGGCCGAGGGCGGATGCTCGCTCGCGGGAGATCTCGACGTAGATGGCTTCCTTCTGATCGCCGCTGATGCGGATCTTGCCGACGCCTTCAACGGCGAGAAGATCGGTGCGGAGTTTCTTGGCGTAGTCGTGAAGTTCCTTGGGCGTGAATCCTTCGCCCGTGATCATGTAATAGAGGCCGAAGACATCGCCGAAGTCGTCATTCACATAAGGAGTGGAAACGCCGGTTGGGAGTTGGAGAGTGGCGTCTTTGACCTTGTTGCGGAGCTTGCTCCAGACGCTCTGGAGGTCCGCCTTAGTTTTAGAAAACTCATATTTCACCTCGACGCTGATCTGGGAATTTCCGTCGGTATTGGTGGAGGTGATTTTTTCGACCTCGGCGAGTTCCTGGAGGGCGGACTCAAGGGGCTCGGTCACTTCTTCCGCCACTTCGAGCGGAGAGGCACCGGGATAGGAGGTGTAGATTTGAGCTTGGCGTATCGTAAACTCAGGATCCTCGAAGCGCGCCATGTTTTGGTAGGCGAACCAGCCACCCGCCGTCGCCAGTAAAATGACGATGCTGCAGAGGAGGCGATTCTTGATGGAAAATTCAGCGAGATTCATAGGAAGCGCGTTAGTTTTTGAATTCGCTGACCTTCATGCCTTCGTGAAGATACTGGCCACCAGCGCCGGCGACGGTTTCTCCGACCTGAAGGCCAGAGGTGATAAGCACTTCCTGACCGAGACTTTCTCCCACGGTGATCTCGCGGCGCGTGGCAGTCATGGAATCTTTCTGGATGATCCAGACGAAGGTTTTTTCGCCCTCGGCAGAGATGGCGGCGATGGGAACGCTGATCTGGCTGGAAGTGGAGGCGTTTTTGTCCGTGATCTTGGCTTCGATAGAGCCGGTCATGCCAGGGAGAATGACGATGTTTTCTGGTGGGCTGAAGGCGTAGGTGACTTTGAAAGTTTGCGTTTGAGGATCAGCTTCGG
Organism: uncultured Verrucomicrobiales bacterium; assembly: GCA_937969495.1. Taxonomy (GTDB): domain Bacteria; phylum Verrucomicrobiota; class Verrucomicrobiia; order Verrucomicrobiales; family Akkermansiaceae; genus Oceaniferula. Next base: position 15,483 of record CALBVY010000039.1, on the reverse strand, counting down.
TGGAAGCGGAGACGAATTTGGTCGGCATCTTGATATCGGGCGAGGAGTCGAGAATAACGAAGGATTCCACAGTCTCGATGTTTCGAGAATTGGCAACGAGAGAGGCCGGAACCTGCACCGAGGCCTCAGCGTTACCGATGGTCTGGAGCGTGGCGATCTTGGCAAGCGCTTGGACGTTATCGCGCTTGCTCACGTGTTTTTTAGAAATGATGCCATCGAAGGGTGCGAGAAGGACGGTGTCTTCGAGCGACTTTTTAGCATTATCGAGACGTGCCTTAGCGACCTTCAGCGTGGCCTCCCGCTGATCGTGGACTTTCTTTGCGATGGCATCCTGCGCGAGCAGAGTCACCGCTCGGTCGAAGTCCTGCTTCGCGGCATCGAAATCAGTCTGAGCAGACATAACCTCGTTCTGGTAGCTGCGGGTATCGAGCTTACCGATGAGATCGCCCTTCTTGACCTTTTGGCTCGAAGAGACTGGGAACTCTACCAACTGGCCGGAAACCTTAAAAGTAAGATCCGCCGAGGAGCTGGCCTGAATGACTGCCGGGAGTTTGATATCCTGAATGTTACTCGCTGCCTCAATGGTGATCATTTTCACGGGGCGAACGACTTCCTCATTAGAGTTTTTTTTCTTTTCTCCACAGGAGGACACGAGGACAGGAAGAGCTAGAAGGTGATAAATGAAAAGATTTCGAAAAAGCTTACTTTGCATGTGCACAGTATTGATGTTTTTGAAGTTTCTGTCAAAAACGAACTATTTAGCGCACCTTTAAGAACCTTGAGATCTACATTCACCCTTCCATAATAAATAGGGAAGGGGTATAAACAAGATAAAGTAAGTCAACCGCCATTTGATCCTATCTTCATGTTTAAAGTGCTCATTCTGCAGAATGCAGTCAGTGATGCCCGCTGGACAAAGAAAAAAATCAATAATAAAACTCAGCATGAGTTAAAGAGCTTTTGCCTGATCAAGACGAGGGTGACCATCCTTTAGGTCATCGCGTGAGATTCCTTTTCCACGGTTCATTTTATCCATGGCTTTGAAGGTTTCTACCATACCGTGGATGGCGGCGAGAACGTCTGTGGTGTGTCCGGTCTCAGAAATGGTGTGCATATTCCTGATAGGGAAGCCTATGGATGTGGCGGCGCTATCAATACCTGCTAGAGAAGCTGCCATGGCATCTGTGCCCGTATCACGTCCGGAGAAGTCAATCTGGTAGGGGATGTTATTTTTTAGGCATACCTGCTCGATGATGGTGTTGAGGTAGGCGCTGGTGATGGAGCCATTGGTCAAGGTGAAGCCTTTACCCATAGTAAGCGAGTTCATGCGCTTAGCTCCAATACCAGGAGCGGCATCATAGTCATGATTAACATCAGAGCCAATGAGGATGTCTGGCTTCATCTCACCAGCCATGGCGGTAGCGCCAAAGCGGCCAATCTCCTCGTGTGTGGCAATGGTGTAGAGCACGCGCACATTCTTGAGTGGTGATTTCGCGAGAATTTTGGCAATTTCTGCAACGACAAAGCAGCCTAGGCCGTTATCGAGATAGGCACCGTAGAAGCTATCTTCAGAGAAACCGCGCTTAATCGGGCGGTTCAGAATAATCGGGTCTCCGGGACGGATACCGAGTGCTTCGATTTTCTCTTTGCACTTTTCACCGTGCATCTGGAGCTCTAGATAAATCATTTCTGGCTTCAGGCCTTTGTCACCAGAGCGTTGTGCAGGTTCTGAAAAGTGGATAGCGCCGAGTGCCTCGATGGTGCCTCCTTCGATACAGCGGAATGCACCTGGCTTATCCGGCTGCTGGCTGAAGAGTTTTACTTCATGGCCGATGAGAGTGCAGGGGAGAAATGAATCTGTATTCACCCAGATCTTGCCATCATTGTCGATTTTACGCACCTGCATACGGATCTTATCAGCGTGGCCGATGATCATTACGGAGGTCATGTTGTCCTGGCCAGGGTGGGTATCGAGCACGATGCCAGCATTTCCCTTAAACTGGTGGATAACCCATGACTTGGGCATGAATTTCTCAAAGTAAGGCTTAAGCACACCATAGGACATCGCTGCCTCAATACCGATGGGGCTAGGTGCGTCTAAGATATCACGCATGAACTCGAACTGCGCCTTAGGCATGGGTTTCTCCCACGCTCTTTGGGGGGTATTCTTGGCGGCTTTCTTGGTGGCTGATTTTTTGGTAGGCATTATTTTATGGGTTCGTGATGGGAATTATTGTGTGTGGGAAAGTTTTTTCCAGACAAGCTTGATGGCCTCTGGGTAAAGCTGGTGTTCTTGCTCCTGAATGCGGGCGTGTAAGCTATCTGCTGTATCGTGAGGAAGTACGGGGACTCGCGCTTGTAAGATAACTGGGCCGGTATCCATGCCAGCATCTACATAGTGAACGGTGCAGCCAGACTCTTGTGCACCATCTTCTACGGCTTGTTGCCACGCCATAAGGCCAGGGTATGCAGGAAGTAATGAGGGGTGAATATTAAGGATGCGATCAGGAAAGACGTCTAACATAGGCTGTTTCACCAAGCGCATAAAACCAGCAAGACAGACGATGTCTACTCCGTGGTCCTTGAGCTTTTCTGCAATAAGCTTCTGTGAATCATCAGGGAAACGAGTTTTGTATCCTTGGCAATCAATGATTTCTGCGGGGATACCCGATTTTTTTGCCCTCTCCAGAATGTAGGCATCTGGATTATCTGATAGCACGAGAACAATCTCCGCATTGAGTGATCCTTCTTCAATGGCATCAAGAATGGCCTGCATGTTCGAGCCGGAGCCAGAACCAAGCACACCGAGTTTGAATTTTCCTGAACCATCGGGCATGGGTATTATCTAATCGCCTAGCTCAATAGGGACAATTGAAATCTTGATTCTTTATACAATTCTCGTAGTTGTCATTGGCATGAAGGACTCACGCATTATTGATCTCGCTAAACAACTCGTTCGTTACTCCACTTCAATTAAGAAAGGTGAAAAGGTGCTGCTCCATCTCATGGATGTTCCAGATGAGTTAGGCATCGCACTTATTCGGGAGGTGAGAGCGAGAAAAGCCACCCCCGTTGTGCGTGTTGATCACGGTCTGCTAGGGCGTGAGCTTTTTATGGGGGCTACCGATGATCAATATGCGGTTATCGCAAAGCACCAGCTCGCAGAGATAAAAGATATGGATGCCTACATTGCCATCCGTGGCTCACACAATATCTGCGAGACCAGTGATGTGCCATCGGCAAAAATGAAAACCGTCATGAAGCACATGCGCAAGGTGATGAACCACCGCGTGGCAAAAACTAAGTGGTGCGTATTACGCTGGCCACACCCTGCTATGGCACAACAAGCGGGCATGAGTACGGAGGCGTTTGAAGATTTTTACTTCCGCGTCTGCCTGCTCGATTATAAATCCATGCTCCCTGCTATGAATGCTCTGAAGAGGCTCATGGAAAAAACGGATCACGTGCATATTAAAAACAAAGGCACTGATCTCCAGTTTTCCATCAAAGATATCCCTGCCATCGTCTGTGGTGGAAACTATAATATCCCTGATGGCGAAGTCTTTACCGCTCCAGTTAAAAATAGCGTCGAGGGAGTGATCACACACAATGCGCCCACGGTCTATCAGGGGATTCCATTCGATAACATCCGCCTTGAATTCGAAAAAGGGAAAATCGTTAAAGCGGAGGCAGGAGGGCAGACTAAGGCGCTTAATAAGATTCTCGATTCGGATCCAGGTGCTCGCTACATCGGCGAGTTTGCTCTTGGCTTCCACCCAGGGATTAAAGAGCCCATGCGTGATATTCTCTTTGATGAAAAAATCGCCGGCTCATTTCATTTCACACCTGGTCAGGCATACGAAGAAGCTGATAACGGTAACCGCTCCCAAGTCCACTGGGATATGGTCACCATTCAGCGTAAAGACTACGGCGGTGGCGAGATCTACTTTGATGGTAAACTCATCAGAAAAGACGGTGTGTTTTTACCCAAATCTCTGCAGGGTTTAAATTTCTAACAAAAAATGGATGGGGTGTGCTGTCTAGGTGAGGAAGAAATAGCCCTCGATGTGCTTTTCACTCTCCCCAGACACGTGGGCTTTCCACTTGCGTTCCAATGATTCATACACGAGCTTCACGATCATGATAAAACGCATCTGGATTCTACTAATCGCTCTGCTATTTAGCGCGCTAACAGCAAATGCGCAGCGTTACTCACCTAGCCGTGAGAGGCCTCCAGTGGTCACCCGTGAGTTCCGTGGCGTCTGGGCTGCCTGCGTTTATAATATTGATTGGCCAAGCCGCCAAGGTCTCTCCGCCTCTGCTCAGCAGGCGGAGCTGCGCGCCATGCTTGATCAGATGGTGCGGCTAAAATTGAATGTGCTTATTTTTCAAGTTCGGCCCAATGCTGATGCTCTCTATCGGTCTAGCATTGAGCCGTGGAGTTCATGGCTTAGTGGGGCCATGGGGCGATCACCTGGCTATGATCCGCTGGCTTACTGTATCACCCAAGCACACGCACGCGGCATTGAGGTGCATGCATGGTTTAACCCCTTCCGTGCTCTGCCAAATGCCACTATGCGGGCAACAAGTAATCACGTGACCCGCACGCACCCATCCGTGATCCGTAATTTTAAAAACTACAAGTGGATGGACCCAGCTAGCTCCTTTACCCGGCAGCGTGCCCTGTCTGTTATCCTTGATGTCACCAGACGTTATGATGTCGATGGTATTCATATTGACGATTACTTCTATCCCTATCCAGACGTAGCACCTAACGGTAAGCCTAAGCAGATATTTCCAGATGGCAAAACCTCCTCCCAACGCCGTGGATATGTGGATGCTTTTGTGCGTGATATGTATACCTCAGTAAAAAAGATTAAACCATGGGTGCGTGTAGGTATCAGCCCCTTTGGCATCTGGAAACCTGGAGTCCCCAGCGGCACTACCGCTACGATCAATGCATACGAGCACCTCGCAGCAGATTCCCGGAAGTGGCTCGCTAACGGCTGGTGTGATTACCTCTCACCGCAGCTCTACTGGCGTATTAACAGCCCTCAGAGCTACACCCGCCTGCTGAGCTGGTGGCGCACTCAAGGGAAACGCCCAGTCTGGCCTGGTATCGCTACGGCACGTATTAATAGTAGTGCTGATCCTGGTCGACCAGCATCTGAGATCATTAATCAAATCAGTCTTTCTAGGAGTATTGGGAAAAACTACGTGGGTCATGTACACTGGAGCATGAAGTCACTGAGAGAGAATAGGGGGAATATTTCCAGTATGTTAGCAAAGACCACATACCCCACTGCGGCTCTCGTGCCGCCCATGCCATGGATCAGCCATCATAAAATTCCTACCCCCATCATTCACGCTGCCCCCACACGCGGGGGGGTGAAGGCGCAGTGGAATAAGATTGCTGGAGCAGCTAAGTATGTGATTCAAGCGCGCTATGGGAAAAATTGGTTTACGATGAAGGTCATACCCAGCAGTAGCACCAGTATCGCGCTACAAGGCTCCCCAGAAGCTATAGCAGTAAGTGCGGTGGATCGTTATGGCACTACCAGTACGCCGAGCGTCGTGGCACGTTAGTGACGGGTTCTTTTTTACCATTGGCTTCATCATAAGCTGGGATTAACTTACCTTCATGTTCGCTGCCATCGGTCGCCCTCTGTTAGGACTTCTCAATTACCTCGGAGAGCTGTGTTTATTACTCGGACAAATCATCGAGTCTCTTCTACGTGGGAAAAAAAGATGGAATCTACTAGTAGACCAAATGGTAGAGATTGGTTTTCGCTCTCAGCCAGTAGTGATTGTCACCGGTGCATTTGTGGGTGCCGTACTTGCCGCACAGGGGCTCTTTCAGCTTAGTGGACTAAAGATGGAATCTATGGGTGGAGCTCTGGTGAGTGTGGGTATGCTTAGAGAGCTTGGCCCCTCACTTACTGGTATCATGCTCGCAGGTAGAGTGGGGGCATCTATGTCCGCGGAGATAGGCACGATGAAAGTCACCGAGCAGGTGGATGCACTGCGCTCTATGAGCGTGCATCCCATCGATTATTTAGTAACACCCAGGCTAATTGCCATGGTTATTTCCGTACCTCTACTCATTACCGAGGCCGCCGCGTTTGGTATTGCCGCCAGCTGGCTCGTGGGAACCCAGGCCTTTGGTGTCCCTGAAGCTTGGTGGACACACCATACCGTAGCTCGTACTGAGCTAGCAGATATTTATATTTCTTTGATCAAGGGTTTTGTCTTTGGTATTTTGATTGTGCTTATTTCGTGTCATCAAGGATTAAAGGCATCTCATGGTGCTGTGGGTGTGGGGAAGGGAACCACACGCGCCATGGTTTTCTCTTCACTTGCCATCCTTATTTTTAACTTTTTTCTGACGATGTTAATGAATATCATCTTCCCAATCGGTCTTGCCAACTAGCCACTCTGATATTTGACAAATTCTCCACGCAAGGGAATAATACCTATGCGCTTATCTTCTCATCTAGTGAACTTCACCAGAACCCAAAGATACCATGAAAACAACGATCGGCTTTTTCCTTACCCTGAGTATAAGCGGTATCGCATATTTTGCTCTACACGCAAAACCACAGGAACCTATGAGCACATCTGATAAAAAACCCAACCAACCAGAGAAAAAAGTGGTGAAAACCGAAGCCGAGTGGAAACAAACCCTTACCGAAGAACAATATCGTATCGCACGCCAAGGAGGTACTGAGCGTGCTAATGGTGAGGTTTACAAACAATTTAAACAACAAGGTGGCGGCACCTACTACTGCGTAGGCTGCGATGCCGAGCTATTTTCTTCTAAAGTGAAATTTGACTCCCGCTGTGGCTGGCCATCTTTCTATGATCCCTCCAAGGCAAAAAACATCAAAACCATCCCTGATATTGATGGTGTGAGAACGGAAGTGAAATGTAATGTATGCGATGCCCACCTTGGTCATGTCTTTACTGGCGAAGGCTTTGATACCCCAACAGACAAGCGCTACTGCATCAATGGCACCGTGCTTAAGTTTGTTCCTGATCCCAAAACCGATCCTCAAACAAAATAAAACCATTAGCATTACCCATTATCTATACTAGACAAAAGCGGGTAAATAATCATTTAATACTGATCACCCTTTCCATAGACCATGCCTGAACAAGATACCACCAACACCCAAGCCGAGTCACTGCTGCGCGATTCTCTCACTCAAAATGCCAGTAACTGGCAGCAGCGTAAAAAACTCGCGCACCTGCTCTACAACCAAGGCAAAACCAAAGAAGCTGCTGAACTAGTATGGGAAGCCCCCCAGATACCCTCCATCGATCTAGAGCTCGGCTTTGCCATCAAAGTTCTAGCAAAAGGTGCCCCGCGTAAAGCCATCCGCCTACTCAGTAGCATTCAAGAAAATAACCGCGATAAACCAGCGCAAAATCTTGGCCTCGCTAATGCCCTCATGCACCATGGAATGGTGATGGAAGCCGCACGCTTCTACGGAGCCGCGGTGGCTCAAAGCAGTGATCTCGCCAGTGCAGATCTAGAACACTTTATCCTCTGGACCGATGACCGCGAAAAAATCTGGGGTGACTTTACAGAGGAAAAACCAGAACTCGGCGAACTCCCATGGATGAAACGCGACGCCAAAGAAGCGGCTCAACTGGCTAAAACCATGAGCGGCCACACCACTCCGATTAAAATCCCCGAGCTAACAGAAGTTGATGCTGAGAAAGTGGTGCACGAGATGTATGTGCAGTCATCAGTTAAAGGCGCGGAAGCTACGCCCCCACCATCCGTAACGATCCCCATGGATCGAGTTGACCCCAAAGATGTAGTGCTAGATCCCAAACTCGGAGCAGACCAACCTATTGCATCAAAACCAGCTCAACCAAATGCGGTGCAGCCAAACCCAGTGCAGCCAAACCCAGTGCAGCCAAGCGCAGTGCAGCCAAACCCCATTCAGAGAAACCCCATTCAGAGAAACCCAGGCCCGCCGGCCCCAGCTATTAGCCCAGACCCGGCCAAGGCAATGCCCACCATTTCTAGCAGTAAGCCTAAGCCTACCCTGCCTAAGTTGCCTGAACTCAAAAAAGATCAGTGATCCCTGGTATTTAAGTTAGGGGGGTGATTTTCTATATTTCTTTGTTAGCCGGCGCGCGCATTCCATCTGCGCACCGGTTTCAAGGCAACATTTGCGCTTCGCACGGATCCAGTCTACCGGATCTACCCCCTTAGGAATAAACCCCGCTTTGGCGCACCAAGCGATAATAAATTGCCCTGTGCGGCCACAACCAGCCACGCAATGAATCACCACTGGCTCATTAGCGGCATGATGTTTATCCATAAGAGTTAGGAAATGATCAATTTGCTCCTGTGTGGGTACGCCATAATCAGGAACATGGATAAAGTGATAATCTAAATGCGCCGGCACATCTTGACGATTATCAAACTCACAGACATTCACCACGGCTCTGATGCCATGATCATCAAATAGATCAAAAACATAAGGATCTGGCCACCACGAGGCAGCAATCACTCCTTCCACAATCCAGGTAAAAGGCTCAGTCCGTTCTGGCTGGCCTCGCTCCGGCCAGTACCATGGGCGTATAGGCATAGCCACTTATTGCAATATCCAAACACAATGCAATCAGAGAACGCCTCCCATATGACAAAAGCGTCACCTGCGAACACCTTGACTCTAGCTAATTAATTCGATAATTTTGAAATTATGAAAATAACTGAGGCCGTAGCCGCATTATCTGCACTTGCTCAACCATCACGCCTAGAGGTCTTTCGCCTACTTGTGAAATACGGTAAACAAGGTATTTGCGCAGGTGATATCTCTGAGCAGCTTAATATAGCCAAGCCGACACTCTCATTTCACCTCAAGGAGCTTAGCCAAGCAGGGCTAATTTTTTCCGAGCGAGATGGGCGCTCCATCATCTATCAGCTTAATGTCACAGGGATGAAAGACTTAATGACCTTTCTTACCGAAGACTGCTGTCAGGGGCATCCAGAGCTCTGCGCCACAGATAGCCACTGCTGCTAGGCTCTTTGAAATTCACGAACAAAAACAATACTATGAACGTTGCAATTAATGGATTTGGCCGGATGGGCCGCCTAGGGCTCCGCGCCGGGTGGGATAGTGATTCCTATCAAATCACTCACATCAATGAACTCCACGGAACCGCTGAAACGGCGGCACATTTACTAGAGTTTGATACCGTGCATGGCCGATGGGGTCATGACATCAGTTATGGAAAAGATCACCTCACCGTAGATGGAAAACATATTACCTATAGCAGTGCGACTACCCCTGGAGCAGTGAATCTAGCAGGCGTAGATATCGTGATCGATAGCACAGGTGCCCACCGCACTCCTGAAAGCCTTCAGCCCTATTTTGATGCAGGGGTAAAAAAAGTCATCGTAGCTGCACCGGTAAAAGAACAGGCATTAAACATCGTGATGGGATGTAATGATCATCTCTACGAGCCTGACCAACATCATCTCTTAACTGCCGCTTCTTGCACCACAAACTGCATTGCCCCAGTCGTCAAAGTCATCCACAGCCAGTTAGGTATTAAACATGGCATGATTACCACCATGCACGATGTCACTAACACCCAAACTATCGTAGATGCACCCCATAAAGATCTGCGCCGAGCACGCTCCTGTCTCAACTCGCTAATTCCTACCTCCACAGGTTCCGCCACGGCGATTACGATGATTTACCCTGAGCTAAAAGGTAAATTAGATGGCGTAGCTGTCCGAGTGCCGCTTCTTAACGCTTCCCTAACAGACTGTGTGTTTGAATTAGAAAAAAATACTGATGTAGAGGAAGTTAACGCACTCCTCAAAAAAGCCGCTGAAGATGAACTTAAGGGAATTCTTGGCTTTGAAGAAAAGCCACTGGTGTCAGCAGACTATACCAATGACACCCGCTCTGGAATCATTGATGCCCCCAGTACTATGGTTACCAATGGCACGCAGCTGAAGCTCCTCGTCTGGTATGACAATGAAGTAGGCTACGCCACACGCATGATGGAGCTTACAGAAAAAGTGGCTGATTCGATCACCTGAAAAATGAATACGAAGAACTACAGCATTGTCACTGCATCCTACTGGGGCTTTACGCTTACAGACGGTGCACTGAGGATGTTAGTGTTATTGCACTTCCACGCTCTTGGATATTCTCCTGTGAGTCTGGCTTTCCTTTTTCTACTCTATGAATTTTGTGGCATCCTTACAAATTTGTTAGGAGGTTGGGTAGGTTCTCGCGTGGGGCTTAAGTTTACCCTCTATGCTGGGCTTACGCTACAGATTATAGCACTGATGATGCTATCGTTTTTAGATTCCACATGGGCTACCACGCTTTCTGTGGTGTATGTGATGACATCTCAGGCGTTATCCGGCGTGGCTAAGGATCTCACCAAGATGAGCTCTAAGAGTGCGGTTAAGCTTTTGGTGTCTGATCGTGATGGTGCGCTCTTTAAGTGGGTGTCTATTCTTACGGGATCTAAAAATGCGCTCAAGGGAGTAGGCTTCTTATTAGGTGGGTTATTCCTGACTTGGCTTGGCTTTCAAGGAGCACTTTGGTTGATGGCTGGAGGGCTAACTCTTGTCCTTCTCGCTGCCACACTCTTCTTAAATCAAGATATGGGAAAGACCAAGAGTAAGGTGAAGTTCACCCAACTCTTTTCGAAAAGCCGAGAGATAAACTGGCTCTCGGCTGCAAGGGTGTTTCTCTTTGCTTCACGTGATGTGTGGTTTGTTGTTGCGCTGCCAGTTTTTCTGAAAGAAAGCTTTGGCTGGAGTTTTAATCAGGTGGGTTCGTTTATGGCCGCATGGGTCATCGGGTACGGTATTGTGCAAGCATCCGCGCCTAAGCTTGCACGCAGAGGAGATCCGAAACGTAGTGCTGTCAGCTGGGTGGCGGGCCTTAGTATGATTACTCTGTTACTTGCATTGTTAATCCAGCTGGGAGTTTTCCCTGTGCCATCGCTGATGATTGGATTAGCGATTTTTGGGATTATTTTTGCGGTTAATTCAGCGGTGCACTCTTATCTCGTCTTGGCCTTTACCAATCATGATCAAGTGGCATTAAATGTAGGGTTTTATTATATGGCAAATGCTTGTGGCCGCCTGCTGGGTACGCTTCTTTCTGGGGTGATGTTCCTCTTTGGTGGTCTGTTAGCCTGCTTGTGGACCAGTGCTGTGATGTTGGTCATTGCAGCTTTTTTATCGTGGCCTCTTCGCTTGGATAAAAGTAGCTCAGCTGCTCATTGATGTTGCGAGATCAATGAGAATGAGGCAATTTTAGTGCTATGACGCCAAGCCCTCATGCTGGCTACTGCATGGCCAAGATTAAAAATCAGGGTCCAGGGAAAAACTCATCCGTTCACCCGTTACTGGATGATTAAATGATAGCTCACAAGAATGTAGCTTCATCTGGCCTGGGCCAGTACCAGCGCCATAAAAAGGATCTCCCACAATAGGAATACCAAGTCCTTTTTCATGCGCAGAGTGTAACCGTAGCTGATGGGTTCTCCCTGTGATGGGAATAAACTCCACACGTGTTTGATCGCCCTCGATGGCTAACTTTTTCCAGTGTGTGGTGCCCATTTTGCCATACACTTCATCATAGATTTGAAACGGACGATTTTCTACATCTAAGCGAAACGGTAGCTCAATTACACCGCCGTCTGTCTCCACCACTCCATCTAATAGGGCGATGTAGCGTTTACTCGTCTCGCGCTCGCGGAACTGCCGTGATAGCTCACGCATTGCCTCTGCCGTGCGTGCCACTACCATCAAGCCCGAGGTATCCATATCTAGTCTATGCACAGCAGGTTGTTGGATACACCCAGGAAACATCCGTCGAACTCTGTGAGTGACACTATCGATTTTCTCCACACCTCTACCCGGCACAGAAAGCATACCACCCTGTTTGTTAACTATGACAAAGGTATCATCGGTATCAATGATTTCCAATAATGGGACATCGGGCATCCATCACTGATGCTGTGGAGCATGCCATGTGTCAAGACATGCTCGACATCGCGTTTTGTAGGTCGCAAATCGTTATTGCCTAAGTACTGCCCTCAAGCCATCTTCACAATATGAATCAACGGCTTCGGCAGGCATTTACTTCTTTTGACCAAGCAAATGCCAAAGACCCTAACAAAATAATCGTTTCTGGTGCGGAACGTCCTAAAGAACAAGTATTTGCAGAGCGGCTCACCGATGTCGTTCAAGAGCTCAACCCCAATGCCAGCGAACCACTGCTACTAGCCTCACGCTGCCAGCACATCTGCCGCTGGGAAATACCACGTAATACCCAGCCGATGGGGCGTGCAGGTTATTTAAAGTGGAGGACAGGATTAAAAAAATTCCACGCAGAGGTATCTGGAAAGATTCTCCAAGAAGTGGGTTATCCAGAGGATATCATCCAAAAAGTTCAGGCGCTCAATGAAAAAAAGAATCTTCAAAAAGATCCAGACTGCCAGACTCTCGAAGACGCCTTGTGTATTGTTTTTCTCCGCTACCAGTTTGATGATCTGATTGAAAACACCGAGCATGATAAGATGATTAGCATCGTACGGAAAACATGGGCCAAGATGAGCCCCTCTGGACATAACTTAGCACTTAACATCAACTTCTCCCCAGCGGGTCAAAAAATGATAGCAGAAGCCCTGCAATAACATTCTCTAAGCTAGACGAATCTCTCATTTTAGCCTATTTCCTCCTTTGTGAGTATAGTGCCATCCAGCCCCCGTAAAAGCCATGACCTTGAAGTCAAGGACGCGCAGATGATTTTCAATTCCGTCTGGGATGCCCTGCAGACCGAGCGTGGACGTGAAAATATGCGTTTCCCTAAGGAAATCATCCTCCTAGGTGGTGCGCCAGGCTCTGGTAAGGGCACAAATACTAGTTATATCTGTAAAGTGCGTGATATTCAGGCACCACCTATCGTTGTTAGTGCATTACTGGATACACCAGAAATGAAGGCGCTTAAAAACCAAGGTCATATGGTGGGAGACCGTGAAGTCGTTGATATTCTCTTCCGTGAGATGCTTGACCCTGTTTATCGAGAAGGGGTTGTGTTAGATGGTTTTCCGCGTACTAAGGTGCAGGTGGAGTGTATTAAAATGCTCTACGATAAGATGATCTCACTACGCCGCGCGTATCAGGACTGTGAGTATAAGGTGCACTTTAAACAGCCTATTTATCACATCATGGTGCTCTTTGTTGATGAAGCTGAGAGTATTGCCCGTCAGCTGAAGCGAGGACGGGAAATCATCGCGCATAACGAAGAAGTAAAGCGCACAGGATCTGGAGAACTACTCGAAGAACGCCCCACGGATACCAATGAAGAGCTGGCGCGTAATCGCTACCGGACATTTAAGGAGAAGACGTATGATGCACTTGTTTCACTGAAGCAAATTTTTCACTACCACTTTATCAATGCCCAGCTGCCACTAGATCAGGTACAGCAAAAAATCTTTAAGGAGCTGGAATACCAAAGCTCATTGGAGCTAGATCCTAGAACCTATGATGTATTACGCAATCTTCCAGAGGCCGGCGAAATCATCAGACATGCGCGCAGAGACCTCGTCTACCGCATTGATCGTTACCGTCTAGAGCATCCCACGCTTTTTCATAACGTGGTCACTTTGATTGAGGAAAAAATCATGCCTATTGTGACGCCTCATGCCATTTCAGGAAGGGCACATATCAACTCCGAAGACCCTCTATTAGAAGACCCTAAAGCCATGAATATGCTCATTGACATATTCTCCGAGCGCGGCTTCTTTGCTTCCGTTGATCTACACCGTGTGGAAATTCCAGATTCCTTTGACCTTCAAACAGGCCGTATCACCTGTAAGGAAAAGAAGGTCTACCGTATCATGGTTCTTTTTAAAGGATCTGAAATACGGAGAGGTTAGAGTCTTCTTTATTTCTTCAGCACCTTTAGCTCAATCTTACGGAACTCAGTAGGATGGCTCTCTGCTTGAATAGAGATAGTACCCTTTTCTAATAAAGTTTTATTATCAAGTTGGGGCTTATTGTATTCCATAACAATTTTCCCATTCACCTTATGGCGAATGACTTCGCTGCCGCGAACTTCAATTTCTATCGCCACCCACTCATCACCATAAAAAGTCGGTCCTTTTGATTTAATGACATGAGGTTTGATCAATTTCCCATTCATCACAATGCGTGTACCGGGGGTGCAGATACTCAGTGTAGGACGTGGCTTCTTGCTATCAGGTGCACCGCCCAGTAGCTGCACTTCAATGGAGTTAGGGAAGTCCTGATCCTTTTTCATACTCTCTGCCGACTGGCCATGAATCATAAAGCCGTTATTACGTAATGCCCATGCTGGTCCACCTGCAACCTGATTACCTACAAAGCGATACTCTGCACGCAAAACATAGTGGGAGAACTCGTCCTTATAAAAAAGATGGCCAAAATTATTATTCCATTTTTTGTATTCATCATAGGAAACTTTGAGCATGCCATTTTCTACCCGGAATGTATTCTTAAAATTTACACCAAGGTCGTGACCTTTAAATTTAGGAGTCCACCCTGTTAAGTCTTTGCCGTTAAAAAGTTGAATCCACTCGCTGGTATCGGACTTGTTTGTTGTATCTGTCTCTACAGCAGTTGTTTCTTTGGCATAGCAGGCAGTAACCATCAATACGCTGGAAAAAAGATTAATCGAAAATTGGATGATGTTTTTCATGATATTTTTTATTGTTGATATTACTTCCTTTGACGAGTGATTATTTTCATTAATACTCATGGATAAGTGCATGGTTTTTAGTTTTCATTTGCTTTTATTTAAACACAATAGCTGCAATGTTTGGCTTTCTCTACGCACCAGCACCAAGCTGCGGAACCTCAGCACGCTCGCTCTACCAGAGTATTTTCTGTGGACTTTCCTGCCAGCTACATACTGACTACCATGCTGCCGCTCGGTTTCTCGTAAACCGTGATGCTACCTTCCTTGCACTAGCTGGCACAGCTCTCGCTGATACGGATACCGCAATGCAGCAACGCACATGTTGTAATCCTTTAGCAAAACATAAACCTATCTGCTGTGATGAAACCTCACTGGGCTATGCGGCGGCGGTTACCGTTAGTGGTCTTGCCACCAAGCTCCAGGACAATAAAGAAGACGAACGCGGATGGCGTAAACATCTGCCTCGGTTAGTAAACAATATCATCACTCCAGCGTGTGACAAAGCAACGGCAGTGCTCAACTCCTGCCATTTCCCCACGTTCCAAACCATCCAGACTCTGCAAACTCAATCTGAAATTGAAAAAGGTGCGGCAGGTTTCATGGAGGCGAGTAATCCTACTTCACAAGCTTACGGAAATATTTTCTCCCATCTCGCGAAAATTAACAAAAAGCCTCATACCTCCCAATCTTTGTTTTTACTCGGAAGTTCTCTCGGCAGGCTGATCTACTGGAAAGATGCTACGGA